>JAJDZJ010000002.1 GCA_022824685.1 Caldilineaceae bacterium
TCAAGGTGGCTGATGCAGGCTTCTTGTGTCGGGAACTGGCGGTAAATTGCGGGGATGTTCACGGGCTATCTCCTGTAGTTGACTATACCTACAGTATACCCGATCCCCCTTCACTTGCCAAGCCCCAAACTGCCAATCGCCGGTCGGTATACATACCTGATGATATGAGAGAAGCATTTGAGAGGTACGGTTCTGCATCTGTAGACTCTGGACTCATGGATGATGTAGGGAGAGTTTACAATCATCTAAGTGATGTGGCTCATCACAGTCGTATTTCGGCCACAATTCCTGACTTTGAAGAGATTCTGGCTGACTTTGAAAGGTCTATGGGGCGAGCATTGACCCGTCAACTTGACCTGCATAGAGAGATTGACGAGCTAGTGAGCAGCGGGCCGCCTCAGTAGGGTGTAGGACAGCCAGGGGAGGAAGGCATGACGAATAATGGGCCACAAACACCGGAAAAAGAGCGTCTTCAGGAACTCCTTCAGACAAACCTGGATGCTCGCCGCTATTTCTATCATCAAGCCGATGAACGGTGGCTGGACTGGCTGTGGCGAAACGGATTTCTGAAAGTCCTTGAGGACGAAGATCCGTCCCTTGATGGGTTCAGAACGCCGGAGCTTGGCTACCTCTTGGACATGGCGGAAAAATGTCCGGCGCAGGTTGTAGATATTATGCAGACGATCCCGATATCCACGGATACGCGGAGTCAGGAGGTTGCGTACAGCTTCTTGCGGATGTGCCGCGCCTTGCCGGCAGATCAGTTGGCACGCGTGATTGACAAGATTCGGACCGAGAAGTGGGTAGAGCTGCTTGATGAAGTATACAGTCACTCCGGTTTCGCATATGAAGAGATGCTCGGTACCCTTGCTGACGCCAACGATTTTGAAAGCTTCCTTCTCCTTGCAGAGGCCGTGCTGGCTGTGCGTCCCGGAGAGGAGACGGGCGATGTGTCCCGCTATCGCGAAAGCCCATTCTATTTGGACGATCTCCCCCGCACGAAGCTTTTCGAACAGTTGGCAGCCGTGGCCCCAGAGTACGCGGAGCGCGCGTGGGCCCTGACGACAAGCAAAATGGCTGAGATCATGGCCACTTCCGACCAGTTTCTACTCTTGGATGTAGATTTCTTCACTTTGGAGCCGGGCCAGTCTGATGGGTGGCAGGAAGATGTGCGCGAACTGGCGGCGGCTTCAAAAGCGTTGGCGGTTCGTCTGATCGGGGAACGGTGCGCCGAATCAGGCGATGTCAGAAGGATTTACATGGAACATCTGGCCCCCCTGCCGGACAACCGCGTTATAAGGCGGTTGCGTCTGTTCGTTCTGAGCCTGTGCCCGAAGGCGTTCAGAGAGGAACTCAAGCAGGCTTTTTTCGCCCTGTTCGCGGAGGAGAATCGTTACGACCAGATGGAAGGGTATTACTTCGTGATGTCCGGCGCTGAGTACCTGAAGGCACTGCGAGCAGGATTTTCGGTAATGTCCGAAAGCGATAAGCTGGAGTATGTGGTACAGATTATGGCAACCTTCAGAGAACCTTTCGATATCAGATACGATGGGTCTCGATTATTTTCCATGATTCTTCCTTTCCTCAACGCGCAGCCTGCGATAAAGCAACTGGTGGAGGAAGCGGGCTACCGGCTTGATCCGGATTATGAGCCTCCCCCCAGTATCATTGGGGGGGACGGCGAACTTAAGACAATCACACCACAAGCTCCCATCTCGCAGGGAAAGTTTGGGAAGTTGCCTATCACCGAGATTGCCAACAGACTCCGTCATGCGTGGACGCCGGCGGAACTGCATGCGCAAAACAGTGAGGTCGACCTTTACAACCCACTAAATGCGGAAGGCGTTGGCGATCTCTTGAAAAACGATATCCCTGGGCGGCTGCGTGAGTACGTCGAGAAGGCTGGTCTGTTCTTCGAGCGCGGGCTGCTTGATCAGCATTACACTTACGCATTCCTGGTGGGCGTTCGGGAAGCGATAAAAGAGGATAGAGCGGCCGCGTCAGAGGTCGACTGGGGCGGCGTGATCGATTTGTTGACTAGCATCAGGGACTTTGGTACGAAAGAGCCGTTTGAAGGAGGGCGAAGAGAGCCTGGCTGGTACGATTTATGGCTGGCCAACTGGGATGCGGTTCATTCGGCAGTAGCCGATGTTCTGCGTGAATTGCTCACCGAGCGGGATGGCCTTACGCCGATTGACTTTGTCACCTATCGCGCTCAGATACTGGAGATTACGGGCTATCTGCTGTCATGTCCCGAACCGTTTTCGGCAGACGAACAGGGTGAAACGTTATCTTCCGGCGACAGGGACTACCGTGTCAACCAGCTTCACTCGCTGGCCATAAACTCAGTGCGCGGCAGGGCCTTTGAGGCATTTGTGCAGTTCTTCTTTCAGGATAGAAGTAAGTTCAGACCTGACGAAGAAGTACAGATTTCCGATGACGTCAAGAGAATGTACGAACGCGTGTTATGGAACGAAAACAGCAGATCGCTCATGTTCTTGTTTGGATACTACCTGCCATTCTTCTACTTTAGCGACATTGATTGGATTCGAAAGCTACTGCAGCGGATCTTTCCCCAAGAGCAGGCGGAGGAGCATCTCTACACCGCGGCATGGGGAGGGTTTCTGGCGAGAAACCTCTACGAAGATATGTTCTTTGACCCACAAATCCAAGCTCTCTATCGGCGCGGCCTTGAACTGCCAGACGCCTCTGATTCGCCACGAAGACAAAACTACAGCGAACCTGGCGCGCGCCTCGCACAGCACTTTGCGCTTGCTTACATGCACTACGAAGAGTTCGGCCTGAGCCACCCCCTGTTGGAGGCGTTCTGGAATAATGACAGTCCGACACAACATGCACACTTTGTCAAAGATATTGGGCGTTCATTCATATCCAGAGACATAAGCGATGAATCTTTTGAATTCAGTCGGGAGGTCAAGAGTCGGATAAGAGAGCTTTGGGACTGGCTGCTGAAGAAAGGTAAAGAGCGGGACGTGTACATGGAATTTGGTCTCTGGATCAACCTGGACAAAGGGATTTTCAAGCCTGACTGGCTTGCGAAACGAGTGAGGGAAACCCTTGAAAGGGCAGACGGATTCTTGACGTGGGATATTGGGCTTGTCAAGGCGAGCCCCCGGCTGGCGCAGGCGGCGCCAGAGGATACCCTTGATATTGCCCGGCTGTATCTGCATGAAGGGGGCGTTCGCGGAAAAAACCAACGAGTAATGTGGCTTTGGGAGTCGGACAATCAGTGGATCGAGGCATTGGAGATACTGCACCGCAATCCTAGTACGAAGAGCGGAACGGAGAGTCTGATCAACAGGCTGGTTGGCGAAGGCGGGAGAGCGTTTTGGCCGCTGAAGCGGCTATTGGTTGAGAGTCCATAGCATTCCAAATTGGCGTGGGCGGCAGACCGCCGCTTCACTCACGCCAAGCGCTCAGATTTACGCACGGTTCTGCTTCCTCTACTTCTTCATGGTCTCGAATTCCTCGAGCGCGGCCTCCATTTCATCCGCTTCCTCCTGGGTCCAGCTCCCTATCAACCGGTCGAATGAATCACCCACCGTATTTCCCCTGCCTGGACCTTCCGCCAAGCCAGCTCCTCTTCGCAGCAGCCGGAGCGCGGCCTGGTTCAGAGAGAGCCCCTCCCGCTCTGCCAGGCGGCGCAGGCGGACGCCCAGCTCCTCGTCAATTCCTCTGACCGTGATCTCCTTCAAAGGCGTCACCTCCTCTCATGCAAAACCGGGTCCTTTTGCATCATCCTATGCTGCGCCCCCCAACCCGGTCAAACCTGGCACATGCCTGCTCCATCAGATGACGCGCCTGGCCGCCCCTGCCTAAAGGGTCCCGCCACAACGAGCATCATCAACACCTTGCGCAGACCCATCCCGCGCCCCGTAGTTCCCCTGCCCTTGACCCAATCCGTTTCCCGCATTTGCACAGCGCCGGATCACGGTTACAATGGAAATGCAACGGACCGGCACAAGCGGAATCCCACCCCTTGGAGAGAGAAATCGGTTTGATCGAAGAAAAAAGTGGAACAACAGAGGAGCCTGAGGAAGCCAAAGACGAAGGAGAAAATCAGGCCGACGACGGAAGCGAAAAGGAAAAACCCCCGCGCCCAACCTATCTCTTCCTCATCCGCCACGGCGAAAACGATTGGACCAAACGGGGCGCGCTGGCCGGGCGGACGCCTTGCGTGGCTCTGAACGAAAAGGGAAGGGAGCAGGCCCAACAGGTTGCCGAGCGCCTCAAAGCGCAGCCCATCTCCGCCGTCTACTCCAGCCCGCTCCTGCGCTGCCTGGAGACGGCCCAGCCTCTGGCCGGGGCGCTGAACCTCTCCGTCTCGATAGAGCCGGGCATCCTGGAGGTCGATTACGGCGAATGGCGCGGCGGCGAATTGAAGGAGTTGAGCAAACGACCGGAATGGCGGCTGGTCCAGATATTCCCCGGCGGCTTTCGTTTCCCGGGGGGCGAAACTCTGCGAGAAGTGCAGAATCGCGTCATCACAACTCTGGAGCGCATCCGTACCCAACACGCCGGCGAGGTTATCGCCGTCATTGCCCACGGCGATGTCCTGCGCACCAGCCTCGCCTACTACCTCGGCACGCCGCTCGACCTCTTCCAGCGCATCCAGATCAGCACCGCTTCGATCAGTCTTGTCGCCTTTCATCGTTTTGGACCAAGCATCCTCGCCATGAATGACAGCGGCGGTTTCCCTGTGATAAAGTTGGAGTAGGAAGACCTGAACGCAACCAGAGGCCAACACGTCCAGCTGGTGCCGACGCGGGACAATAGGCACCCTGCCGGCGCATGACAGCACGCCCGCACCTGCGCCAGCGATAAATTACCAGCCAAAGCCATATGGAATCACAGTTTACCTACGACTTTAATCCGGTTAGCGCAATCGTTGCCGACGCAGTCGGACGTCCCGGCCAGCGCACATTCTTCCTGCAGGCCCGCCAGGGCGCTGACATTGCCACCCTGATCATGGAAAAGGAGCAGGTGGCCGCGCTCGCAAGCTCTATCCTGCAACTGTTGGAGGAGTTGGAAAAGGAACGGGCCAACCTGCCGGCCGTCGAGGAAGAAACCGCGGCGCCCAGTCTGCGTGAACCGCTCGACCCGGCCTTTCGCGTCGGACAACTGGGCTTGGGGTACGATGAACGGCACGACCTCATGGTTCTGATCGCGCAGGCCATCCCGGATGCCGGCGGAGAGGGGGGCCCGCCCGCCGACCCGGCCAGCCCCCCAATGCTCGAAGACCAGGACGACGAACAGAAGGCCCGCTTTTATGCAACGCGGGCGCAAATGCGCTCGTTGAGCGAGCATGCCCTGCAGGTCGTTGCCGCCGGCAGGCCCGAATGCCCCCTGTGCGGCCGCGTCATCGAGCCGGACGGCCACTTCTGCCCGCGCACGAACGGCCACGCGTTTCCTTTGTCCTTGTAACCTGCGCTGCGCCTTGCACTGCAACGCTGTCCTACAATGTGCCGCGCCCCGCATAGCGCAGAAACACGACCCGCAACACCGCCAACAACCGGCTTGCCGCCATGACCGAGGACGATAAGACCATCGAACAGCAGGCGCGCAGCGTGGACCACAGTCGCGGCCGGCCTGCCGCGACCGCAGCCGCAGAGATGATCAGCGCCCTGGCGGAAGGCAGAATCGAAGAAAAAGGGCTCCTGCCGTACAGCTCCAACTACACCTTTCTGGCTACCGTTCATCATCAGCAGCACGAGATCCCGGCCGTCTACAAACCGCGCCGCGGCGAAAACCCCCTGTGGGATTTCCCGGCCGGCACGCTTTGCCAGCGCGAGACCGCAGCCTTCGTCGTCAGCGAGGCCCTCGGTTGGAGCCTCGTGCCGCCAACCGTCCTGCGCGACGGCCCGCGCGGGCCGGGCAGCATCCAGTTCTTCATCGAGTGCGACCCGGAATTCCACTACTTCAATATGCGCGAGGATGCCCGCTACGCCCCCGCCCTGCGCCGCCTGACACTCTTCGACTTTCTTATCAACAATGCCGACCGCAAGGCCGGCCACTGCCTTTACGGCTACCACCGCCGGTTCACTGTCGCCGGCGGGTGGGGGGAACCGGCGCACGCGCATATGTGGGCCATCGACCACGGCATCTGCTTCCATCATCAATATAAACTGCGCACCGTTATCTGGGAGTTCGCCGGCGAACCGATCGAGGAAGAGCTGCTCGCCGACCTGCAGTCGCTGCAGCGTCTTATCAGCGCCGAGCCGATACACAGTGCCCTCGAGCTGCTTCTCAGCGTCCCCGAACTCGATGCCCTGCGCCGCCGCATTCGCGAACTGCTCGCCGATCGTCACTATCCCCTGCCGCCCGCTCACCAGCGCAACTATCCCTGGCCGCCCATTTAGCCGCAGCGGACGGTCACCCTTGCCAGTGGCCAGCGCAGCCCACTAGCCACTGACCAATGGTCACTGGACACAAATCATGAAAGCCGTAGTCATGGCCGGCGGTGAAGGCTCCCGCCTGCGCCCCCTGACGATTGGGCGTCCCAAGCCGATGGTCCCCCTTGTAGACAAACCGGTCCTCGGCCACATTCTTGGCCTGCTCAAATATCACGGCATCGCCGAGGTCATCATCACCCTCCAGTATCTGCCCTCCGTGATCCAGGACTTCTATGGGGACGGCGGCAGCCTCGGGCTCAACATCACCTATGTCGTCGAGGAAATGCCTCTCGGCACCGCCGGCGGCGTCAAGAACGCGGCCTCCCATCTCGACGATACCTTCCTCGTCATCAGCGGCGATGCCCTGACCGACTTCAACCTGCAGGCCGCCGTCCAACACCATCTCTCCGCCGGCGCTCTCGCCACAATCGCCGTCTACTCTGTTCCCAACCCCCTCGAATATGGCGCAGTCGTCAGCGACGAAAGCGGCCGCATCACCCAGCTCCTCGAAAAACCGGATTGGAGCGCCATCCGCTCCGACCGCGTGAACACCGGCATCTATGTGCTCGAACCCGCGGTCCTCGACCATATCCCCGCCGATGCCGCCTATGACTTTTCCACCGACCTTTTCCCTGATCTTCTGCGAAGGGGCGAGCTGCTCCAAGCCTACGTCTCCGAGGGATACTGGTGTGATGTCGGCACGATCAGCGAGTACATGCGCGCCAGCGCCGACCTCATCAGCGGCAGAGTCTGGCTGCCCCAACCGCTCGGCGAAACCGCGCCGGGCGAAGACCCCGCTCCTTCCAATCCGGCGGCGGACAGCGGCCAGAACGCCCCGTTCGAAGACGCGCGCCAGCGCGGCGAACTGATCCTGGGCGCCGATGTCGAAATCGCCCCCGACGCACGAATCATCGGGCCCGTCTATCTCGGCAACGCCGTCAAAATTAAGCAGGGCGTCACGATCCAGGGGCCGTGCGTGGTCCGCGACTACACCATCGTCGACCGCTACAGCCGCCTGGAGCACTGCGTTGTCTGGCGCAACACCTACATAGGGGAGACCTGCGAACTATTGGGGGCAATCGTGGGCCGCCAGTGCAGTCTCAAAAGCGGCACCATCGCCTATGAGGACGTCGTGATCGGCGATAACTGTGTGCTGGATGAGAACTGCGTTGTGCACCCCGATGTGAAACTTTGGCCGAACAAACGCATCGAGCCGGGCGCGGTCGTGCGTGAAAGCATTATCTGGGGCAGCCGCGGCCGCCGCTCTCTCTTCGGCAGGGCCGGTGTCAGCGGCGTTGTCAATGTCGACTTTACCCCCGAATTCGCCGCCAAGCTCGGCAGCAGCGTCGGAGCCAACCTCACGCGCGGAAGCTTCGTCGTCATCAACCGGGACGCACACCGCAGTTCGCGCATGCTGGTGCGCGCCCTGATGAGCGGTCTGTCCAGCGCCGGCGTCGACGTCTGGGATCTCGGCGAGGTGCCCGTGCCCGTGGCCCGTCATTTCATCCGCACCCACGCCGCCGCCGCAGCCGGCGTCCATGTCCGTCTCAGCCCGCTCGACCAGCGCGTCGTCGACATCCGGTTCATGGACAGCCGCGGCCTCGACCAGAGCCGGACCGCCGAACGTTCCGTCGAACGCAGCTTCTCGCGCGAAGACTTCCGCCGCGCCTTCCTTGACGAAGTCGGCCAGATCGACTATCCGGCCGACCCCACCGAAGGCTATATCGAGAGCTTCCTCGCCTGTGTCGACCGCGACCGGATCCGCGCCACCGCCCCCCACGTTCATCCGCAAATCGTCGTCGACACCTCACACGGCCTCAGCGGCGATACCCTGTCGACCCTCCTCAACCTCCTCGAAGTCGACTATCTGCCCCTCAATGGCGCAAAACTGGGCGCCATCAGCGATCAGTTCCGCCATCAACTCCAGCATATGGCCAAAATCATGGCGGTCCTTGATGTCGGTGTCGGCGTCAAACTCGATGTTGACGGCGAAAGAGTCTTTCTCATTGATGAGAGGGGCGTCGTGCTCGACGATATGACCGCGGCGCTGCTGATGTTGGAGCTGGCCCTGTACGCCAATCCCGCCGCCAAGGTCGCCCTGCCAGCGGTGTTGCCGCGGGCCTTCGAGATCGTCGTCAACCGCTATGGCGGCCAGGTCGTCTCCACCCAGAACGATCTGCGCCACCTGATGCGGGCCGCGAACGAGGATGTGCTCTTCGCTACCGACGGAGCCGGCCACTTTATCTTCCCCGATCTGCAACCCGTCTCCGACGGGCTTCTGGCAACCGTGCGCCTGCTCGAATATCTCGGTCTGCGTCAGAAAGCGGTCAGTGAAATCGTGGCCGACCTGCCAATGTTCTTTATGGCGCACCATCGAATCGACTGCCCCTGGGAGGCCAAGGGCACCGTCATGCGCCTGCTCAGTCAGAACTACCAGGGCGATGCCGTCATCCCCATCGACGGCCTCAAGATCGACCTCGGCGCCGAAGGGTGGGTCCATATCGGCCCCAACCCCGAGCGCCCCCTCTTCGAAATCCGGGCAGAAGCCGGTGACTCGGAACGCGCCACCGCCCTCGTCAAAGAGCACGGTGAGCAACTCCTGCAATGGATTGTGGCCACCGATCCATAGCTCCATGGACCGCCTGAACCGCCGTAACGGGCGCGGCGGAAAAAAGCCCGCGCCCTATTCGTTCCGCAACCCCGGGACGAACACTTCATGGATTCGGTCTTGCGCCCGGGCCGGCGTCTGCCCCTGAGCCGGGTTCGAACCAGGGCTCTGCGTCGGGCCCCCTGATTGACCCTGAGTCGGCCCCTGTGTTTGGCCCTGTGTCTGGCCCCGTGTCTGGCCCTGTGTGGAGCCCTCCGATTCCTCGTCCGTCTCCTCCTCTGATCCGCCGCTGCGGACCCAAACCCGCAACCGGCTGCTGCTCGAGAAGTTGCCGGCATTGTCCTTGGCCCAATAGCGGACACTGTAAATGCCGTCCTCGGAGATTGTGAACGGTTCACTGTACAGGGCAACCGGCCCGTCGTTCAAAACATACGCGATACCCCACACGCCGCTGGTTGCGTCTTCTGCCTCGATGGTGACCTGAACCGGCCCACTGAACAGCCCGCGCTGTTCAGCCGAATTTGCGCCGCTTTCTTCCCCCTCGTCCGAAGATTCAGATGCCACCTGCACGGCTCGCGCCTGAACGGATGGCGGCGTCCGGTCAACGCGCAGCTGCCCGGTTGCGCTTTCGCCCTCCAGGCCGGATCGGTCTTTGGCCTTGAAACGCACAGTGTACGTGCCGTCCGCGAGGTCGCTCAATGCCGCTGACAGCTTCTGCGCCTCCAGCGGATCGTTGGGCAGGCTGAAATGGGCCGCCTTCTCCTCGTCGTCCAGCAGCAGCTTGCCGCTGGTCGTGTCCAGCCCGCTGTTAAAGTCCTGCAAAGGGACCGAAATCAGGACAGGCAATCTTGTCCACCAGCTCTGCAGGTGCTCTAAATCGCCGAACACAGGCGGCAGTTCGCTCCCGAACTCGATATACCTGGTGACAACCGGGCTCGCATTTCTGGCTGCATCGAACGCGATCGCGGAAACGGTCGACGTGCCGCTGCTCGGGAGCGCCCAGTCAATCGTCCTTCGGCTCGTTATATCCTGCAGCTGCCACAGCCGGACCCGGTCCAGCGCCAGGTCTACCTCTCCGTGCCATTTCACGCGGAACTCCAACCCCTCGACCGCGTTGAACAGATGGAAATCGACGGGAATCTCGACATACTCGCCCGCGGCGGTGAAATCGCTCGGCCAGATGTCGCGCAAACCAAGACCCAGAGTCCCTCCCTTGTCGGTCACATCCAAACGGGCGATCGGCTGATCCGCCAGCACATTGTCGTTGTCATCGTCGTCAGGTTCACCCATCCGCAGCCGGAAGAGCGCGCGATAGGTGGCGTTGTGCGGAATGCCGGTCGCGTAAGGGCCGTACCACCAGCCCGCGGCATGGTCGTCGGCTCTTGCCTCCCGCGCGCGTTCGCCCTCGGCGTCGTCATCATTTACATCTTCGCCCGTCGTGCTGTAGAGGTTTTCGCCCTGCCAGGTCCAACTGTTGCTGAGACCGATCGTCGCGCCCCGCTCCGGTGTCTCGAGCGTTAACCTGGCCCTCTGTACCTCCACCGCCGAAGGCGCCTCGAAAGTCGGCGCCGCAGGCGCGTCCCAGTCGATCTCCAGCGCCTTCGTCTCCTGCAACGCGTTGCTCAGCGTCAGGGAGGCGGTTAACGTACTGCCACTGCTGAGATCCGCGCTGCGCAGCCAAACGCCGCGTACAGGCAGAGAGTCCGGGCCAGGGTCGAGGTCGACTTTCCCCGACAGCGGCTCCGCCGGCGCCAGAACCCCCCAGCGCAGACCGCCGGCGGGAAAATAACCTCGCAAGGACAGGCCGGTGATTCCGCCCAGCGCCCGCGTCGGTTGGCGGGCATCCTGCAACGTGACATCCGTATAGTAGTGGCCCAGAATCTGGCGGTACGTCTGGCCGGCCGCGGCCCGCCGCGCCGCCCCCCACTGGCTCAGGCCGTAGCCGTGGCCCCAACGCACTTCGCCAAGACCCGTCTCGTCCGGCACCGCCTTCAGATACGCGACCGCCCGGTTGGTGAGCGTCGGATGGCTGTTCTTGGCGCTGTACATGGCAATGATCGGCGCGCTCGTGTTGTCGCCCGCATAGGCCAAGTATTGGCCCGCCGTCCTGCTGACCGCCGCGTCCGTGGAAGAAAAGCGATTGTTGCACATCATCTGGAAATTGGCCCAGTCGGTCACGTCATAGTAGCGCCGCCCGCGCAAAATCTGGTACCAGGCATAGGTGCGGGTGGCAACCGCCTGCGCGGCCAGCGCTTCCGGTGACCACGAGATGGGAACCTCCGCGGGAACCGAACGGGCCACATACTCCTCGAACGGAACTACGTCCACCTGCCAGTCCGGTACGTTGCGGCAGTTGTTTTCCGGGTGGTGGGCCACCCGAATCGTCGCCGGATAACTCAGCGCCGTTATCTCAACCTCGGCCGCCTCCACTCCGGCTGGATTGTCATCCGGCTGCAGGTTCTCGTCGGGTATGATCGACCTGTCGGACGCGTCGTACGTCGCGGCGCGAATGCTGTTTGCTTCCAGTTGATCGAATCGCAGCCGGTTGCTGCGTCCCGTCTGCCAGCGCGGGTTATGCCCGGGAATGCGTTCGCGCACCCGGCCCGTCGCACGTTCGATCACATAGATCTCAGCCAGGCCGACCGTCTCCGTCCCTGTCGGCACAACCGTAATCGCCATCAATGCGCCATCGGGGCTGATGCGGGGCCTGCCAAAATGGGAACCGGCGCGCTCGACCACAGTCTCGCCGTCTATCGTCAGCGCCTGGAAGCTGGGAGGACCGGAAATCTGTATATCGCGCGCCTGTACCTCACCTCTGTCCAGCGGCCCCAGCGTCAGCGCCGGTATGATCCACTCGACAACAGTGTATAAGGAGGCGCCAAAGAGCGCGATAACGAGGCCGACGACAAAGAGCCGGCGCAAGGAATATCCTGACTGCATGGCTACAGTTGCTGGTGACTGATCGTTTGTGTCCGAGCTTCCGCTCGTGCCGCGTCTTGCTGACTACCATTGTAACAGGAACACAATAAATCCTGCATTTGGCTTTGCGGCAACGTGGGGGGTACAATCGCAGGCGTGAGAGTTTCTTTCCAATGCGCCCTTCAAATTCGGGCCGCCGGATATCCCAGTCCCGTGACGGGCGGCGGACTTGCCAGAGATCAATTGGGTGAACGACCATTGCCGCTTCCCGCTCCTATCCTCCTCTCCGCGTGAAACGCAAAATCTCGGCGAACTGCTGGGGCGGACGATCTGCCGCCCGCAGACCACGAGCGCCGTGATCGGCCTGGTGGGAGATCTGGGAGCAGGCAAGACCACCTTTGCGCAGGGACTGGCCAGGGGTCTGGGCGTACAGGCGCGTATCACCAGCCCTACCTTTACCCTGATCAACGAATATACGTCCGCAACGCAAGACCTGCGGCTGTTCCACGTGGACAGCTACCGCCTGACCGCCGACGCCGGCTCCCTCGCCGCCGAAATCTACGGGTTGGGTATGGATGAAATCTTTGATGCCGTCGAAGAGACGCCGCTCGACGACCCGGGAACGCCGCTCGATTCCGCCGCCGCGCGTTATGTCGTCGTCATCGAGTGGGCCGACCGCCTCGACGGCCTGCTGCCCGACGACCGCCTTATGGTTCGTTTCAACAACAACGCAGACAACAGCGCCGAGCGAATGCTATGCCTTTGCGCCAACGGGCCCCACAGCAAGGCCCTGCTGTCCGCGCTACGCGCCGAAACGGCCCGTATCCACAAATGAGAAACCAGTTTCTGAACGCGTATTCTTGGGGTGGAGGCGCCAGTGGGGTCCAATAGCGGCCAGGTAAAGCACTGGATGACGCCAAATCCGTATACCTGCCACAAAGAAGCCTCGCTGGCAGATGCCCGGGATCTCATGGTCGAGCATCATTGCCGCCGCCTTCCCGTCGTGGATGACGACGGCCGTCTGATCGGCATCGTCAGCTTCGGCGACCTGCGCCAGGCCGCCCCGTCCAGCGTCACCACGCTGAGCCTCTTCGAAATCAACTATTTCTGGGCGAAGCTTCCTGTCGGCGACGCCATGACCGCCGAGCCGGTTACCGTCGCCCCGGACAGCTCAATTGATGTCGCCTGCCGCCTGATGCTGGACTACAGAATCGGCGGGCTCCCCGTGGTTGTAAGACGCAAAGTCGTCGGCATTTTCACCACAACCGACGTGTTGCGCTACGTCGTCGAGCACGCCTCCTAGAGAGGCCGCCGGCCTTTGGCCCGTACCGCCGGACAGACCGGCGCCTGCACCATGGAGTCACCAATGCACCGCATACTGGTAAGCGAAATCATGAGCGCGCCGGTGATCACAATCGACCCCGACGCGCTGGCCGTGGATGCCGCGCAGCTGATGGAAGCAAACAACGTGCGCCGCATCATTGTGATCGACCAGGAT
The DNA here is from genome assembly GCA_022824685.1 of Caldilineaceae bacterium. Lineage (GTDB taxonomy): Bacteria > Chloroflexota > Anaerolineae > Caldilineales > Caldilineaceae > Bin5. The sequence goes on from JAJDZJ010000002.1 coordinate 13,439, forward strand.
GGCTACATGTGCGGGATCGTTACAGACGCCGATGTGTTGGAGGCCGAGACTGCCGGAAGCGTAGCCAGCCGCTACGATCCCGGCCTTGATGAGGAGTGGCTGACCGTGCGCGATGTGATGACCGCCGACGTCATTGCCGTCGGGCCCGAAGCATCGCTCGGCCAGATGGTAGAGAAGATGATGGAGACCAAGATCGGCGGCATCCCCGTCGTGCAGCCCGCAGAGCCCGGCAGCGAGCTGCTCCTTCCCGTCGGCATCGTCACCGAGACCGACATCTTCCGCCTGATCAGCGAAGCCTGGCGCGCCGACGAAGCCTCAAACACCAGTGATCAATAGGGGAATTACATACTTCACTGTATGCGTGCGGCGCGAGGGAGCTCACTATATTATTCGGGTGCAGTCCAAAACGGGGGTGAACTTTCGTGCACCTCTGGTAACGACTAAGCTAAAGTCAGTTCGCGCCCCCGAGCAGGGCAAGTGCCGTCCCCTCTGACCACTGACCACTGCATTTGGGCGGTCGGGCCTTCGGCCCTCCCTTGTGCGGGGGGATTCCCCCCGCAACGCCCCCCTGACACCAGCCCCGCCGCCCGTGCAGGCCATGTTCGCGAGTCGCCGCCACCCACAAGGGCTTCGCCTGACCCCGAATCGTGACCGCGATCGAGGGTTAACCGGGCAAGACAGATGTTGGGCCGCAAAGGCACTGCGGCGGCTCGCACCGCGTTGCAGCAGTCCTGCAGATCCCGATTCAGTGAGATTGCACACCGTTGATGGCTTAGTTGTCACATCACCTCTTTGGGCATTTCATCCCCTTCCACACATGGTTTTAGCCATCTCGACCACACTGTCGGCGTTGGGGATCGTCAAATCCTCCATCGCAGGGGAGAACGGCACCGGCACGCTCATGGCGCCGATGCGCTTTACCGGGGCGTCCAGATAGTAGAATGCGCCATCGGCGATAACCGAGGCAATTTCACCAGTGACGCCATACTGCCGGTAGCCCTCGTCGACCACAAGCGCCCGGCCGGTCTTGCGGGCCGACTGAATTAGTGTCCCGGCGTCCAGGGGGGATGTCGTGCGGGGATCGATCAGCTCTGCGCTGATGCCGGCCTCGGCCAGCTTATCGGCCGCTTCCAAGGCAACGTACACCATTGAACTGGTCGCGACAATTGTGATGTCGTCGCCTGTTCGCTTGATGTCCGCCTGGCCTAGCGGGAGGGTATACTCCGCCTCCGGCACCGGCCCCACCTGTTGAAAGAGCGCCCTGTCCTCGAAAAACACCACCGGATTGTCGTCGCCGATGGCGCTTTTCATCAGCCCTTTGGCGTCGTACGGGGTGGCGGGTATCGCTACCTTCAGGCCGGGGATGTGACTGAAGAGCGCATGCAGGGACTGGCTGTGCTGGGCGGCAGTGCGGCTACCGGCGCCCATGGTCGTCCGCAAGACCATGGGAACCTTCAGCTTGCCGCCGGACATGTAGTGGGTCTTGGCCGCCTGGTTGACCAGCTGGTCCATCACCAGGGTAGCAAAGTCGCAAAACATGATGTCCACAATGGGCCGCATACCGGTGATGGCCGCGCCGACACCGATGCCGGCGATTCCCGCCTCCGAAATGGGCGAATCGATCACCCGCTCCGGGCCGAACTTCTCATACAGGCCGACGAACACTTTGAATACCGAGCCAGCCACGGCGATATCTTCACCGATGGCGAAGACGCGCTCGTCGCGGGTCATCTCCTCGTCAACAGCTTCGTGAATGGCCTGGGCGAAGGTAATTTGACGTTCGCCCGGCGCGTGGATGGCCGGGCTGCACCGGATTCCGTTCTCAAGCGTAGACATGCCGCTCCACCTCGCTTTCACTGGGGAATGACGCCCCGTAGGGGTGCCCCTCGTGCGTGCCCTCTCTTGTAGGCTCCGTTAAAGAATCGTCGACACTTTTCCTCTGGCACTGCACAGGTAGGATCATAAAACACAAAATTCCCATCAACAATGGCCCCGGTTACAAACCGCTGTCCACGGCCCTCCGCCAGTCCTCCGGCGTGTCCACATCGGCCAGCCACTCGACCGGCGTCTCGATCGCGCTGACCTCCTCCGCGTGCCGGCGCAGCAGCCTCCCCCCGCCCCCATCACCCTGAACCTGTCTCAGGCGACCGAAGAAACGCCGGTCGAAAAGCGCCGGCGCGCCGCGTATCGCTCCGTCCACCGCGACAGCCGCCAGATCGCTGCCGCCGCGCCATGTCTGCCACAGCCGCCGCAGGAGCGCCGCCGGCAGACGGAGTTGATCCACGGGCAGAAATAGAGCGGCCTCACATGCAGCCGGCAGCGCATCGACCGCGGCGTGCACTGAGCCCGCCTGCCCGTCCTGCCAGTTTGGGTTGTGAACGACACGCAGACGTCCGCGCCCCGCCCCGTGCAAGGGGGCCAGTGCGGCCTCGACCTGGTCAGCGACCGCGCCGGTGACCACGATCGTATCCGACGCGCCGCTTTCGAGAGCGATGCGGGCAGCGCGCGTCACCAGCGGCTCGCCCTGCCAGCGCAGCAGCTGTTTCGGCTGCCCCATCCGGCGGCTTTCCCCTGCGGCCAGCACGACTGCCGTCGTCGCGCCCCAGCGTTCGCGAACGGGCGTCAGACGTTCCGTCCCCACCGCGCCGATGAGCGCCGGCTGATTCTGCTGCGCCAACTGCTGCGCAATCAGCCGCGCCGCCGCCAGCCTGGGCGCGCTGTCCGCCTTGTTCAGCAGCGGCATCAGTCTCGCGCCCCAAGAGCGGGACGCGCTGCTGAGCGGTGTTCTCTCCCCACTCTTCTCACCCCTCACGCCCCGCCCGTAAGGCTCAACCAGAAGCCGGCCGAGCATGCGCGGCGTCAGCCGCGTCGACGCGTCCTCTTCCTTCAGCAGGGCGCGCACCCGTTCGGGCCGGTGCACGTAAGGTGCGTCGAGAGGCAGCCCCAACCCGTCGAGACCTGCGACCGGGACCAGGTGGGTCGTGCAGTCAGGGATGACCGGTTCGTGGGGCGCGGGCGCTTTAACCGGCCGGCGGCGGCTGCCGTCGCCTTCGATAGCGATCAGGCTGATGCCGAGATCTCCGGCGCGCGCTGCCAGCGCATCCACGACCTGCGGGGGCAGGCCCTGTCGTTTTGAACCTGTCGGAGAGGTAGCTGCTGGCCCGCCGGCGCCTCCACCGGATCGGACACCGGGCGCCGACCAGATCAAGCAGTGCCCGTGCTGCGCCAGCTTCGCTTCCAGCGCAGCCCAGTCGATGGGGTCAGTCGCGTCCGGCTCCACCAGGAGGCGGGCCGGCGCGTCCTCCGCCTGGGAAGCGAAAATATGGGTGGTCGTGGTGGTGACGACGCGACGGCCGCCGCCAACGGCCTCATCCGCCAGCCGGAAGAGCGCGCTCGTCTTGCCCCCGGCGCCGACCAGTGTGACGATCGAAAGCGCCTCCGGCGGCAGTCGCAGAGCGTGATGGAGTTGCATGTTGAAGTTCTCAGGGGGAACAGCGGTTACCGTGTGTCAGTGCGGCTGCCGGCCGTTCGACGCCAGCCACGGCCCCGTCTGGCCCCAGTGGCCGTCGATCTCCTTCTCGCCGTCGCGCATCGCCAGCAGCAGGGCATCCTGATCGACCGGCAGGGCCAGGCAGCGAACACCCACTGCGTTGTAGATGGCATTGGTGATCGCCGGACTGATCGGGATCGAGCTGATCTCGCCCACGCCCTTGGCTCCGTAAGGCCCATCCGCGGTCGGATGCTCGACGATGTGGCTGTCCATCCGCGGCGTCATCTTGATGCCCGGCATCTTATACTGCCCCAGACGCTCGGTCCAGGGAATGCCGTCCTCGACGATATAATTCTCGGTCAGGGCGTTGCCGATGCCCATCACGATTCCGCCCTCGATCTGCCCGAGCAGGCTCAGAGGGTTGATCGCCCGGCCCACGTCATGGGCAGAGATCACCCGCGCGACGGCTACTTCGCCGGTTTCGGTATCCACGCTCACCAGCGCGGCATGCACAGCGTACGAAAAGGCGAAGTGCATATCGCCGCCTGTCCCCAGCGGCTGCGTCTGCGGCGCCCAGTATTCATAGCGGATCTTCGGCAGCCGGTTCTCGGCCAGCAGGGCATTGACCGCATCGGCGAAAGAGATGCTGCGCGTGGAACCCGGCAGAATCCCGCCCGTGCTGCCGTTCGCGCCGTTGGCCCCCGCCGCCGGCAGCTCCTCCCCGTGCATCTGCGCCAGGCGCCTCTCATCCACATAGGCCAGACCCTCATGGAAGGCGATGACATCAGGGTGTGTATCGAACTTTTCAGCCAGAACATTCTGCATCTGCTCGCGCATGGCCCGCGCCGCCAGGCGGGCCGCGTTGCCGCTGACATAGGTCTGGCGGCTGGCGGTGGAAGGGCCGCCGTCCGGCGTCAGGTCCGTGTCCATCACGGTCACATGCACCTTCTCGAAGGGGAGACCCAGCTCCTGCGCGGTGCAGGCCGCCAGCACGCCCACCAGATTCTGCCCCATCTCCGCGCTGCTCGTGCGGATCGCCGCGGTGCCGTCGGGAAAGACCTCCACTTCAGCCTCCGCCTTGTCCGGCGCGCCGCCCCCAAGCCCGGTATTCTTGTAGCCGGCTGCGATGCCCCAGGCGTAGCGCTTGCTGCCCACCTGAACCGGCGCCCAGGGGTCCGATGACGACAAACAGGATTCAACCGACTTCGCCCTTTTGATATCTTCCTCCACCAGGTCAAGACATTCGAGTAGCCCCACGCTCTCGCTCAGCTCCTGGCCGGTGGCCGTCTCCGCGCCGACGCGCATCACGTTCTTGCGCCGCAACGCCGCCGGATCCATGCCCAGTTCCGCCGCCAGAATGTCGAGATTGCTCTCCACCGCGAACGCCGACTGTGTGACGCCGAAGCCGCGAAACGCGCCGCTGGGCGCGTTGTTCGTGTACATCGCGTAGCAGTCGATCCTGGCGTGGGGCATCACGTAGGGGCCGGTGGCGTGCGTGGTGGCGCGGGTCATGACCTTCTCGCCCAGGCTGGCGTAGGCCCCGCTGTCCCCGTATAGTTCCGCCTCCACAGCGACCAGCGCGCCGTCCCGCTTCGCGCCGGTCTTGATGCGGATGATGGTGCTGTGACGTTTGGGGTGGAAGATCAGGCTCTCCTGCCGGGTATAGAGGATCTTGACCGGACGGCCCGTCACCTGCGCCGCCAGCGCCGCGTGGATCTGTCCGGCGATGTCCTCCTTGCCGCCGAATCCTCCCCCCATCAATGTGCCGATGACGCGCACCTCTTCGTCGTCCAGGCCCAGGCTCTTGGCCACCTGCCGCCTGTCGCTGTATGGAATCTGGCTGCCCACGTAGACGGTCAGCTTGTCGCTGTCATGATCGGAGTCCGCCGTCTCCTTGCTGGTAGAGGGAAGGCGGCCCTTGTAACCAGCCGGCGCCGCCAGCGCGCACTCCGGCTCCAGGAAGGCGTGCTCGGTCATCGGCGTGCGGTAGGTGCGCTCGACGACGACATCGGACGCGGCGAACCCCTCCTCCACGTCGCCATGCCGCACCTTGATATGCTTGAGCAGGTTCCCGGCGGGCCGGTCCGGGTGAAGCTGGGGCGCGTCCGGCCGCAGCGCCTCCCGCGGATCGGTGACCGACGGCAGCGGATCGTACTTTACGCGGATCAGCGCCAGCGCCTGCTCGGCGAGCTCTGCCGTCTCCGCCGCCGCCAGCGCAATCGGGTCGCCCACATAGCGGGCCGGATAGGCGCCCCCCGCGAAGACCGGCCAGTCGTTCTCAACCAGCCCGTGCCGCGGGTCGCCCGGCACGTCCGCGTGGGTCAGCACCGCGTGGACGCCCTCCAACGCACGCGCCGCGTCCGCGTCAACTTCGCGAATCGCGGCGTGGGGGTGTTCGCTGCGTAGCGTCGCCCCAAACAGCATCCCGTCAAAGGTGTAGTCATCTGTGTAGAGCGCTGCCCCCGTCACCTTGTCAACCGCGTCCGGCCGCTGCAATGGCTGACCGATCTGCGACAGCGGCTCCCTCACCGGCGGCAACTCCGCATCCGGCATCTTCCCGGTGCGCATATACTCGCCCGCGGCCTTCACCGAGCTAATGATCGCCGCGTATCCGGTGCAGCGGCAGTAGGTGTCCTTCAGACACTCCTTGATCTCCGCGTCGGTCGGGTCCGGGTTCTCGTCCAACAGCGTCTTGGCCTGAATGATGAAACCGGGTGTGCAGAAGCCGCACTGCGTCGCCCCGTGCCGGATGAAGGCGGACTGAAGCGGATGAAGCTCGGGCGCGCTGCCGCCGCCATTTTGCGAACCGGACCCCGTCTGGGCCAGACCTTCGATCGTCAACACCTTCCCGCCCTGCGCCTTGAACGCCGGGTAGATGCACGAATCGACCGACTGGCCGTCAACGATGACGGTGCAGCAGCCGCATTCAGCCTCATCACAGCCGATCTTGGTGCCGGTCAGCCCCAGGTCGTAGCGCAAAACCTCGGCCAGATAGCGGCTCGGCGGTACATCGAGAGCGTGCTCCCTGCCATTCACTGTCAGCGTGAGATGTGTCACCAATGCGCTCCTGTCGGCGTGAACAGTGATGCTTCGCGGCAGGACGCTCTCGGGGTCGCAGGCCGCCAGCCACCGCAAACTGTTTTTACAGGTGGTTCAGATACAACTGTGGATCGTTCAGAAATCCTCGCGTCACGCTCACGTGCTCCACTGATTCCCACGGCACGGGCTGGGGGGGTGATTCGTCAAAGTTCAGGATCGTAGCGCCGGGGAAGGCCATCAGGATCGGCGAGTGTGTGGCGATGATAAACTGGGCATCGCGCGCGACCATCTCTTTCAACAGGGCGAGCAGCCCCACCTGGCGCAGGGGCGAGAGCGGCGCCTCCGGTTCATCCAGCAAGTAGAGGCCGTTCGGCGCAAAGCGGGCCTGAAACAGGGCCAGAAATGACTCTCCGTGGGAGCGTGCGTCGAGTCCGTCTCCGTAGCTCTCCTCAATTGCGGCCAGCTGGCCGGAGTATGCCATCTTCGCCAGCCCCTTGGCGAAGTCGGAACGGCCCTCGTACTCCGCGTCCACGTTGGCCATCTCCGTCTGGAGCTCCGCCTGCATCTGGGCGATGCGCTTGGCAAAGCCGAAGAAGTCCTCGGCCCGCAGATAAAATCCCCGCCCGGTGCGCTTGGTCCAGCCCAGGCGCAGATGTCTGGAAAGCTTCCGCACTGAGGCCAGAGATGGATCGTTGTCGGCCTCTTCCGCGCCCACGGTCGGCAGGCGCACAGAGGTGGCCAGCGCCTCCAGAAAGGTGGACTTGCCGCTCCCGTTTTCGCCGACGAGAAAGGTCACCGAACTCTCGAAGCGTATTCTCTCCAGCCGCGCGATGACCGGCACATTGTATGGGAATGTCCCTTCCTGGGGGAAGGAGGGACCTTTCTCAATCGAGGTGAGATGGATCATGGCCCACGCGCTCTCGCGTCACTGCAACAATCGTGGCGAACGCTCGACAGCTGCCCAGGCTAGGCGCCCTCCGGCCCTGTGGGAGCCTCATTCATGCGCGCCCGCTCCACGGAAGTCTGCAGCACTCGCCGCAGCAGCACGCCGATCATCTCATGACGATACGCCTGCGACGCGCGGTACTTGCTCGACCGCAAACTGGCCTGCGCCTGGGCCGCGACGATGGCATCCTCCACGGCGGCGGCGTCAAATGCCTTGGCCGAAGTCAATGCCTCCTCCGCGCCGGTCGCGCGAAAAGGGGTCGGCCCCGCGGGACCGATCGCAATAACGGCATCCTCCACCCGGCGCAGCGTTGCATCCAATCGCACCCTGGCGGCGATGCCCAGCACCGGCAGCGCGACGCCCTGCGGCCGCATGATGCGGTCAAAGGCGTTGCCCGCCCGCGCCGAGGTCGGCCGGAAACGGAACGCGTGCAGCATCTGGTCGGGGGCCAGGCGGTTGCGGCCGGGGCCGGCAAAGATGGAGAGCAACGGCTGCCACGCGTGGCGGGGGCCCCGCGCGCTGTGCGCGGCGACCTCGACTTCCGCTTCCAGCGCCAGCAGCCCGATCGTGCCGTCCGCGGCCGGCAGCGCGTGGGCCACATTCCCGCCCAGCGTCGCCACATTGCGCACCTGCGGCCCGCCGATAACGCCGCAGCTCTCGGTCAGGCATCTGGCATGGGCGCGCAGCAGCGGGCTGCTTTCAATCTGCGTATGGGTGGTCCCTGCGCCCAGAACGATCCAGCCGTCCTCCTGCGCGATGCGGTCAATGCCGGTGATCCTGGTCACATCCACCAGCGCCTCAGGCGCAGCCGCCTGTTCCGCCTCCATATCGAGGATCAGGTCGGTGCCGCCGGCGATGATGCGGGCCTTGTCTCTGTGCTCATGCAGCAGAGAGAGCGCCTCAGAAACCGTCGCCGGCGTATGGTAAGCTCGCCACCGGGCCATTGTGCAAATCCTGGTCAAAGTAGAGAAAAAACATGCCGCAGTATAGCACAGGAGACCCCCTGCTGGAAAAGCGCCCCGCCTTGGCACAGGGCAATCGCATCTAAATTGGGTCAGAACATCGAAATGCAGCCGAATACTCTTCCAGGTCGGGGTAAGACACAGGGAAATGTACGAAAGATGGCACGTAGACGGAGAATTTAACTTATCTCGCCGACTGAGGGCCTGAT
>JAJDZJ010000231.1 GCA_022824685.1 Caldilineaceae bacterium
TGTACATCTACTCCGATGCCGGCATCATGGCCGAAAAGCCGCAGGTCGCCGCCTTCGTCAACTTCTACCTGACCTACGTAAACGAAGAGATCGAACGCGTCGGCTACTTCCCCGCCGAAGCTTCCGTTCTCGATGCCGCCAAGCAGAGCCTATTGAACGCCATCAGCGCTATTGAACGGTAGACTGCCGCACGGCCGGTTGCGCGCGCCGGCCCTTTTTCCGAGGCAATCTGACTGGTTGGGGACAGGGAAATGCCCCTGTCTCCAACTTTCCTTTTCGTTGTTCGTAGGTTTAGAATAGGCCCCAACACCGGGGTAGATTCACGTAAGCAGGACATAGGAGTTGGTAGACAACCGGCGCAGAGGCTCAACTTGAGGAGGGGGTCAATGGGACAAGTGTTTGAACCGCAATTGTCTGAGGCCTTCCGGCAACCACTGGCGGTCTACCACATTTAAGAGTCTTGAAAAACCAAGGAGAAACCATGTCACAGTCCGCTCCAGTTGCGCAGGCTGCCATATCTGCCGAGTCGATGCGTGGACCGGTGGCAGGCGCTGAGAGCGCAGGTGAATCGGCCTTGGGTGGGGAACCTCAATACGATTTGAGGCGCAAGCCTAGAGTCGCCGAGTCGATTATCCAAGGCTTCCTGTTCCTATGCGGCGCCATCTCGATTCTGACGACTTTGGGCATTGTCTATGTCCTGGGACGCGAGTCGCTGCTATTCTTCGCGAACGAGGAAGTGAACCTGCTCAAGTTCTTCGGCGGCACGGAGTGGCAGCCGGCGATCAGCAGGTTTGGCATTTGGCCTCTTGTGACTGCCACCCTGATGGCAAGCCTGATCGCCATGGCGGTGGCACTGCCAGTGGGGCTGTGTATCGCCATTTTTCTCAGCGAATATGCCAGCCAGCGAACCCGTAGCATCCTGAAGCCGATTCTTGAAATCCTGGCTGGAATCCCTACGGTCGTCTATGGCTACTTTGCCTTGACTTTCATGACCCCATTGCTGCGCGGCACTTTTGGCCGGGACATCGTCGAAATCTACAATACCGCCTCCGCGGGCATCGTGATTGGGATTCTGGTCATACCCCTTGTCAGCTCCATGAGCGAAGATGCCTTGAGCGCGGTGCCCGGCTCTCTGCGCCAGGCTTCATATGGCTTGGGCGCGACAAGATTGGAAACAGCCTTACGGATCGTGTTGCCGGCCGCGCTCTCCGGTGTCGCAGCGGCCTTTATCGTCGCGATTTCCCGGGCGATCGGAGAGACGATGATCGTTGCCATCGCCGCCGGTGCCGGGCCGAACTTTACGTTTTCTCCCTTCCGCGCCGCCGAGACGATGACCGGACACATCGTCCGAATCAGCGGCGGCGACCTCAGTTATGATTCGTTCGACTACAACAGCATCTTTGCCATCGGCCTGCTTCTCTTCTTGATAACCCTGAGTCTGAACGTACTGAGCCAGTGGATCGTACGGCGTTTCCGCGAGGAGTACGAATGATGGCAGTTCACCAACAGCATTCCGCAGCCCGGCCCACAGATGGGCTAATGCCCTCCGGTCCCGCCTACCGCGAACAGGTCGTGGCCAGGCAGCGCCGGGGTCGGCTATGGGCAGTAATCTTTCAGGCAGCTGTACTCTCCGGCATAATCGCGTTGTGCGCGCTCCTATTCAATATTCTCAACCAGTCTTTCGGCTATGTCGCCATCGTCAACAACATCGACCCGGCTGAACTGGCCATTGACGGCGTGCCCCTGAACGAGTTGACCAAAGATCAGTTGGTGGGGATTCTGGAAGCCAATGTTTCCGCGGGCCTGATGCGCCGCTACGAACACGACATGCCATTCTCTCAGCGAAGCAGCGAGAATGTCCACGAACTGATTCTGGAGCGTGTCGTTGAGCCCCAGGTACAGGCTTCCTGGGGCTTGTTCGAATCCGTTTTCGCACGCGGCAGCATTTTTGTCGAGGCAGAAGAGAGGTTTCCCGGTTCCGACGTTTACTTTCGCAGCTGGCTCACGACCAGCTTCATCAGCAAGTCACAGTCGAGCGAACCACTTCGCGCAGGGGTCCGAACCGCGATTTTCGGATCGCTTTGGGTTGTCGCAATCACGATTCTCTTTTCGTTCCCAATCGGCGTTGGGGCTGCCATCTATCTGGAAGAGTACGCACACAAGGAGCGCTTGCTGAACCGGTTGATCCAAACAAACATAAACAATCTCGCCGGCGTCCCGTCTATCATCTACGGAATGTTAGGGCTGGCGATTTTCGTCCGGATACTGGAAGCATTTACAAGCGGAGCGATTTTTGGCGTGGGCGATCAATCTACCGCAAATGGCCGCACGATCATCTCAGCCGGCCTTACACTTGGCCTGCTGATTCTGCCCCTTATCATCATTAACGGCCAGGAGGCGATCCGGGCGGTTCCCAGCTCTTTACGCCAGTCCGGCTTCGGCTTGGGCGCGACCCACTGGCAGGTGATCTGGCATCACGTCCTGCCCAGCGCTTTGCCTGGAATCTTGACAGGAACCATCCTGGCAACAAGCCGGGCAATAGGGGAAACCGCACCCCTCGTCGTTGTAGGCGCCTCGACTTTCATCGCCCTGGATCCCAGCGGCCCCTTCTCAAAATTCACGGTATTGCCGATCCAGATATACCAATGGACTTCGCGTCCACAGGACGAATTCAGGAACTTGGCAGCCGCTGCCATTCTCGTCTTGCTCGTTCTTCTCCTGACCATGAATGCCTCCGCCGTACTACTGCGAAACCACTTTGACCGCGGCCAGGCCAGCGCCTATAGGAGCATCTACAAAAATGACTGTTGCCATAAAACGTCCCGGTCAGACAGAATCAGGAGCAACTGATTCGGCAATGAATGGGACTGGCAGATATGCCATCGAGTCAGGAAGCATGAGTGTCTTCTACGGCAGCTTCTGTGCAGTCCGCGATGTAGATATGCGCGTCCCGACAAACAAGATTACCGCCATCATCGGGCCTTCCGGTTGCGGCAAGAGCACGGTCCTGCGCTGCTTCAACCGCATGAACGATCTGATCACCAACGTACGGATCGAAGGAGAGGTCCTGTTTCAGGGCCAGAATATCTACGACGACAGTGTCGACCCCGTGGAAGTCAGACGCCGTATTGGAATGGTCTTCCAAAAGGCGAACCCATTCCCGAAGACGATCTATGAAAACGTCGCCTGGGGCACCCGTATAAACGGCTTCCGCGGCGACATGGACGAGATGGTCGAGAAGGCTCTCCGCTCGGCCGCGCTGTGGGATGAAGTGAAGGACAAGTTGCAGCAGAGCGCTCTCGGCCTTTCCGGCGGACAGCAGCAGCGGCTTTGCATCGCCAGGGCCATAGCCGTTGAGCCTGAAATCATCCTCATGGACGAACCTGCCTCCGCCTTGGACCCGATCGCCACTTTACGCATTGAAGATCTGATGAAAGAGCTTTCGGAGAAGTACACAATCATCGTCGTCACCCATAACATGCAGCAGGCCGCGCGTATCTCAGATTTCACCGCCTTCTTCAGCGTCGACGAAAACCGCACCGGCAATCTGATCGAGTTCGATGAAACAGAGAAGATTTTCACCAATCCCAGCCAGAAGAGCACCGAGGACTACATTACTGGGCGGTTCGGATAGAATCCGAATGCTCGATGAGGACAACATGAGCAAAGAAAAGAAGCAAGTACTCATACTGTGCACCGGCAACTCCTGCCGAAGTCAGATGGCGGAAGGCCTCGTCAATGCGTATCTGGGCGATGAGTGGCAAGCGTTTTCGGCCGGTACGGCCCCCTCAGGCATGGTTCACCCGTTAGCCGTGAGAGCGATGTCGGAAATCGATGTCGACATTAGCGATGGCGTTACGCAGTCCGTTGACGAGTTTCAAAAGCTCAACCCCGACCTGGTTGTGACCGTCTGCGACAGCGCCGCCCAGAACTGCCCTGCCTGGCTGGGGGAAGAGGAGGTGATCCACATGCCCTTTGAAGATCCCACCAAGGTGCTGGGCAACGATGCAGTGAGAATGGAAGCCTGCCGGCAGGTTAGGGACTCGATGCAGGAAAAGCTGCTCGCGTCACTTCAAAGTCGTTAACGTTCCGGCAATAAAGGAGGCCGTCAATGGGTCAGCTACTGCGCACCTCGTTTGCCAGGGAGTTGGAAACGCTTCAAACCGACACGCTGATGCTCGGCAGCATGGTGATCCAGGCCCTGAAGGAATCCGTCGACGCTCTCAGGCGCCGGGATATGGACGTTGCGAGGCATTTGATTAAAGAAGATGAAATAATCAACAGGAAGCGCTTCGAAATCGAAGCCGACTGTCTTCGCTTGATTGCAACCCAACAGCCAATGGCAGGGGACCTTCGACTGATCGCCGCGGTCCTCGAAATCAGCACAGAACTGGAACGAATTGGAGACTACGCGAAGGGAATAGGCCGAATCATCTTGCTGATTGGCACAGAGGTTTTGATCAAGCCACTGGTCGATATACCCAAAATGTGCGACATCGCTACGGAGATGCTACAACAGTCCCTCGACGCCTTCCTGCACCAGGACCTGGAAGCGGCCCGCACTATCCCGCTCCGTGATGATGAGGTCGACGATCTGTACAATCGAGTGCACCGCGACTTGATCGAGATGATCCTGGAGGATACGTCCTTGATCGACCGCTGCAACTATCTGCTTTGGGCTGCCCACAACCTGGAAAGGGCGGCCGACAGGGTCTCCAACATTTGCGAACGCATCATCTTCACGGTTACGGGGGAGTTCTTCGAGTTTGACATGAATTGACGCCCGCCTCGGCCTGACTAACTTTCGCATCCCTGTCGGAATGCAAGAGTCTTCACCTGACGTCCACCTCTGGACCTGAGGAAATTCACCGCGTTTTTCCACGCGGGCAGGGCGCGTAGGAGTGCCCTGCCTCTTTAGTCTCGTTACGATGGATGCCGGTATGAGACTGCCCGGGAAGCGATGCCCCTGGACAAATTGAACGCCGCACAGGGCAGCGCGCCGCGCCGCGGTTGTTCTCATGACATACAGCTTGACGAAACGTTGTACTTCAGTTAGAATCCGGCTCGGATCGCGCATCACCCTCTTGCTTCCCTGCCGATTCAGGAGTTTGCGCTTTTGACGATTCTTGCGTATTATCTGAAACGCATCAGGGGCATGTTGCCAGAATGAGCGTTCTTTCGCACGCGTTGTCTCTACGAAGAATCAGGGGTATAATTCCTGGAAGTGGTAACTTTCAGGATTCACCATAAGGCGTCTCGCTTTCCCTGCTGTTGCAGAACTCAATCATTATCCCACTCTTACCTAGTTCGCCCTTAGGAGGTATGAAATGCTCAACCGACGTTTGACGTACTGGGCCGTCATCATGCTTATTGCAGTTCTTGCGCTGTCGGGCTGTGCACCCCGCGCCGGTCAGGGCAGCGTCGCCGCAGATGCAGACCAGCTGGTCATCGATCTGCCCGCGCTCGTGCTTGATTTTGGTATGGATGGCACGCCTGCGATTCAGAACGCCGCTCTATCTGACCTCGTGGCAACGCTTGGCGTACCGCTGGACTTGCCCGTCCCGCCGGAAATGGTGTTCCTGATGGGAGCCAGCAACATTCAGCACATCCAGGTGAGCAATACACCTGATGGGTTGCTGCTTCTGGTGAACGGCCGCAGCATTCCGTCGATCAGCTATGAAGGCGATTCACTGGCTGCTCTGCCGGGCGCTTTGAACACCTTTGGCATGGTCCTGCCGATGGCCGACCTGCTGTTTGCCCTGGTTGATCAGTTGGGAATCGGCGTCATTGCCCGCTTCCCGGTTGCGCCGGGCGCCGAGGAGATTCCTCTCTTCGTAGAGGGTGACAGCGAAGCCGCGATGGCTGCTCAAGCCGCACAGGAAGAGTTCCTGGCCGCAGTAGGCACGCCCCCGCGTATCAATCTGCCCATCTTCTATAATGCCGACGGCAGCTTCAATATCGGCGACCTCTCGATCGATGAATTGAACGCCATGACCGACTATGCTCTTGCCCCACTCGCCTTGACATTGTCACAGATCGGTATGGCTAGAATGCTCGGCATTTCCGAGTTGGGCATCAGCACCAATATGGACGGTATCTCGATTTCAATTGACGGGACCGCGCTGCCGACATTGGACTGGTCCGACGGCAAGGCCAGCAACCTGCTCGAGCTGATCACCACGATTCCGGTGCTGGACATGGCCATGCCAGGCATGGGCTCCATGTTGCCGACAATCAACCAGATTCTGCCGCTGGTCCAGGCGACGGAGTTTGACCTGACCTTGCACTTCTAGGTTGAGTCAGCAGGATTGGGCAGCGCCGGCTTCCCGGCTCGGCTCAAGGAAGTTCAGTTGTTCCAGACTGACGAAAAAGGGTTGCGGCATTTGTGCCGCAACCCTTCTGTTTTCTGTGGAACCTTTCATCATTACATGACTTGCAGGGCGCGGACCCAGCAGAGAGAACAACCTTTCTTCCCTTGGTCAACTGCCGTACGAGAGCGTTTTCTCCCTCAGAGTCTTTCAGCGCAAGGCAAACACGTTATTCTGCGCCACGACAACATGAGTGAAGGGCGGCAGCAGACCGCCCGGACGCCGCAAACGAACTCAGGTTGAACCGGTCATGTACAGTTCTCCAGGTTCGAATCCCCGCGCAGCGTAGTAGGCTTGCGTTCCGGTCGCCGCGATCACACTGATGCGTTCAAAACCGGCAGCGCGGCTCAGCCTCCGAGCTTCTCGCAGGAGATGCGTGCCGACGCCGGCATGCTGCGCTGCCCCCTCTTCAGACTGTCCGATCGCCAAGGCCGGGCCGTACACGTGCACTTCACGTATCATGGCCGCCCCTTGGATCTCCTCCAGAAAAGCCCGGCTTCCCGCGGTTGCGGTCTTAGGAAGACTCAACCTGAGAAACCCCGCGAGGGGGGCGCGCTCCAGGCCCACGCGTGAGCCGTTCTCTTTGCCGTCAACCGAGACGAACTGCAGGAAATGTTCGACAGTCAGATCCGTGGTGTAGGTTGTGATCGACAACCGCAGCGAGTCCTCCCGAATCTGCTCGCGGCGCACCTCGCGGCAACGTATGCAGCTGCAGCGGTCGCCGCGCCGCGCCAGCTCCCGGTGGACGACCTCGCGCAGGTTGCTTGTCCTGACACCGGCCTCGATGTGATGGGCCGGGATGTCGCGAAACAGGCGGTTGATACGCGTGTACGGCGGCACGAACGGTTTGACATCTGCAAGCAGACCGACCAGCTCCTGTTCGGTATAGGGATGATAGTTGCCTGCCAGCCACTCCTCGTATAGCTCTGTTCCGGCAATCAATGAACACGGATAGATTTTGAGTTCGTCCGGCCGGATAGACTCATCGCTGAAGAATCGGCGAAACGAGTCCCGGTCCGAATCCAAAGTTGCTCCGAGGAGGTTGGGCATCCAGTGCAGATGAAGTTTGAAGCCGGCGGTGCGCAGCAGGCCCAAGGCATGCTTCACCTCTGCCACGGAATGTCCGCGCTTGTTCAGTTCCAGCACGCGGTCCTCGAGGCTTTGGACGCCAATCTGTACCTTCGTCACGCCCAACCGGCGCATCTGTATAATTTCGTCCGGCGTGATCCAGTCCGGTCTTGTTTCCACCACCAGCCCTACGTTGCGGTGCGCGGACAGGACGTTCTTCCTCTTGGCTTCTTCCAGGCTGGAGGATGGTTCCCATTCAGGATTTCCGTATGCGTTCATCGCGTCGTAACAGCGACGCACAAACCACTCGCGGTAGTCCTGGCTGTAGGCGCCCCATGTACCACCCAGGATCAGCAGTTCAACCTTGCTGGCGTCGTGCCCGATACTCTCAAACGCTTCGATGCGGCCATAAGTCTGTTTGAAGGGGTCAAATCCGTCGCGTTCGGCCCTCTGCGCCCCTGGTTCATCGAAGATGTAGCTCTTGGGCATCCGCCAATCGTCGGGACAGAAGATGCACTTTCCCGGACAGCCGGCCGGCGCCGTCAGAACCGTCACCGGCGCCACGCCGCTGGAGGTTCGCACCGGCTTCATGCGGATTCTGTCCAGAAGAGCGGGGGCAGATTCCAGCTCCCCCTCTTCGATCAGGAACCGGAAGCCTGCAACCAGGTCAGACTTGGCGAAGAATCCTTTGCCGTCTTTCGGGTATCGGGCTAGAATGGAACGCAGGGTGCGACTCGCGTCCCAGTCCGACTCCTGAACAGCAAGAACCTCGCGGAAGATCGCGGCCAGCGCGGAGCGGTGATCAGCCGGGTCGAAGCTGCGCTTCTTCTGCCATTCCTGGGATATCTGCAACACCTCAGCCGGAATCTCTTCCGGCGTCAAGACTCGTTTCATGATTTCGGGAAACTCTGCCGAACTGTCTCCGCCGTCGATCTGCCAGCAGTCCTCTATCTGATGAACAGGCAGACGCAGGCAACTTTGCTTTCATTGAACCGCGAATTCTACGAAAGAGTCGCGCCGCACTTCGACGCGACGCGCCAGGGTTGGACGCCTGGACTCTGCGCTATTCTACCTCATCTCAGGGCCCTCGGAAAGGAAAAGCCGGCCGTACTCGACGTTGGTTGCGGCAACGGTCGTTTCGCCAGGCTGCTGGCGCATGAGGGCACTGCCGCCAGCTACACGGGAGTTGACGGAAACGGGGCCCTGCTGCAGCTGGGCTGGAAGGCCACCAGAGACCTGGCGGGCGTCGACTGTCATTTCGTCAGAGCCGACCTCGCAGACCCTCGCTGGCAGGACGCGTTGACTGGCCGGCGCGAAGAAGGCGCTGGCTCGTCTGCGACAACTGAGCGGCCACAGTATGATGTCGTTCTGTGCCTGGCAACAATGCAACACCTGCCGGGTTATGCGCTGCGGCTGCGACTGTTGAGAGATATTTGTCGACTGAGCGCGGGACCTGTGATTCTCTCCTTCTGGCAGTTCCTGAGCAGCGAAAGATTCCGCTCCAAATTGATCGAGCCGGAAGAAGCTGGAGTCGATTCTTCGGCGCTGGAGCCGCGCGACGCGTTCCTCCCCTGGCGGCAAGGCGTTGAGGCGGTGCGCTACGTTCACCAGGTCGATGAAGCTGAGTTGAGGCAGCTGGCCGCAGACGCCGACATGTCCGTTGTTCGGGTTTTTCGCGCCGACGGCATGGAGGACAACCTGAATCTCTATGCAGTGCTTGCGCACACACGCTAGACGAGCATGAAGAGTAGGACCCCGCGCTAATTCGGCGCTTCAGGCTTCAAGAGGCTCGATACACTTACCCACACTGGCGGAGCGATGCAACCAGACAAAAGAACGCAGAACATATTTGACGGATTCGAAACCTACTTTGAGGGGAGTCCGACCCATCTTGCTATCGCGCCGGGCCGAGTCAATCTGATCGGTGAACACACCGACTACAATGACGGGTTCGTCTTGCCTGTTGCTCTTGACCGTGACGTTCGCGTGCTGTTCCGGCCGCGCAGCGACGGTCGGATCCGGCTATATGCCCTGGAGTTCGACTCGTGGGCGGACTTTGAAGTTGGGTCGAAGGAGAGAAACAGGAACGACTTGTGGCCCAACTATGTGCAAGGCGTCGGATTGGAACTGGCAGAGTTGGGGCTCCGCTTGCAGGGTTTTGAGGGGGTTGTCAGCGGAAACGTGCCGCGTGGAAGCGGTTTGAGCAGTTCCGCAGCGCTGGAAATTGCCTCGGCCAAGGCGTACCTGACCGCGGCTGACAGGATTCACGCGCTGACCGGCCCCCAATTGGCGCAGGCGGCCCAAAAGGCCGAAAACGAATTTGTTGGCGTCAACTGCGGCATCATGGACCAGTTTATCAGCACGCTCGGCGAGGAGGGCCATGCCCTCCTGATCGACTGCCGCAATCTTGATTACCGGCGCGTACCGTTTCCCGATAGCGTATCCCTGGTGATCGGCAATACAAAGGCAAGCCGTTCGCTGGCTGGCAGCGCGTATAACGAACGCAGAGCCCAGTGCGAAGAGGGCGTTGCCAGGTTGCAGACAGCGATTCCGAAGATCGCGGCGCTGCGCGATGTTGGCAGTGATGCGTTGCAGGAACACCGCAACCTGCTTACAGAGACAGTCTACCGCCGCTGCCGGCATGTTGTCAGCGAAAACGAACGCGTCCTGGCTGCGGTCGAGGCCCTGGAAGGGGGCGACTTTCTCCGTGTGGGCCGGCTGATGAATGCAAGCCACGCCAGCCTGAGGGACGATTACGAGGTGAGCAGCGAGGCCCTGGACAGGATGGTTGATGCGATGCGAGGTCATTCCGCATGTCTGGGAGCCCGGTTAACTGGGGCGGGTTTCGGCGGCTGCGCGGTTGCGCTGGTTCAGGCTGGCTCGGAGAAGGAGGTGCGCGAGTCAATCCAGGACAGATACGCGAAGACGATGAACATCTGGCCGGAGGTCTATATCAGTCCTCCCAGCTCAGGCGCACGCGTTTTGCCTCTCTCCAACATTTGATCTCATGGAAAACTGCTCCTGTATTGAACGCAGCCGGCCAGAGCTGAGCGGGCCCAGTCCCCCGGAATTAAATGAAGGGCTGCTGTCCTGGTCGTTTGTCGATGCCCGCATGCGTTCAGCCCTCAACTATTGGATCGCCAGTGCGTCCGTTGAGGGTAGGCCGCACACAGTGCCAATCTGGGGCGCGTGGCTGGAGGGCCGATTCTATTTCGTCGGCGGGGGACGTAAAGTCAGGGGCGATTGGCAGTTTGGGGCTTGGCAAGTGAAGGGGGATCGGGTATACTGTAGGTATAGTCAACTACAGGAGATAGCCCGTGAACATCCCCGCAATTTACCGCCAGTTCCCGACACAAGAAGCCTGCATCAGCCACCTTGA
>JAJDZJ010000059.1 GCA_022824685.1 Caldilineaceae bacterium
CACCGGCCGTCAGGCGTCGAAATCATTTGGATTTCCCGTCTACGTGCCACTAATCGAACACTTCTCATGTCTGATCCCGAACTGGAGGGGAATTCTGAAGTATTTCGATGCTTTGACCCAATTTAGATGCAATTGCCCTGCAGGCAGCTGTTTTTGCTGGGCGTGTGTGCCGATGACTTTGGCAATCAGGTCGAAGAGGGGTTCGACCGAAGTGCGGCGGTTACGCATGTGTTTCACAACTTCAGGTGACTGGATGAAGCGGTGATAAGCCTGTGCAAAGCGACCATGCACCCATCTGTGAGCTGGCGTGAGCAGCAAGACGCCAGCCCGCTTCCAGTTGCGAATGCGCATTGCCTTGGTGTAGGCACTATCAGCCGCGACTGTCTGGGGCCGCAGTTGGTTGAGAATGAGGTCTTCCTTTTGGTCCAGAACCTGGCTTTCGGAGACGGCGGCCGTCTCCACCTGCAGCATGGCAGGAAAGGCATCTTGATTGCAGGTCATATGCAGTCCGTAGCCGTAGACCCAGCCATGATAGGCGCTCCTGCTCCAGGTTGCGCAACTGGGGCGGAATCCGACCCGCTTTGCGCATCCGCTCGTGCCAGACTGGGCCGCGGGCTTTGAACAGACTCTTGTCTTCCACCAGATGGCTCTGGTCTAGCTGTTCAGCCAGCCCTGACCTATCCTGACCGACGAAAAGCACGAACAGCTGCAACAGGTCGTACAGTCTCTTGTAGCGACGCCCAATCGTTGTGCAATGGGGAATCTGTTCCCAGCCCAACATCTCGACGACCTCAGGATGTTTATGCAGCCAGCGCCACTGACTCTTGCTCGCATAGATGCGCCGATACTGCATCAGCATGAAGAATATGACAAACGATTCTTCGCTATATCTGAACGGTCGTCCCAGTTTCGCACCTGCGCTTGCGCTACGTTCTTGTCGAAAGCGGCCAAACAGTTCCATAATGAGATGGACATAGTCGGTCAGTTGTGGCAATTCCGCCATTTGGTCCCTCCTATTCGTTGGCAACGATAGAAGAAACCCTACTGGCCGATTATGTCAAATCCACTTTATGCATACCCCTCATATAATTCCCTTTAGAATGGTATACGGTTCCGAACCGGACATTAAGTTCGAGAGCCGTACGGGAGGAGACTGGCACACCATTGCAACGGTGGAGATAAAGAGTGGGACCGACCCGGCGGGGGCCCTTGAACGACTGGGAGCCATCCAGAAAAGTTTCGAGCAAACGCCTCCCAGATCTCGAAACTTTGCCGTTCTCGGCGTTGTAACCCCTGAAATGCGAAGACGCCTGGACGAAATGAATGTTGCGAGGGATTTCGAACTGTATCAGATCTTAAATGTCGATAGGGCTTGGGACGACTTTGTCATGGAGCTCTTTCACCACACACTCCGTGTCGTTTAAGCGCGTCAGCCGCGTCAGATCTGAGAACTCTTCAGCGCGCCAGTCGCTTCCCTTCCATGGGAAGTTTCCACAGGACTGCCTGCCGCTTCCCCTACCCACGCCCCTCCACTTCCACCGCCGACGTCTTCTTCAACGTCTCCGGCACAAACAGACCCAAAGTCGCCCCAGCCCCCAACCCGAACACCGCGATAACATAGATCGACGGCACCAGGCTCAAAGCATCCGCAATCGTACCGACAATGATGGGCGCGCTCGTATGCCCGGCGTCGCCTATAAGCCGCCACAGTCCCAGAAACGCGCCCATGCCCTCACCCTTCGCCGGCGCCAGGTCCGCGCCCAGCGTCAGCATCGTGCCCGAACCCAGCCCGTTCCCGAAGCCGATCAGCGATGTGGCCGCCAGCAGAGCCGCAAAGGAGCCGGTCAGTGGAATCAGGGCCATGCCCAGCGCCTGCAACAGGAACGAAGGCACGTAAGCGAACTTGCGCCCGAAGCGGTCCATCACAAGGCCCGCCGGATAGAACATCGACATATCCACCGCCGCCGCGATCCCCATCACCAAGCCAATTCTGTCCACGTCCAGGTCCAGGACCGACGCCGCGTACAGCGGGATGATGCTCTGCCGGCCGGCGCGGATCGTCTGCGCGCAGATCATGCCCAATCCTGCCGGCGTCAAAATCCACCCATTGCGGCGTAGATAGATGAGCATCCGTTTGTAGGAACCGGCCATCGACGTCTGTTGTCCGGACTGCACTTCGGCCAAACTGTTGTGAACGAATAGCAGTGGAAAAATCAACGCCAGCAGGACGACAAAGCCGCAGAAGGCAAAAGCGGTATGCATACCCGCCTGCGCGCTGAGATATCCGCCAGTAATCGGGCCGGCGAACATGCCGATGCGGTTGACGCCGCCAAAGATCGAAATCGCCCGCCCGCGACTGGTGTTAAGCGTATTATTGGCCAGGTACGCGTGCCGCGAGACATTCCACAATGCAGCGCCCGCGCCGATCGAGATCCCGCACGCCACCAGCGTGATGAAGCGCATCGACAAACTCAGCGCCAGCATCCCCAGCCCCATCACGCATATGCCGATAATCATCGAAAACCGGTTGTCGATCCGATCCTGTACAACGCCCGCGGGCAGGTCTCCGATCAGCGTGCCGATGCCGTAACTGCCCAGCACAATACCGATCAGGCTGAAGGACAGCCCCAGGTCAATCACATATACCGGCAGCAGCAGCGCCAGCATCCCCAGGCAGTAGGATAAAATGAAGGTGGGAACGTAGACAGCGTAGAATAGCTGCGCGCGCACAGGTTCACCTTAGTCTGTGGGAAAAGAGTGAAGAGGAGAGAGGAAAATGGGAAAAACAGCCACGCCCCGCGCCCCGTTTCTCTGTTCTCACGCCTCGCCCTGGCGCACGCCGTCAAACGTCGCTCGCAGCGCCGGGTAGAGGCCCCGATAGAGTTCATACTGATTCTGGTAAGCGGCAACCGCGTCCGCGTTCGGTGTGGTCGAGCCGGTCACCTGAATCGTCGCCGCGCACGCGCTCTCACCATCCGGCCAGACGCCCGCGCCCACACCGGCCAGCAGCGCCGCCCCATAGGCCGCGCCCTCGGTCGTGTTCACCGTCACCAACTCGCTGCCCAGCACATCCGCCAGGACCTGCCGCCACAACCGGCTGCGCGCGCCGCCGCCGCTCACACGTACTTGCCCGATGTCACCCAGCCCCACACCCTGCATCAGCGTAAAGCTGTCGCGCAAACCAAAGGCCACACCCTCCAGCACCGCCCGCGTCATGTGCGGCAGCCCGTGGCGGACCGTCAGCCCGACGAACGCGCCGCGCGCGAACGGGTCAGGGTGGGGTGTGCGCTCTCCTGTCAGATAGGGCAGAAAGAGCAGCCCTTCGCTGCCAATCGGTACCTCTTCCGCCGGCGCCACCAGGTCGTCGAACTCTGTCCCCGGCGCCAGCGTATCCCGGTGCCAGCGCAAACTGCCCGCCGCCGAAAGCATCACCCCCATCAGATGCCACTTGTCCGGCAGCGCGTGCGGGAACGCGTGCAACCGTCCTTCCGGCTCGAAGAACGGCTCGTTGGCGGTCGCGAAAACGACGCCCGACGTGCCCAGCGTCAGCGCAACAATCCCCTCCTCGATCGCGCCCACGCCCACCGCCTGCGCCGACTGATCGCCGCCGCCCCCAACCACTGGCGTGCCCGCCCGCAGTCCCGTCGCCTCCGCCGCCTCCGGCGAAATGACACCGGTCACCTGCGTGCCCTCATGGGTTGGCGGCAGCAAATCAGGCGCAATCTCCAACGCGGCCAGAACCGTCGGCGACCAGGCCCGCGTCGCCAGCTCCAGCAACGACGTGCCGCCCGCGCCCGCCTTGTCGGTGGCGAAGTCGCCCGTCAGCTTGTAGCGCACATAATCTTTCGGCAGAAGGATCTGGCGGACGCGGCTGTAAATCTCCGGCTCGTTCTCCTTCACCCACAGAATCTTCGGCGCGGTGAACCCGGCAAGCGCATCGTTGCCCGTGATGCGCACCAGGTTTTCCTTGCCCAGCCACAGGCGCATGTCATCGCACTGTTTACCCGTGCGCTGATCGTTCCACAGGATAGACGGCCGCAACGGGACGCCGTCTTCGTCCAACAGCACCAGCCCGTGCATCTGCCCGCTCACGCCGACCGCGCCGACCTCCGCCGCATCGATGCCGGACTGCTCCAGCGCCGCGCGCATACTCGACACCGTACCCTCCCACCACAGGTCCGGGTGCTGCTCGCTCCACAGCGGATGCGGCGTCTCAAACGGGTATTCAGCCGCGCCCACCGCGACGATTTCGCCGTCCTCGTCGATGATCAGAGACTTCGTCGCCGTCGTCGAGGAGTCGATGCCGATCAGATACATTTTTCCCGCGCCCTTTCTACTGTAGGGGCAACCCTTTTGGTTGCCCTAGAGGTTGCCCTTTTGGTTGCAACTAACCGGCAATGGTGTTACTGAAAACTAGACACCAGAAACTAAAAACTGAAGTTCAGACTCCCAGCAACAGCTCAACCACCAGCTGGTCCAGCCGCTCATAGGGCTTGCCGCGGCGACCCAGCTCGTCGTGGTCAAAGGCGTGCGCTTTCAGGTTCGCCGCCTTTTCCGCCGTGTACCCTCCCCGGAAACCGTCCATCGATCCGTCATCGGCGTTTATCTCCGCCAGCAACGCCTGGATCTCTGCGTTCTCGCGCAGCTGCTCCGCCTTCGCCTTCAGGATCAGATACGTCCGCATACAACCGGCCGCAAATGCCTTCACGTCCTCGTAATCGCTGGACCGGTACGCATGCGCGTCAAAGTGCCGCGGGCCGTCATAACCCACGTCTTCCAAAAACTTGACCAGGAAAAACGCCTGCTTGATGTTGTGGCTGCCGAAACGAAAGTCCTGATCGTAGCGCCCTAGATTCTGGTCATTGAGGTCGATGTGGAACAGCTTGCCCGCGTTCCAGGCCTGCGCCACCGCGTGCGTGAAGTTCAGGCCCGCCATATGCTCGTGCGCCACCTCCGGATTCACGCCGATCATCTCCGGGTGGTCCAGCGTCTCGATGAAGGCCAGCATGTGGCCCACCGTCGCCAGATAGATGTCGCCGCGCGGCTCGTTCGGCTTCGGCTCCAGCGCAAAGTGCAGCTCATACCCCTGATCGATCACATATTCACACAGAAAGTTAAGCGCCTCCTGGAACCACTTTCCGGTATCGGCGGGGCTCTTGCTGGCGTCGGTCTCGGTGCCTTCCCGCCCGCCCCAGAAGACATACGTGCTCGCGCCGCACTCAACCCCCAGGTCGATCGCCGCCATCGTCTTCTGCAGCGCATACGCCCGCACCTCCGGGTCGTTGCTCGTAAACGCCCCGTCCCGAAAAGCAGGGTGCGTAAACAGATTCGTCGTCGCCATCGGGACGACCAGCCCGTTCTCGTCCAGCGCCTTCTTAAACTCGCTCACAATCCGATCGCGCTCCGCCGCGGTCGCGTCGATCGGCACCAGGTCGTTGTCATGGAAGTTGACGCCCCACGCGCCGACCTCTCCCAACAACTCCACCAGCTGCGCCGGCGAGCGGACCTCCCGCACAGGGTCGCCGAAAGGGTCGCGCCCAATGTTCCCGACCGTCCACAGACCGAAGCTGAACTTATTTTCCGCTTTGGGTGTATAAGCCATCGATTTCTCCTCGCACTGGCTCTGAGTTCTGTGCTACAAATGTATATTCAATATGATTTCAGGGCTTCTCTCCCTCGCGTCTCCCATCCGGGCGGCGCCCAGATGCCCGCGCCGACACTGACCACTGACTCCTAACCACTGACCACTGCCGTTATCCACTGCCGTTCAGCCGGTAAAAGCGCACGCCGTTGTCGTGCATGATCTTCCGCTGGTCCTCTGCGCTGAAATGGCTGATGCTGTCCTGGACGATATCAAACCAGGTGACATAGTCGGCCGCCATATTCACCACAGGCCAGTCGGAGCCGAAGATCACCCGGTCCGGGCCGAAACAGTCCAGCACGTGCTCGATGTACGGCCGCAGCTCATCCCGGTTCCAGTTCCCGTGGTCCGCCTCCGTCGTCACACCGGACAGCTTGCAGTGGATGTCCGGGCGGCTCGCCAGCTCGCGCAGTTGGTCCTTCCACGGCTGCATGATGCCGTCCGCGATGCCCGGCTTGCCGATGTGATCGAGCAGGAAGGAGACATCCGGGCACTGCCCCACCAGTTCGAGCACGTCCCCCATCTGCGGATGGTAGATGCACAGGTCGAAACTGAAACCGTACTCCGGCAGCAGTTGCACGCCGCGTACAAAGTCGGGCGCCGTGCAGAAGCCCAGCGGCTCGTCCTGGATCAGGCGGCGAATGCCCTTCACCAGCGGCAGCTCGGCCAGCGCCTGCAGAAGGGGCCGGGCGCCTTCACCCTCCTGCAGGGGCGCGCTCGCAACAATGCCGCGGATGCGCGGCTCCTGCTCCGCCATCGCCGTGATCCACTCCGCCTCGCGCAGCGCGTGTGCCGGCAGACAGTCGGCCTCCTCAAACACGATCGCGGCCAGCTCCAGCGAAACGCCCGCGCGCGCCCGCTCCAGGTCTTCCGGCAGATGGGGATGGGCGATGGCCGGCGCGCCCGCCAGCCAGGGGTAGTCGATCACCGAGCTGTCCCAGAAATGCACGTGTGTATCCACATAGCGCCCGCGCTCAGTCATGATGGAATACCTCCTCCATCTCCGCCCAGCGCTCGCCCTCCGCGGCGCTCGCCACCGGCTCCTGGCACGGGTCGGTCAGCTTCCACCATGCCTGCGTCACCGGGTCCGCCGCCATCTTGGCCATATCGGCCTCGTAATCCTCCCCCACATACTCGTAATAGGCGAACAGATAGCCGTCCCGCATGAAAATCGTGTAGTTGCGCATATTGCAGTCGCTGATCTTCTGCAGGACCTCCGGCCAGGTGTTGGCGTGCAGGTGAACGTAGGCGTCTTCCAACTCCGGCCTGACGCGAATGACCATTCCGTATCGTTTCATCGGTCTCCCCCTGGTTTAGCGGCCAGTGATAAGTGACCAGTGGTCAGTTGTGGGGCGTTCTCTGGGCCGCTGCCTCTACAGAAGCGGTAGGCTCACAGCCGCGCCGCTGCGTCGGCTGCGATAGACGGCCTCGGTGAACTCCATATACTTCACACCAGTGGCAAAATCGGTGTGGGTGATCTCTTCTTGCCCGCGGATCGCGCTGATGAACTCCTCTTCGACCCGCCAGCCGCCTGCCTCGTGCGCGGGAACATCGATTTCGCTCAGGCCGCTGTCGCCGCGCTGTCCGCCCGTCAGGACGTCGCCGCTGAAACGCAGCGTGCCTTCGCTGCCGTAAATGGTCGCCGAGGGCGGTTCGCCGAATCCTGTCACGTTGCTCACCTGAATGTGGGCCTGTCCACCGCACGCCAGGTCGGCGATGATGTCGATATGATCGGGGATGCGCACGCCGGTCAGGCGCCCCTGCTCATCTTTGCGCATAGGGGTGAAGGTCTTGCCCTGGGCGATGATGCTGGTCGCCTCGCCAACCCATCGCAGCATCGCTTCATACCAGATGCCCATCGTCATCACGTTCAGCCCGCTGAAATCCATATTGTGGCGCCAGTGCATCGTATCGTCCTGATCGATGAAGGCGCCGCCGGCCTGGATGTCCACCACCAGCACATCCCCCAGCCAGCCGTCGCGGATCAGCCGCTGGATCGTGCGGTCCACGCGCAGGCTGAAGGGCGACGGCACGATCTGCGCCACCAGGTGCGGCCGGCTGCGCAGCGCGTTGTACATACAGTGCGCCTCCGACGCGTTCATCGCCATGCGCGCCTCGCACATCACGTGCTTGTCCGCCTCCAGCGCGGCCACCGTAAGGAGACGGTGCATGTACGGCCATGTGCCGATCACCACCGCGTCCACGTCCTCCGCCTGCACAATCTCCTGCCAGTTCGTGCAAACGCGTTCAATGCCGAACCGCTTCGCGACCCGTTCGCCCGACTCCATGCTGCGATTGCAGACCGCGACAATCTCGACACCCTCAATCGCCTGCAGCCCCGGAATATGCCGGTCACGCGTGTTCGCCCCGGCGCCGACAACGCCGACGCGGATCGTATCCTGAGTCATTCCTACCTCCTGAATTGGGATTTTGTGGCTAATCTATGGGAGTAAAACCGTGCTTAACAATTGACTGCAATCATGTACCACCGGCTGGGCTCGCATAGGCTTCAGCCAGATATTTGTCGTGATTGATGGAGAGATCATCGACGCCGCTGGAGAAAGCCCCGACAATGGAAAGGGCGCGCCGCCTGCGCGCCTCACGCTCGAAACTTTCCGAACTGCTTTTTGGGCAGAACAGCATGACAAGGATCGTCTGCTACGTCTCGTAGATGGGTGGGCTTCCCGTTTTCCCGCGTCATTCCTGGGCTGTGACCGCTTTTCCGCTATCTGAAGCTGAGACTGATCGGTGGCTGAGAACCGAGCGCAACCATGCGCATTCTATCATAGGTGCGGCAAACATACACGGCATGGAACGAACTTCAGCGCGCCAGGAAAGGTCCGCTACGCCTTCACATTTCCTTCAAATCAGCAAGTACCTTCTGAAGCCGTTTCGTCAACAAATCAATGTGTCTGGCGGCGTCGGTATAACTGACCGTCCAGGCATCAATTGCCGTTGGATTAGCGAAGTCGTGCCGGCGAAACTCATCCACCCACTTCTCAAGAAACGTACGCAAATCTTCTTCAGGCGGTGGGTCGTATCCGAACAAAGCCGTGCCGAATGAAATGTCGGTAAGTCCATTCCAACCTGTCACTCCAGGAGGGTATAGCCATGCTACCGAGATCGGATAACGAAAAGCATTGCTGCGCATACGAATACTAAAACCAGTTGACCCCCAATATAAGGTGGCTCCTGCGGCGTCTGCCGCAGTGAGGATTCTTTCGGTGACAAGACGCGCCTCGTCGTTGGGGAGCTCTTCCAAGAAAGACGCCCTAGTCAGTTTTCGGCGTCGACTCGTATTACCGGTTACCGGAACTGCCGCTGCGGCTGATCTTCCAATCACCCGGGGCACCAAGGTCTGGAACGATACGCCGCGGAACTGTTTGATTTCCACAGCCAGAACCTCGATATGGGGCATCTGGGCGTTTAGGAACTCAACAACTCGCTCAAGTGGATCAGGAATCTCATCGGCAACGAAGAGCAGGCGCAACCGCTGGGCGGCTAGGTTTGTCGCCACCGCTTGCCAGAACGCGTCGACATCGGGCTCACTGTCGACCTTCAGGAGCTTCGCAATCTCCGAGCTGGGGTCGAACCCATGCACGATCGCGGCGTTTTCGAAGGTCTGACGCAACTCGTAGGCCGTCCAAGTCGTAGCCGCGTGGGCGGCGTACTCCAGCATCTGTCCGACTACAGCGCGCCTCAGTTCGGTATTCGCTCCACGTTTGACCTCAACCAGCGTGGGCACGGCATCCTGGTCGATAATCAGATGGTCCACCGCCCAGCGATCGGGCGCCTCCGGTTGATCGGCGATTCCTTTCTCGCGGGTGATCAGGAGCCACCGCCTGGGGTCGTCGGGGCGCACCTGTTTGCCGTCCAGAAGTTCAGGATAGTTGGCAATAAGTGCCTGCAATTGGTCTTCACTGGAAAAGGGTTCCTCTTCCAAGGGCTCTAACCCTTTGTTTTCGTTTCTAGTGTAAATTCGTTCGGGCACGTTTCAGTTCCTTTCATATTGGCACATACAGGACACACACGAGGGGAGTCCGATAGTGTTTGGACGTCTGAATTCTTCATCACGTCCACATCACCTTCAAATGAAGTTCTGATTCGGGTTGCTTCTCAGAAAACGAGAAACTTGGCAGGAAAACGACTCGCTGAATTGTACAATATCAGGTTGCGTTTTTTCTAGAGATAAGCCCCTTGCTGCTGGCATCCGTCGCCAGATGCTGGTATCATCCCACCATCAGCAACACAAACGCCACCGAAGAAGCGAGAACAAAAATGACCGTTGCCCCTTCCATCTCCGATCTCGACGTCCGCGCCCTCTGGCATCCCCTCACCCAGCACAAACCGCTGGCCGACAGCCCGCCCCCGCTCATCGTGCGCGGCGACGGCTGCTACCTGGAAGACGACCAGGGCCAGCGCTACCTCGACGCCATGGCCGGCCTCTGGTGCGTCAACATCGGCTACGGGCGCAGCGAGCTGGCCGAAACCGCAGCCGCGCAGATGACCCAGCTCCCCTATCTCGCCCCCACCATGACCCACCCGCCCGGCGCGCAACTGGCCGACAAAATTCTGGAGATGCTCGGCTGGCGCGGCCGCGTTTACTTCTCCTCCAGCGGCTCTGAAGCCAACGAGGCCGCCTTCAAGATCGCCCGCCAGTATCACCTCCAGTCCGGCAAACCCGGCGGCGCCACCCGCTACAAGATCATCTCCCGCCACCGCGCCTACCACGGCAACACGCTCGGCGCGATGAGCGCCACCGGCCAGGCCGAACGCAAAATCGGCTACGGGCCCATGGCGCCCGGATTCATCCACGTCCCGCCCCCCTATCCCTACCGCGCCCACCCCAAACTCACCCCGGCCGAGCACGGCATCGCCTGCGCGCAGGCCATCGAAGAGACCATCATCTACGAAGGGCCCGAATCCGTCGCCGCGCTCCTGATGGAGCCAATCATCTCCGGCGGCGGCGTCCTCGTCCCGCCCGACGAGTACCTGCCGCGCGTGCGCCGGATCTGCGACGAATACGGTGTCCTCCTCATCTTCGACGAAGTCGTCTCCGGCTACGGCCGCACCGGAAAACTCTTCGGACGAGACCACTGGGGCGCGGAGCCCGACATCATCACCATGGCCAAAGGGCTTTCCAGCGGCTATATGCCCCTCGCCGCCACCGCCGTGCAGGAGTACATCTTCGACGCCTTTCTCGGCGACGCCGGCGGCCTGAGCCACTTCCGCCATATCAACACCTTCGGCGGCCATCCCGTCAGCACCGCAGTCGGCCTGCGCAATCTTCAGATCGTGGAAGAAGAAAACCTGGTGGAGAACGCCCGCGACGTGGGAGCGTACGCGCTCGCCCAGCTGAATAACCTGTCGTCGCACCTGTGGGTCGGCGAAGCCCGCGGTCGCGGGCTCCTCCTGGGCGTCGAGCTGGTCGCCGACAAAGAGACCAAACAGCCCCTCGACGACGCCGAAATGCTGGCCATCCTGGGCCGCTGCAAACAGGCCGGCGTCCTCCTCGGACGCAACGGCAACACCGTTCCCGGCCTCGGTAACATCCTGATCATGGCCCCGCCGCTCGTGGCGACCAAGTCCGAAATCGATCTCCTCATTGAGGCGCTGGTCTTCGCCCTCGGCGAAAAGTAGCTCCCGTGGCCGGTGGCTGCATCGACGACCAGCTACCGGCCACTGATCACACCAGACTCGCCGCGAATATCCAGCCTTTCCCGCCGCAGCCACTGGGTGACCGAGTCGCGCTCCGAAACGCCCGGGTGGGAATCATCCGGGCTGTCCACATATGCCCCCTCCGGCATCGGCACAGGGCCCCGCAGCAGGGGATCATCCGTGCGCTCCATCCAGGAAGAGAGCCGGCCGCGCATCTCCGCCAGCGCTTCAGCGTAAGCGGGGTCGTTCACCAGGTTGCACGCTTCGTTCGGATCGTAGATCAGATCGTAGAGCGCCTCCTCGTGCACCCTGCGCTCCGCCAGGCCATTGGCCATCAGATACTGCTTGCTCGGCCCGTTGTCGATATTCGGCATCGTCGTCGTCGGCCACTGATCGAAGCGCCGGATGTACTTCCAGCGTTGCGTGCGCACCGCCCGTTTCGGCTCGTAGCCCGCGTGATAGCTCACCTCGCCAAAGATCTCCTCGTTGATCTCCTCCGCCCTGCCCGCCACCAGCGGCGCGACAGAGCGCCCTTCAAGCCATGCCGGCGGCTCGACACCCAGCAGCTCGCACAGCGTCGGGTAGATGTCGATCTGCGAGACCATCCCGTCCACCACCTTGCCGCCGCTGAAGCCGTGCGGCCCGCGCATGATCAACGACACGCCGAAACCGTGATCGGTCAGCGTGCATTTCATGGCGGGGAACGCCAGCCCGTGATCGGTCGTGTAAATGAACAGCGTATCCCCGGCCAGGCCCGCCTCCTCCAGCGCCTCCAGAACGATCCCGACCTGGTCGTCCAGAATTTTGGCCATGCGCTTGTACGAGGCCATATCGTAGCGGGTCTCCGGCGTATCGGGCAGCGGCGCCGGCGGCAGCGTGTAGCGCACGTCCTCCGCCTCGCCCGGCTCCGGAAAGACGCGATGGGTCTCGGAATAGCCCACCGCGAGGAAGAAGGGACGGTCATGCTCTCGGTTTATGAACTCGACCGCAGCCTCCGTTCTGTACTCCGGCCCCCTGGACCCGGGCGGGTCGGCCTCGGCGATCCATTCATAGCCCAGCGTGCGCGAATCGAGCGTGAGGTGTTGAAAGCCGCACAGGGCGGCGCGGTAGCCGTGGCCGCGCAGAAAGTTTGCCAGGTGCCGCTCGGGATGCTGCAGAAAGAAGTCCCGGTTCGCCAGCCCCAGCTGTCCGCAGGAGTGCGCGCTCTGGCCCGTGAGCAGACAGGCCCGGCTCGGCGAGCATGTCGGCGCCGCGCTGAACGCCCGCCGGAACAGTACGCCCTCCTCCGCCAGCCGCTGCAGATTCGGCGCCGGCACCGCATGGCCGTAGGGTTGAAGATACCGGCCCGTGTCATGGGAATGCAGGTAGATAATATTCATTTGAGGATTCCTCGCTACCGTGAGTGCGGGGCGAGCTTGGCCGCCCGTGCAGCAACCTCTGATCGATGTGGACTATCTGACGGAGAAAACGAAATCATCATGGCACGGCTTATGTATACGGCGCAAATCACATATCCCAGCCGACTCCAGCCACTGACCACTGGCCACTAACCACTGCCCACCGCTGTTCCCGCCGGCTCGCGTCCCCAGACAGTGACCAGCACAAAAGCCGCCAGCGTACAGACGGCCGACACCGGTCCCAGTCCCCACACGCCAAAATGTGTGTACATCCACGGCCCCGTAAAGCCGGTGAGCGTAACGCCCAACAGGTTGATCGCCACCGCGAGCGATATCACCTTCCCCCGCCGGTCCGGAGCCTGTTCAGTGATCAAGGCGATGGCGCTCACGAGGCCGTACTCGTATGCAAAACGCAGCAGCAGCAAAGCGCCAATCACCGGCCACAGCCCGCGATTGACAATCGGCAGAGCGATGTAGAACAGCATAGAACCGAGAATGCCTGCCTGAAAAGAGCGTTTCTTGCCTACCCGGTCCGTGATCAGGGAGACGAGAACTGCCCCGATCAGCTCCGCCGCGCCCTGAGCCAGGGCCGCCAGGCCAAGGGCCGATGCAGTCAGGCCGTATTCGTTCTGCAGCCAGACGCCGTGCGCAATCAGGACGTGACCCTGGCCGAACAAGAAGAGGCAGTTCGCGCCGATCACCGCATAAGCCGAGCGCCGGTTGGAGCCCAGATCGAATAGGGCGGTGAAATGCCGTACCGCGCGAGCGACGACGGTTGAGAACAGAGGGGCAGGAGCAGACCTGACCTTCTGCCCTGCCGCGTCATCCGGGATGCCGTTGACACCAGAAATGGCAGCCCGCGCCTCGCCGGTCTCTGCGCCATCCCC
This sequence comes from Caldilineaceae bacterium, assembly GCA_022824685.1. Lineage (GTDB taxonomy): Bacteria > Chloroflexota > Anaerolineae > Caldilineales > Caldilineaceae > Bin5. The sequence goes on from JAJDZJ010000059.1 coordinate 13,584, forward strand.
CGCCAGCGGCGTGTCTGCCCCTCTCGGCGCCTTCGGCAGGAAACCGAGGAGTGCCCAAGCGGCGAGTATCGCCGCGCCCAGGACGAGAAAAGGAACCTGCCAGCTGAAACGATCGAAAAGGAGCCCCATCAGCGAAAGGCCCAGAATCCCCGCCAGCGCCCACGAATACTCCAGGATACCGATGCCCCGCGCCCGCTGCGCAAAAGGCAGTTGCGCGCTGATATAGGCCTGAACCGTCGGCATGAAACCGGTCAACCCCATCCCCGACAGGACCATTCTGGCCGCAACCGACCAGAACCCGCCTCCGCTGCCCAGCAGAAAGGTTCCCGCCGCGGCCAGAACAAGGGCCAGGCGCATGACCCGCAGGTAGCCGTAGCGGTCCGCCGCGTTGCCGAACAGGGGCGCGCTCAGCCCCACCGCGCTGCGCAGGCTGAGGAAGCGGCCCAAAACGACGACATTCAGGCCCATCCCCAGTGCAATGATCTGCAGGAAGGAGTAGAAGAGTTGGATCGAAGTATCGACGACAAGCCGTGTTGCAACACAGGCCGCCAGGATATAGCGAAAGTGGGCGAAACCCCGCGGCGCTTCCGCCCGCGTCTGCCGGCTACGCATGAATACGGCGCACGGCCGCGCCTGAATGCAAGAAGATCATGACCGCCTTCAAACCACCCACTGCAGCAATCTACCTGGTCGCCATCCTTACCCCATCAAAGCGCGCCTCACCCTCGGTTACGAAGAGGCCCAGCCTGCCCTCGCGCCGGTCATAGATGCGGCCTGACAGGGCGACCTGCTCATCGACATACACGACCAGCGCCGTGCCGTCGACAAGCAGCTGCACCTTGATTGGCCTGTCCGGATCCAGCACGACCCTGCGTTCAAACATAAGAGGCGGGTTCGTCGTGGTCACGCTGAAACGCGGCGACCACCGGTCCAGCACGACTCTGCTCCTGGCCGGCTCCAGCCGCACCTGGTAGTAGGACTCCAGATCATCGCTGGCTCTCAGCATCAGGCCGAAGTTGGTCGTCCCTGGGGCGAAAGTGATCGTTGCCTCGACCAGGCACTCAGAAGGCATCTCCCCCAGCGTAATCAACGCGTAGCGGTCCACCGCCGATGTCTGCGCGCTCTCTCCCTGGACCTCCCAGCTGCCGAGTGCCTGTTGGGGCGCAAGCGGCGTCGGATTGACGAAAGCGCGGGCAACCGTTTCCGGAATGCGAACGGTCAGCGCGCCGTCCGGCTGCGGTACAACTTCGTGCACGACCAGGTTGCCGCCCCACAGCCACTCGCCGTCGTCCGTCTCGTCCGCGCGCGTCGGCAGCCAGCCAAACAGATAGCGGCGCGATCCATCCCCCGCCGTCTTGCCCGCGCCATAGGCGAGTCCATCGAACATGTCGTCGGCCGCAGAGAGCCATGGCCCCGCCAGGCTCCGCGCCATCCGGTAATGCGTGGCAATCCATTCCCTGGAGACCGAGTAGACCAGGTACCACCAGTCGCCATCACGAAACAGGTCCGGACACGGGTGCGCCCACACCTCGTCCGGCGCCCAGAGGGGCGGCCGCCCCTCCCAGGTCACCAGGTCCGAGCTGACCGCCAGGCCGATGCAGCCCCGGTTGCGGACAGGCCCGCTATCTTTGCGCGCCGTCATCAGCATCCAGTACTCACCCGCCGTCTCGTTCCAGAAGATGAACGGGTCGCGCCAGTCATCCAGCTCATAACCCAACTCCGTCGGCGCCGCGAACATGAAGTCGGGGTCCTTCTGCCACGTGCGCAGATCAGTGCTCGTGGCGCGCATCACCACCTGCGCCGCCCTGCCGCTCCCGGCGAACGACGGATTGATGCCCGTATAGTAGATGTAGAAGATGCCGTTGCCCGCAATCACCGACCCGGTGCCGACATCGACATCCTGCTCGTCAGGCGCGCCATGCGTTACCGCCTCGCCCCAATCCTCGAAGTTGACAAAGTCACGCGTGACGAGGTGAAACCAGGGCCGGCCCGGGCCATGTCCGGTTTCGGCTCCATACTCTTTGATGTAGAAAAGGTGGTAGTCGCCTTCCCAGAAAAAGGGGATGAAATCACCCGCAACCCCATCATCAGGCCGGTAAAGAACTGTCATCACTCTGCCTCCCGGATTCAATTGGCACTGAGTCAATTGGCGCTGAGTCTACTGGTACCGCGTCAGATGGCCATGAAGGCCGTCAGGCCGACTCGCGCCCCCAAACCGTCAGCAGGACAAACGCCGTCAACGTGCCCACCGCCGCCACCGGCCCCAGCCCCCACACACCGAAACGGGTGTACATCCACGGTCCCGTAAATCCACTGACAGTGGAGCCCAGCAGATTCAGCGCCACAGACAGAGAGATGATCTTGCCCCGCCGGTCCGGAGCCTGCTCGCTGATCAGGGCGATCGCGCTCACAATCCCATACTCGAACACGAACCGCAGCAGCACCAGCGCGGCAACCACCGGCGCCAGCCCCACATTGATAACCGGCAGCGACATGTAGACCAGCAGCGATCCCAGCATGCCGGCCTGCACAGCCCGCTTCTTGCCCACCCGGTCCGTGATCAACGAAACAAGCACACTGCCGCACAGGTCCGCCGCGCCCTGCGCAAAGGCCACCAGCCCTAGGGTTTCCGGAACCAAGCCGTATTCGGTTTCAAGCCACGCGCCGTGGGCAATCAGAATGTGCACCTGGCTGAAATAAAAGAGAGCGTTGGCGCCGATGACGGCAAGGGCGGCACGCCAGTTGGGGCCGAGATCGAATAAACCGGCGACAGTCTGCGCACGCAGAGGGGGGAGGGATGAAAGAAGGGGCGTGAAGGAGCGGCTCCTCAGCCTCCGCCGGGCCGCCTCCCGACGCCGCGCCCTTTCCGGGTCCATTACGCGGACGCCGGCCGTCGCTTCAGGCAAAAGGCCGATCAGGACCCAGCCTCCCAGCATCGCGCCGCCCAGCACGAAGAAAGGGAGACTCCAGCTGAAACGGCCAAACAGAAAGCCCATCAGCGGCAGGCCGACAATGCCGGCCAGCGCCCAGGAGTACTCCAATATCCCAATGCCCCGCGCCCGCTGCGCAAACGGCAGGCGCGCGCTGATATACGCCTGGCAGGTCGGCAGAAAGCCCGTCAGCCCCGCCCCCGACACGATCATGCCGGCCACGACCGACCAGATGCCCGCGCCGCTGCCCAGCAGAAACATGCCCGCGGCCGTCAACAGCAGCGACAGCCGCATAATGCGCCGGTAACCGAAGCTGTCCGCGGCGCTGCCGAACAGCGGCGCGCTCAACCCCGCCAGGCTGCGCAGGCTGACGAGCCGCCCCAGGACAACGATATCCATCCCCATCCCCAGCGCAACCGTCCGCAGGAATGGAAAGAAGAGCTGTGTCGTTGTATCGATTGCCAGGCGGGTGGCGATACATGCGGCCAATATATTGCGAAAACGGGCAAAGCCCCGCGGCATCTCTGCGCGCTCGCCCGCGCGCGCCGCCCCGTTACTCACCGACTCGGCGCACCGTCGCGCCCGGCGGCGGGAAGAAGACGAATGTCCGCGGGTCGATCTCCTCATCGAATCTGATGAAGTCGAACCGCATGCGGAAACCGGTATTGCCCTCGATCGCCAGCGGGTAATAGGTGCTCCGGTCCAGCCAAACGGTCACCTGCTCCCCCGCCTCTTCAAATGGGCTCTGCCCAAGCGGCAGCAGCACCTGCACACGCAGCGCATTCCGATCGGCCACCGCCTCCTCGCCCACAATCTGCAGTGTACCCTCGCGCAGCGCGGCCAGCACATCATCCGGCATCGTCTCCAGCACTGAAGTGCCGAAACGCGAGTCCTCTATAGACGCCCCTTGCGCCCTATCCGTGACGGTGGCGAGATTCAGCACCGGGTCGTACATCCATGCCTCTTCTTCATTGAGTGTCATGATAAAGACCGCCTTGCGGTCCAGCCCTTCCAATTCCGCCTCCGCCCGCAGATGCCGCGGCCGCTGGACCCAAAGTTCGTACTCAAGCATCTGATCATCCTGCCCCAGTTGCAGCCGCCCCTGTACAGTCTTCAGCTCTTCAAGCCCCGCCGCAGCCTCATCCGGCAAGCTCTCTGCAGTCGGGATCCGAGTCGTGAACGAGAACACGGCCAGCCCCACGCCGGCCGCGAGAGCCAGCCCCACAACAACAATTGCCGAGATCCGTTTGCGATCCATCCGAAAGTTATCGGTTCTTAGTGAGTGATTTTGAGAGGATACCACGCAAGACACTGCAGCTTCGGGCTCAGGGCGGCTCGAAACTCGCGGTTCATCGATTCCGACACAGGCTTCTATCGTTCAGCAGTCTTGCATGGCCGCTTGTGAAATCCTTGCGCTGATTTGTCGAGTACACTTTCCCTCGCGGCTTATCGATCAGCCTCTTGTTTCTGAAGTCCTTGTGCAGAGCCATGTCATTTGAGTATAGAAGGCGTGCGCCGCTGATCTGAGCCAACGCGATGACATGCGTGTCATTAGAGCGGCATCGCTCCTCTTGAAGGAGTATCTCTTCCCTTTTGTCCACTGTGCTTGCTGTCTCCTGTCGGACCGTCCCGGCAAGAATCGCTTTCCGTATCCACTCCCGAGCGCGCGATCTATTAAGTTCGGCAAGCAATTTGCCGCCGACCGCAAGTCGAAAAGGTTCAGAATCGAGCCACTTGAAAAACTTCTCACCAGCTATCGCCGCGGCGGACCGTCTGCAAAGGCAGCTCCCAATGGGCCGCTATCGCCCCGATTATATCACTGCCCTACCCCGTCCGCTCCATGAACCCACGCAGCGCCGGCAGCATCCGCCCGGGAGCCTCCTCCGCCAAAAAGTGCCCGCAATCCCTGAACTCGTGCACCTCCAAGTCCGCCAACTCCGCCTTCCACCGGTTCAACTCCTTCTCCCGAAACGCAATGTCCTTGAATCCCCAGAATATCAGCGCCGGCTTCCCTGTAAACGCAGCCCGATCTTCCCAGATCGACCGCAGCCAGTCGCTCGCTCCAATGATGTGCCCCGGAAACGCAGCGCACGCAGAACGCGCCTCAGGCGTCGGTTGCGCATTGCGATAGTGATCCATCACCTCCGCCGTCAGAAGCTCCCTCTGTGCGACCGCCATCGGCAGCACCCTGTTCACAAAAAAATTATGCCGCTTGATAAGATACCGGCCGAGCCAGCTCGACATGAAGAAGCTGAACATCACATAGTGCGGATCGCGCCCGACCGGCCAGCACCACGTGTTTGTGATCACCAGCCGCTTCACCCGCTCCGGATGCTTGCGCGCGAAATCCAGCCCGATCGGCCCGCCCCAATCCACCAGGTACAGCGTCGCGTCCCGCACCCCGAGATGGTCGAGCAATGCCGCCGCCGCATCCGCATGGGCTTCAGGCCGGTAGTCGGCCGTCCGCTGGCTGCGCGCCGACAGCCCGAAACCAATATGGTCAGGCGCGATACATCGATACCGCGACCGCAGATCGCGGACAAGATGCCGAAATTCGAAAGACCAGGTGGGATTGCCATGCAGAAAAACGATCGGCTCCCCCGTGCCTTCGTCAATGTAATGCAGCCTGTGGCCGGACGGAGTCGTGAAGAAGTTGCTTTCAAAGGGGTACATCGCGTCAGACAACCACGCGGGGCGCGCGGGGGACACGCTCTGGCTCATGCTGGATTCTCCTGTCGTGGGTCGAACCTGGCTACATCCAGATCCGGGGCGGGGCGTCGTTCTCCTCAGAAGGAGGCGGCAACTCGGCTTGCTTACTGTCCACAGACCCGCTGCCCGCGGTTCCGCTGCCGCCATTTCCGCCGCCGGCAGTCCCGTTGGTTTCGGTTACGCTGCCTGTGGGCCCATTGTCAGGTTTACGGGGCGAGGATGGCGCAGCGGGAAGCATGGCGGGCTCCTCCGCTTCCCGCCTCGGAACGCGCTCTCCTGCGCTCCGGAGGTAAACCTCCCGCCCCTGGCTTTGGCCTCGATCCGGCCCCAGGATGCCAGCCGCTTCGAGCTGCTCCACCAGGCGGCTGGCGCGGTTGTAGCCCACCCGCAGCTTCCGCTGCAATATCGTCACCGAACCGCGCCCGGCTTCCGATACGACCTGAACCGCCTCGTCGAAAAGCCCGTCCCGGCCATCGTCAGACTGTGTCTGATCCCCCAGGCCGTTCCGCTCATCTTCCTTTTCCAGAAGCGGCAGCGTTTCGCTCTCGCCGCGCTGCGCAGCGCCTTCCGCGGCAGGCAGCTCTCGCTCTTCCATCGCTGGCGTCTCAGGACTGAAGAGCGGGAACTGTTCGCGTTCGTCCCGTCCCTGGCCGTTCCCCTCTTGCTCCTGAATGTAAGTCTCCAGATTGTGGAAATTCTGCCAGTAGCGGACGATCCGGTTAGTCTCGGCATCATCCAGAAACGCGCCCTGCAGCCGCTCCAGCTTGCTCGCATCCGGCGCCATAAACAACATGTCACCCCGTCCCAGCAGGTTCTCCGCGCCCGGCACGTCCAGCACCACCCGGCTGTCTATCTGGCTGGTCACCGCGAAAGCGATGCGGGCCGGGAAATTGGCCTTGATCAGGCCGGTGATGACATCGACAGACGGCCGCTGGGTCGCGATGATCATGTGGATGCCCACCGCACGCGCCATCTGCGCCAGCCGGATCACGTGTTTCTCCACCTCCTCCGGCGCCGCCATCATCAGATCGGCCATTTCGTCAATGATCACCACGATGTAGGGCAGGATCTCCTCACCCAATTTGCGCAAGTGAGCGTTGAATCGCTCCAAATCGCGTACGCCCGCCTTGTTGAGCAGCTGATAGCGCCGCTCCATCTCCTTGGTGCACCAGAACAGCACGCCCGCGGCCCGGTCCACATCCGTCACCACCGGGCTGAGAAGGTGCGGCGTGCCGTTGTAGACGGTCAACTCGACCATCTTCGGATCGATCATCAGCAGGCGCAGCGTCTCCGGCGTGTGGGTCAAGAGCAGACAGCCGATGATCGAATTGATGCAGACCGACTTGCCCGTCCCCGTCGCGCCTGCAATCAACAGGTGGGGCATCCGCGCCAGGTCGGTAACCACCGGCTTGCCCCGCACGTCCTCGCCCAGCGCAATCGGCAGACGCCCCCTGGCCTTAATCGTTTCAAACTCGTCGCCCTCCATCAACTCCTTCAGCCCGACATTATTGCTCTCAGAATTCGGCACCTCGATGCCAACGTAGCTCGTGCCCGGTATCGGCGCCTCGATCCGCACCGTGCGCGCCGCGAGCGCAAGCGCCAAATCGTTGCTCAAACTGGCGATCTTGCTGACCTTCACCTTGGTGCGCTTGACCTCCCCGCGCACCGTGCGCTCAGTGTAGCCTGGCCGAATCAGATATTGCGTGACGGTGGGGCCGGCGTTGACCCCCTCAAAGTCAGCCGGAACGCCGAACAGAGCCAGGGTCTCCTCCAGCAGCCGTCCCCGAAAACGGATCAGATCGTCGCTGTCGATCGACCGGTCCCAGAAGTCCAGCATATCGCTCAACTGCGGAAGTTCCCACGTCGGTTCCGTCCTCCCATTCCCGCTCTTCAGGTGGCGGTCGGCATCGATCGACGTCAAAGCGCTGTCAGATTCGACAAGCTCTTCCGACAGCGGATGCTGCCTGCTCTCGGCCGTCTGGGGGACGTGCGCATCAGGGGAAACCGGGGTGGAAGGAGGAGCGACTGCCTTACCCCGCTCTTCTCTCTCCCCGGCCCTTGATCTGAAGAGATCCTTGCGCCGTTCTTCCCGCCACATCTTCTGCAACAAGACCCACATATCAAGGCCCGCAGCCTTGCTTGCAACCCAGACCCCATCCCACAGCCGGCGGCCGGTCAGCAGCGACAACCCCGTCAGGGCCACGAGAAGGATAACCGCCCACCCACCCCAGCCAGGCGCCGCATCCACCAGCGCATTGGCGAAGAAAAGACCCAGCGCGCCGCCGGCCCGCCCGTCCAGAACGCGCGCAGCCCGCGTCATCGGCGGCAAAAACAGCGTGATGGCGGCTATGTAGGCCAGGAAAATCAGAAGAAGCCCGGTCGGTACCCGCCAGGGCAGCACCGGCATCTCGCCGCCCGAACGGCCTCCTTCACGAGAAGATTTACGCCGGTCCGGCCCATCAATGGCGCGCAAAACCATCCACAGACCCAGAAAACCGGTCAACAAAGGGACACCGGCCACGCCGTCTCCTGTGGTGTCGCGCAGCAGATCGATCCACAGCCCTGTAACACTGCCGCGTGAACCGGTCAGCAGGCTCAGCAGCGTAAAGACCGAAATCAGCACCAGGCTCAGGCCGACAACCTCGCCGCGGGTGACGACCGCCAGCCCGTCCAGAAGCTGTCTGTGCGGGGTTGTTTTCTTCTTCGTACGTCTTTTGGCTACCATAGAGCAGTCGGGGTGTGTCGCGGCTCGAGGCGGACGACCGCCCGAACCTTTCCGGAGTCAGAATACGCCCTCCACCGTTCGCGGAGCAAGAACAAACGTTCCCAATACAGTATATCAACGAACGGCGATTTCACCAATCAGCCTCTACCGAAAAAGCGTTATGCAGCCAATACGTTTTGCCCGCGTTTCGCAACCGAAACGCGGGCGTCTTCCCATCGCAACAACGTATCCTCTGTGCCGGCTCCCTTTCCGGGAGAGCCTGCTTTATTACACCCCGCCGCTTCCTTTGCGGCTCACGCCTACACCTGCATTACCACAGGCAGAATCATCGGCCTCCGTCCCATCTCATTGCTGCAGAAGGTGGCCAAAGCGTTGCGAATGCGCCGGGAGAGCGCTGTAGGCGAAATCTTGCCCTTGACCTCCTTGCGCACGATCTCCTCCGCCCGCAGTATCAACCCTTCATTGTCCCGTATATAGACAAAACCCCGGCTGATGATCTCCGGCCCATAGAGGATCGAGCCGTCGAACTCGTCCAATGCCACAATACACACGAGAAAGCCGTCGCTTCCCAGATGGCGCCGGTCGCGCAGAACGACGCTGCCAATGTCGCCGACACCCAGCCCGTCGACAAAGACATGGTTGGCGCTCACGCGTTCGCCCAACCGCCCCTGAATCGCATCGGCCTCGTCCGCGAATCGACCGAACTCGACCACCTGCCCATCTTCCACCACGAAGACGTTTTCCGCGGCCAAACCAACCTCCTGCGCCAGCTCGCCATGCAGGACAAGATGCCGGTAGGCGCCATGCACAGGGATGAAATAGCGCGGCCGCGCCAACTCCAGCATCCGCCGGTAGTCTTCCTTGCCGCCATGACCGCTGACGTGGACATCGTCCGACAGTTCGTGATAGAAGACCCGGGCCCCCCGCCGGTACAGATTGTCCACCGTGCGGTTGAACAGCTCCTCGTTGCCGGGGATCGGCGTCGCGCTCAGGACGACGGTGTCCCCCTGGCGCAGGCTGATCTGACGCTGGTCGCCCAGGCTCATGCGCACCATGGCGCTGGTCGGCTCCCCCTGGCTGCCGGTCGCGATGATCGTCACCTGGCCCGAGGGCAACTCCTCCATCTCTTTGGCGGTCAGAAGCTCGTCCTGCCGGATATCCAGGTAGCCGAGACCGATCGCGATCTTAACGTTGTTGATCATCGAGCGCCCGATCATCCCGACCCGCCGCCCGTGCTTGCGAGAAATTGTGATGATCTGCTGCACACGGCTTATGTTGCTGGCGAATGTTGCCAGAATCACCCGCCCATCCACCTGTGAAAAGATGTCATCAAGCGTCTCCTCGACTTTGGTCTCGCTGGGTGTGCTGCCTTCCGCCTCGATATTTGTGCTGTCACCCAACAGCAGCAGGACCCCCTCATCGCCCCAGCGCCGCAGCTTCTCCACCTCGGTCAACTTGCCGTCCACCGGCGTCTCGTCAAACTTGTAATCGCTGGTGAGAATCACCCGCCCGGCCGGCGTCGACACACTGACGCCGACACTGTCCGGAAAGCTGTGGCACGTGTGGAAAAACTCAATCGTAAACGGCTCCAGTGTGATGACATCATTTTCCGTCACCGTATGCAGCTCGGTCTGGGCAAGCAACCCATGTTCCGACAGCTTGCCCTGCAGCAGGCCTTTCGTCAGCGCAGTGGCATACACCGGCGCATCCAAACCCTGATCGATCAGATAGGGCAACGCCCCGATGTGATCCTCATGCCCGTGCGTCAGCACGATGCCGCGCAGCCAGTCCAATCGATCCAGCAGATATTCGGCCTCCGGTATCACGACATCCACGCCGTGCATATCGCTGTCTGGGAACATCAGGCCGGCGTCCACGATCAGGATGTTCTCACCGGACTCCAGCAGCATCATGTTTTTTCCGATTCCGCCCAGCCCGCCCAGGGGAATCACACGCAATTGAGTCGTAGCGGCTTCGTCCGCGCGCGGACGGTCCGCTTCAGCAATGGCTGTATCCGTTTGGTCCATTCGATTTCTCCTTTGAAAAGCATTGCAGACGCAACGCCTGCCTTGCTGCGTTTTTCGTCTAACATAAAAACGCCGGGCAGCAACAGCTCCCAGCGCGAAAAAAATCCACTATCTATTGCCGTTCAACATATACGCGCAGTGCGAGCAGTGGATGAAATGTTGGGAGATCCTTTCACCCTTCAGCCACCGCTTGCATGATCGCCCCGGTCGGCAGCCAGGCCCGCCCCTCTAATTCAGTTACTCCCCCCATTGTAACGCTGAATGCGCTGTTTGTCCACTTCTTCCGCGATGCGGTCTCTCCAAGTCCGGGCGAGGCACGGTTGAGGACCGTCGGGCAACAGACAGGAGTGCCCGTGCGTGCGTGACGCTCGATGACGCCGCCGGCCCTCCCAGGCGCCGGTTGACGCATGAGAGACGAGGATTCCGTTGCCTGCCGTCAAAGTCGGCGTCCGCCCGCGGTTGAATGCTAATACACGCCCAGGTAGCGGTCCAACTCCCACCGCGTCACATAATTGCGGTAGCTGTCCCACTCCAGCGTCTTCGCCTCGACATAACGTTCGATAACATGCTGGCCCAGCGCCTCCTGCACCACGTCGTCCTGGCGCAGCGCCTCCAACGCCTCACCCAGATTGCCGGGCAACGTCTCCAGGCCGGAACGGTCGCCGTTCATCTGGTAGAGGTCCTCCTCGGCCGGCAGCGGCGGGTCCAGCTTGCGCTCAATGCCATCAAGCCCCGCAGCCAGCATGACGGCGAACGCAAGGTAGGGATTCGCGCTCGGGTCAGGGCAGCGCAGTTCGCAACGCGTGCTTTGCGTCCGATTGGGATTGACGCGGGGTATGCGGATCAGCGCGCTCCGGTTTGTACGGCCCCAGGAAACATAAACCGGCGCCTCGTAACCGGGCACCAGCCGCTTGTAACTGTTCACCAGCGGCGCGATGATCGGGGTGATCGCCGCCGCGTGCGCAAGCTGGCCCGCGATAAAATGCAGCGCGGTCTTGCTCAAGCCATACTCATCATCCGCGTCATACATGCAGGTCTCTTCTTCTCCATGACGCCACAGACTCTGATGGACATGCATCCCGGAGCCGTTGACCCCCGTGATCGGCTTGGGCATAAAGGTGCAGTGAAGACCGTTCTTCTGCGCAATCGCCTTGAGCGTCGTCCGTAAGGAGATCGTGTTGTCCGCCGCAGCCAGCGCGGGCCCGTACTGGAAGTCGATCTCATTCTGCCCGCTCGCAACCTCATGGTGAGAGGCCTCTACCTTGATGCCCAGGGCATTGAGCGCATCGACCATCTGGCGGCGCACACCATGCGCCGAATCCGAGCTCACGTCGAAGTAGCCCGCTTCGTCATGGGGCGTCAGCGGGTAAAGGCTGTTATCGGGGTGACGCCGAAACAGAAAGAACTCCAACTCCGGTCCCACGAGAAAGTCGAAACCCAGATTTTTCGCGCGCTCCAACTGCCGGCGCAGTATATAACGGGGATCGCCGGCGAAGGGGTCCCCGCTGGGGGTGAAGACATCGCAGACAACGCGCGCCGTGGACAGCTCCATCTCCCAAGGGATCGGCATGAACGTATCCAGATCCGGCACCAGATACATGTCGCTCTCAGCGACGCGCGCGAACCCTTCAATCGAGCTGCCGTCGAACCAAACACCGTTTTCGACCGCGCGATCCCAAAGATCGATCGGGATCGTTACCTGCTTGACAATGCCCATGATGTCGCTGAACTGAAGACGCACAAAGCGGACATTGTGTCTCTTGATCGTGTCGTCGATCCTTTCCAGCGTCTCCATCAGTTTTTCGTCGCCAAATGCATCCAGGAGCATATTTGCCTTTCCCTTTCAGATAGTTCCCAGTCGTCAGAATCTTATCGAAACGGCAACCAGATTCCAAAACTCCACGGCTGACAACTGAAAACCCCGCAACCTGAGGTATGAAAGAAAAAGGGGGCAGACGCAATGCGCCGCGCCGCCCCCTCGTCGTCAATTACGTTCGGCTCAACTCTAGATGCCGTAGTACATCACAAATTCCTGCGGATGCGGTCGCAGCCGCACTGCATCCACCTCTTCCAACCGCTTGTACTCAATGTACGCATCCAGCAGGTCCGGGGTAAAGACGCCGCCTTCGAGCAGGTAGTCGTTGTCTTCCTCGAGCGCGTCCAGCACTTCGCCCAGGCTGCCCTTCACCATCTCCACCTCTTTCAGGACATCCTCTTCGTACAGATCAATCTCGGCCGGATCGCCGGGATCAATCTGGTTCTTGATGCCGTCCATGCCGGCCATCACCATCGCCGCGAAGGCCAGGTACGGGTTCGCGCCGGGGTCGGGGCAGCGGAATTCGATACGCTTGCTGTTCGGCGACTGGCTGTACATCGGGATGCGGCAGGCCGCGGAACGGTTGCGGGCGGAGTAGGCCACGACCACCGGGGCCTCATAACCGGGAACCAGGCGTCGGTAGCTGTTGGTCAGGGGGGCGCAGAAGGCCAGCAGCGAGTTGATGTGCTTCAGCAGTCCGCCCGTAAAGTGCAGGGCCATCTCGCTGAGTCCGGCGTACTGGTCACCGGCGAACAGCGGCACGCCGTCCTTCCAAAAGCTCAGGTGCGTGTGCATGCCCGAACCGTTATCCTCGAAAAGCGGCTTCGGCATGAACGTGACCGTCTTCTCGTTGTCCTTGGCGACATTCTTGATAATGTACTTAAACAGCTGTACCTGGTCGGCCATCTGCAGAAGCGGCTTGAACTTCATGTCGATTTCAGCCTGGCCTGCCGTACCCACCTCATGGTGATGCACTTCAATATCAATGCCGGCGTCGATCATCTTGCGCGTCATCTCGGAACGGACGTCCTGCAGCGTATCATAGGGAGAAACCGGGAAGTACCCCCTCTTGAGGCCCACCGAATGGCCCGAACCCAACTCGCCCGAGTTCCATGGCGCCTCCACACTGTCCACGTAGTAGCCGGCCGTGTGGCGGCCCGCCTCATAGGAAACACCGTCAAAGATGAAGAACTCGGCTTCCGGCCCGACAAAGATGGTGTCGGCAATGCCATCAGCTTCAACATAGCTGACCGCTTTGCCAGCGACGTTGCGCGGGTCGCGGCTGTAGGCTTCGCCCGAAAGCGGGTCATGGACGTTGCAGACCGCGCTCAGCGTGGGCATGGCGCAAATCGGGTCGATGATCGCGGTTGTGGGATCCAAGCGCAGCACCATGTCGCTGTTCTCGATGCTCTGGAAGCCGCGAATCGAAGAGCCGTCAAAGCCCATCCCCTCGTTGACCGCCTCATCCGCATCAAACTCCTCAACCGGCATTGTGAAGTGGTGCCACTGACCGAACAGATCGGTAAACTTGACATCCACCATCTGGATGCCGTTGTCCTGAATCGCGCTGTTCAGATCTTCAATTGAACTTACGTTGAGTTTCATTCCTTACTTGATCCTTTCACAGATGGCGTGGGGTCCATTTTGACCTAAGAATATGTCGATAGAACGATAACTGTTGTAGTATACCCCGCGACCGTCAGCGCACTCTTGGACAATCCGAATAACGATTGCCTATATTTGTTTGTGCAGTTTGCATGATCCCCGCCACTGCCGCTCTCCCTTCCCCCATAGCCCCATCCTCTGCGCCGGCTACCGGCGAACCATCCGGCTGAAACATGCTGATGCCAAACATCCCCGCGCACTGTGCCCTGGACGCAGCGCAACCCGCCTATCATATCCATTCGGGCCGTCGCAGTCTAATTTCGCCCAGCGCAGATTCACTGCTACACTGATGCCCCAACACCCGCCGTTCGACGCAGGGCCCGTTGAGCGGCCCACCGCCGACGACCGTCTACGAGCCAAAGCCATGTCGAAACTCGCCCTCTACGCAGAGAACCAATCCGTCCGCATCGTGACCGGCGCCTGCCCGCACGACTGCCCCGATACATGCAGCTGGCAGATCGCTGTGGACCGCGCAAACGAGCGGGCGCTGGATATCTGGGGCCATGCCGACCACCCGGTGACGCAGGGTGCCCTCTGCGGCAAGGTCGACCGCTATCTCGAGCGCGTCTATCACGCCGACAGGCTGACCCACCCGCTGCGCCGCGTTGGGCCCAAAGGCAGCGGCCGCTTCGAGCGCATCTCCTGGCGCCAGGCGCTGACGGAGATCGCGGCGCGCCTGCAGGGCATCAACAACGAATGGGGACCGGAGGCGGTTCTTCCCTATGCCTACGGCGGTACGATGGGCTTTCTGCAGCAACACTGCATGTCCGACCGCTTCTTCCAGCAGATGGGGGCAAGCCGCCTGGCGTATACGATCTGCTCCGAGGCCGGGTTCGAAGGCTATCTCTACACAATCGGCGCAACGGTCGGAATCGAACCGGAAGATTACGCGCACGCACGCCTGATCCTGATCTGGGGTAGCAACACCCTGACGAGCAATCTGCATCTGTGGCCGTTCATCCAGCAGGCGCGCAAACAGGGCGCGCGCGTCATCGTCATCGATCCGGCCCGCACCCGCACCGCCAAGGCCGCCGACGAGTGGCTGCCCATCCGACCCGGCGCAGACGGCGCCCTCGCGCTGGCGATGATGCACGAAATCGTCAACGCTGGGCTGCACGACCACGACTATGTGACGGCCCACACCGTCGGTTTCGAGCAGCTGGCCGAACGCGTCGAGGAATGGCCGCCGCAGCGGGCCGCGCAGATCACCGGCATCCCCGACGAGCGGATCCGGCAACTGGCGCGGGACTATGCCACGACGAAACCGGCCGCGATCCGGGTCAACTACGGCATGCAGCGCCACTACGGCGGCGGCATGGCAATGCGCAACATCACCTGTCTTCCCGCGCTCGTAGGCGCATGGCGGGAACAGGGCGGCGGCATCCAGCTCAGCGTCAGCGGGCAGCTGCGCCACCTCGAAAAGCGCGGGCTGCAGCGGCCCGACCTTCTCGCCGGACGCTTCCCCCGCACCATCAACATGAACCGCCTCGGCGACGCGCTCAGCCTTGACCGGACACGCCTCGCCGCCGCGCACTACGCGCCCCGGCCCGTGGACCGCAAACCCGCGCCCGACGCGGCCGGCCCGCCGGTGAAGGCGCTCTTCGTCTACAACTGCAATCCCGCCGCCGTCGCGCCCGACCAGTCTTCGGTCCGCGCCGGCCTGGCGCGCGAGGACCTGCTCACCGTCGTCCTCGAACATTTCCAGACCGACACCGCCGACTACGCCGACTATCTTCTGCCCGCCACTACGCAGGCCGAACACTGGGACCTGCAACGCATGTACGGCCATCATTACATGGCGCTCAACCGGCCCGCGATCCCGCCCGTGGGCGAAGCGCGGCCCAACAGCGCCATCTTCCGCGGCCTCGCGCAGGCCATGGGCTACACAGACAGCGGCTTCTTCGAAGATGACGAGACCATCCTGCGCAACTTCGTTGAGGCGCAGCGCCATCCCCTCTACGAAACGGTCACCTGGGATACCCTGCTGGAGAAAGGGTTCGCGCGTCTCAACCTGCCCCAGCCCTACCTGCCCTTCGCCGAGGGCAACTTCCCCACACCGAGCGGAAAGTGCGAATTCTACAGCGAACGCATGGCGCAGGACGGCTACGATCCTCTGCCCGCCTACACCCCCCCGAAGAGCGAG
Source organism: Caldilineaceae bacterium (assembly GCA_022824685.1). Classification (GTDB taxonomy): domain Bacteria; phylum Chloroflexota; class Anaerolineae; order Caldilineales; family Caldilineaceae; genus Bin5. The sequence goes on from JAJDZJ010000059.1 coordinate 29,599, forward strand.
GAGAGCGGGGCGAGGCGGGAGGAAAGAGAGAACGGCAGCGCCCCGGCGAACCAGGACGCGCAGTCGCTGGCCTGCATCTCGCCGCCGGCCCACTCATTCCTCAACTCTTCCTTCTCACATTTGGAGCGTTTCCGCGGCCGCGAGCGGGAACCCCTGCTCTGGATCCACCCCCAGGACGCGGCCGCCCGCCGCATCGAAGAGGGCGCTTGGTTGCGCGTGTGGAACGAGCTCGGCGAAGTCGAACTCACCGCCCGCGTCACCGAAGAGATCATGGCCGGCACGGTCCTCGCCCCCGGCATCTGGTGGAACAAACACAGCCCCGACGGCCGCAACGTCAACCAGCTCACCCCGCAGGACGAGACCGACATGGGCGCCTCAGCCAGCTTCTACGACGTGCGCGTCTTCGTTGAGACCGCGTAGGGGGTGATGGCCGGTAGCCTCCGGTGTGAGAACGAAAGCCTTCTCTTTTGGAGCAGAGTTGACCACCTACTCGTGGTCCAAGTGCCCGAGTTGAGCCGCTGCGCGGCATACCGTGACACGCAGGAAGTTGCGCTTCAAAACATCAGTGTGGCGATGGCACTCTGTACCGACCCAACGCGCTAGTTTGTAGAGCCCATACCTGAAACTGAGCGTATTGGCTTGATGCTGGCGGGAACCCGCTGGGAGAGGCAAGCGTAACAGAGGGGAAAAGGGTGAGAAACGCCGGTCGAACGATCACATTAGAGACTTATCTACCGGACACCAATTGAACGGCGCGATGCGCCCTGATCAATGCGGGCTGCAGGAGGCTGAGTGTACACTGCTTTTCTCTTTTCGTTGTCCTGTGACTGGCCGAGCCGACCAGGGCGATTGCATCTAAATTGGGTCAGAACATCGAAATGCAGCCGAATACTCTTCCAGGTCGGGGTAAGACACAGGGAAATGTACGAAAGATGGCACGTAGACGGAAAATTTAACTTATCTCGCCGACTGAGGGCCTGA
>JAJDZJ010000111.1 GCA_022824685.1 Caldilineaceae bacterium
CACCGGCCGTCAGGCGTCGAAATCATTTGGACTTCCCGTCTACGTGCCACTAATCGAACACTTCTCATGTCTGATCCCGAACTGGAGGGGAATTCTGAAGTATTTCGATGCTTTGACCCAATTTAGATGCAATTGCCCTGAACAGCCTCGTCGATGCAATGCTGGACGAGGCCGCTCCCGAAACGAAGGAGCTCCTGGGGGGCGGCGGCTACCAGTAGGCGCGATCAGCCGCGGCCCACGTATGGCATCTGATTGGCCATGACGGTCAGGGTGAGCACGTTGGTATCCAGGGGCAGGCTGTCCATGTAGAGAATGGTTTGGGCGACCCCGTCGGAGTCCATGTTCGGCTCGACCATGGTGGTGCCGTTGGCCTGCACGATGCCGGAGCGCATGCGTTCGGTCATTTCGGTGGCGGCGTTGCCGATGTCGATCTGGCCGCAGCAGATGTTGTAGGCGCGGCCGTCGAGAGACGTGGACTTGGTCAGGCCGGTGATGGCGTGTTTGGTCGAGGTGTAGGGGGCGGAGTTGGGGCGTGGTGTATGGGCCGAGATGGAGCCGTTGTTGATGATGCGGCCGCCCTGGGGCGTCTGATTTTTCATGATGCGGAAGGCCCGCTGCGAACAGAGGAAGACGCCGGTCAGGTTTACGTCTACGACGGATTTCCAGTCTTCGTAGGCGATTTCGTCAAAGTCGGCGCGGGGCGCGCCGCGGCCGGCGTTGTTGAAGAGGAGGTCAAGGCGGCCGAATGCTTCGATCGTGCGGTCGAACAGGTTGTCGACGGCAGCGGGATCGGTGACGTCGGTCTGGACGACGAGGGCGCGGTCGCCGGCGCCGGCTTCTGCGGCGGTTTCTTCGAGGCGGTCAACGCGGCGGCCGGCGAGGGCGACTGAGTAGCCTTCCGCGAGGAGGAGAAGGGCGGTCCTTTTGCCGATGCCTGAGCCTGCGCCGGTGATGATTGCGACTCTGCCGGAGGTGGTCATATTTGTGCGCTCCTTTGTTTCAGTAAAAGGAAATCTGAGACGGGTGGACTGCGGGATGGCAGGCAACCGCGAGTCCGCTGCCCACGCTTTTTGATGGTAGCGCACAGTCTATCACGGCTGCAATCCTTTTCCTACCGAAGAAACGAAAGGGCAGGGTTACCTGCAAGGGGGTCAGGAGGGCTTTGGGTCTACGAGCGTCTACATTGGATTCATAAATCACTCAACACAAGGAGAAGCGTCCACGATGAAGATTTTACGCTACAGTTCCGACGGCACAACGAGCTACGGCATTCTGGAAGAGGACGGGACGATCCGGCAGATGGCCTCGTGTCCGTGGGACAGTTTCGAGGAGAGCGGCGAGACAACGCACCTGGACAACGTGCGTGTGCTGGCGCCGGTGGGGAAGCCGCGGCTGATTGGGGTGGGGCTGAACTACCTGGCCCATGCAGAGGAGGGCGGGCAGACGCCGCCGGACCAGCCGATGCTCTTCATGCTGCCCTGGACGGCTATTCTGGACCCGGAGGAGGCGATCATCTACCCGCGGCAGGGGCAGAACGTGCATTATGAGGGTGAACTTTCGGTCATCATCGGCAAAGAGGCGCGCCGGGTGTCGGAAGCGGATGCGCTGGACTGTGTGTTGGGATACAGCTGCGGTAACGACGTCAGCGAGCGGGTGATCCAGGCCAATGAGATGGCGAACGGCTGCATGCTGATTGGCAAGGGATTCGATACGTTCAAGCCGCTGGGGCCCTACATCGTCACCGGGCTGGACTCCACGAATCTTGAGTTGACAACCCGATTGAACGGTGAGGTCAAGCAGCACACGAACACGGACGACCTGATCTTTCCGGTGGCGCAGTTAATCGCTTATATCAGCGAGGCGATTACGCTGCTGCCGGGGGATGTGATCATGACGGGCACTCCGTCAGGCGTGGGTCCTGTGCAGCCGGGCGATGTGGTGGAGATTGAGATTTCAGGGGTAGGCGTGCTGCGCAATCCGGTGGTGGCGGAGGCGTAGTATGGGATAGCGGTGTTGTGACGTCACGCGGCTTCCCAGTTTTCTGGGAGGAGGGTGGGAAGCCTACGTGGCGTCACAGAGTGCTCCCTGCCATTCTGTAACAACAGGAAGTCTATCTACTCTGTCGAGCTACATACTCCCTGAGGATACTCCGAACTAACGTCTGATAAGAGGCTCCTAACTCCTTTGCTTTGTCCTTGAAAAAAGCAACCGCCTCTTTGTCAAGAGGCACCGTGATATTTTCTGTCTCGTTGTCTTTGAAGACCAGTTCCTCCGGGCGAGGCAAGAGCCCTTTGTCGATAATTTGCAGGTCTTCAACTTCTGGTCGTTCAGGATTATCCGAGTATTCTTCTGTCTCCCAAGTTTGTCTTGGCGGGTCAAGATTCTGGCTCATGCGCTCCCCTGGTCCAAGTATAGGTTCCGGTACTTTCTCCAGTATCCGGCTCCGAAAATCCTAATTCTGTTCGCTCTGTAGGTAAAGTGAACAGTTAGAATACCACTCGCAGCTGTACCGCCTCAAAAGATTTCGCTTCCCCCTGAGTGCTGTGAATTGCATCCGCCACGACAGTGACTTCACGCGGCTTCCCAGTTTCCCTGGAGGACGGGAAGTTTCCAATGGGCAGGTGGACGCCAGGCAGCCCATGCTTGAAGCTGGCGGCGGCGGGAGGATATACATTCGCTGGCGATACGCTGTGTTTCGCGACGGATCCGCTCTCCTTCAGCAGCGGTAAACAGGCCAAGTTCAGTGGCGAAGGCGAACTCGTCTTCGTCCTTGAGCTGCCAGGAACTGAGGTCGGGACTGATGACCGCGTCGAGGACGTGGTCGGTTGTGTCGAAGCCGATGGGCGTGCGTTTGAGGGGCCGTTCGGGATTGACTTTCCAGCCGGCGAGGGTCCAGTCGGGGGCCGACCAGATAGTCCAGACGGAGGCGGCTTCTTCGGGCCGGGATGACCAGACGTGGTGCTGCCCGGTCCACTCGTAGAGCTTGCGTTGCCAGGCCCCGGTTGCGGCGACGTGCAGGTGTTCAGCGCGTGAGCAGTCCGGGCCGGCAAATATGGCGCCGGGCGCGATGTAGAGGGAGACCAGGTCGGCGCTGTCTTCGATGATTGTCGCGGGAATCGCGGCCCATACGCCGCCTGGCCACATTTGGCGGAGTACGATGTGACTGCCTGAGGGCCAGGAGTGGATGCGCGGTTCGTTTGCCGTCAAGGGGCTTTCTCCGCTTGCTGTGCTATTGCTTTTGGCAAAGCCTAGCCGTACGGACTCCGGGGCGCTCGCAGTCGGGGACCGGCCGGCTTGCTGTTTGGATTCTGCAGGTTCCAGTAGTAGAGAACACTGGTCGGCTGGATTCGTTGCAGGGGGACGCCGTCCGAAATGGGGGCGAGCGGCGGGGAGAACTGCAGGGGAACTGCGGGGGAACTGCAGGGGAACTGCAGGGGAAGGGCGCGAGGGACGTGTTGGTGTCTCTGATTGGAGGAGGGTTTCTGTGCGGAGGGGCTTGGGCGCCCACTAGGGGCGCCCCTACATGGTGGTGACGGTGAACATAAGGGCCGCGGAGCGACCAGACAAGAGAGGCGGGGACGGAATGCGCCGCGGGCGGGCGCATGAGGGATCGACGGGGAGGGCACCCACAAGGGGTGCCCCTACAGGGGGATGACGGTGAACGTAAGGGCCGCGGGGCGACCAGACTAGGGTGGCGGGGACGGGATGCGCCGCGGGGCGACCAGACTAGTGGTCTAACAGGAACGGTTTGACGGATAAGTAAACTGTGGCACACTCTCCATAAAGGCAAACACAAGGAGAGGGGAAGTGCCAGCGAAACGATATCGAGTGCGCTTGACCGCAGAGGAGCGCAAGGAACTGGAAAC
>JAJDZJ010000224.1 GCA_022824685.1 Caldilineaceae bacterium
TCGCCGACTGAGGGCCTGATCCGCGGCGTCTTCCCGTCGATATTCAGTAAGCGCAGGGTGATTTCCACTTATTCTCGCTTTCTTCTGGCCACAATTTCAACTGAATCGGCCTACAGATTTAGATGCGATTGCCCTGTCTCCCCCACTTGCATTCACGCCCCGCCTGTGGCTAAGTAGTAACTGCGCTCAATCGCCGCCACTGGCGCCCGACCCGTCGCAATCCCTCCGTAGCCCTTCGCAAACAAAGAAAAGTGTTCTTCGCGGCCCTTCGCGGACAGAAAGACGTCCCCCGCAACCGCAGCAGTCCACTAAGAGCTAGAAACTAACCACCAAAAAAATGCCCCTCCCCATCTGGACCCAAGCCGCCCGGCTCGCCGCCCAAACACCGCCCGAACGCAACCGCTACGTAGACCTCCTGCGCGCCGCCTCCATCTGCATCGTCATCCTCGGCCACTGGCTCGTCGTCGCCCTCTTTACCGAGGAGGGGACGATAATCGCCACCGACGCAATCTCCCAGATTCACTGGACCCGCTGGCTCACCTGGCTCTTCCAGGTCATGCCAATCTTCTTCCTCGTCGGCGGCTACGTCAACGCCCTCGGCTGGCAGTCGGCCCAGCGCCGGCAGCAGGGTTACGCCTCCTGGCTGGCCCGCCGGCTGCATCGCCTGATCGTCCCGCTCCTGCCCTTTCTGGCCGTCTGGACGCTGCTCGGGGCTGCCTTTACCGGCATGGTCGGCAATGGGCTCCCCGGATTCTACGCCGTTTCCTTGCTGTTTGGGGCTGCCTTGCCCGGCATCTCCAGCTTTGGAATTCCCGAAGTCGATCCCTGGATGATCAAGGTGGCCTCCCAGTTCGCGTTCCTGCCCGCCTGGTTCCTCGTCGTCTACATCCTCATGGTCCTGCTCGTCCCCCTCTCCTACAGGGCCTGGCAGCGTTACGGTCTCGCCTCCTTCTGGGCGCCGGCCGCCGCGGCCGCGCTCATAGACCTGCTCGCGCTTGGCGCAGGCTGGGAGCTGCTCGGCTGGCTCAACTATCTGTTCGTCTGGTTCGCCGTCCACCAGCTCGGCTTCGCCTGGCAGGCCGGCCGCATCGGAGGGCCGCGCCGCTGTCTGCTGTGGGCCGCCGGCGGGCTGGCCGCGTTGATCGCGCTCGTCGCCTTCGGTCCCTACCCGGCAAGCATGGTATCGGTGGGAGGCGAGGGCATCAGCAACAGCCTGCCGCCCAAAATAACCTTGCTGGCGCTGGGCGTCGGCCAGACCGGCCTGCTGCTGGCCCTCGAAAAGCCGGCGCGGCGCCTCCTCCAACGCGGCCCCCTCTGGACCGCGACCGTGCTGATCAACGGTATCATCATGACCATCTTCCTGTGGCACGTCACCGCCCTGGAAGCGGAGTCCGCGCTTATCTTCCTGATTGGCGGCATTGACGAGAACGCCTGGCTCTCTCTCATGCCCGGCACAGCCGCGTGGTGGCTCACCCGCCCCCTCTGGATAGCGGGCCTCGCCGTCGCGCTGATCCCGTTCGTCGCCGCCTTCACCCGCTTCGAACGCATCGGCCAGCCCCACAGTCGCGCCGCGCCCCCCGCCTGGCGCCTCCTGCTCGGCTGCGCCCTCGTCTGCGCCAGCCTGTCCGTCCTCACCCTGCGCGGCATCCCCACGGCAACCTGGCCCGGCATCAACCTCCTGGCCCTCGGCCTCCCCTTCCTCGGCGCCGCCCTCATCTGGTTCGGCCCCAGGCGCGCCCCCGATCTTGGGGAATGAGTCATCCCTGTGGCAGGATCCGATTGCTCGAAAGACAGGAATGCGCCATGCAAAGAGACAAAGCGACAATCCAACGCGGCAGCGGCAACGTCTTCGCCGACCTGTGCCGGCCCAGCGCCGAGAATCACCTGCTCAAAGCGCAAATCGTCACCCGCATCGACACGATCATTCGCCAGCGCAAGCTCAAACATGCCCAAGCCGCGGCGCTGTTTGGCCTCTCCCAACCTGACCTGTCGCGTCTCCTGCGCGGAAACTTCCGTGAATACTCCGTTGAGCAACTTCAGAGTCTGTTACCCGCGCACAACGACAATATGCCATGACCAAACTCACCATCCACGCCGACTGCGGCAACGCCCCCAGGAAACTCGCGCTCAGAGACCTCAACATCGCCTTCGCCCATAGCGACGTAGAGGCCATCCTCGACCATTTCAGCGACGACATCCACTGGCAGATCGTCGGCGAAGCCGACCTGCGCGGCAAAGAGACCGTCCGCGCCGCCCTGGAGGCTATGAAAGAGACCGTCACCACCGAGCTGCGCATCGATTCCATCATCACCCACGGGCCCGACGCCGCCGTCAACGGTGTCATCACCACCGAGCAGGGCGGCGACTTCGCCTTCTGCGACCTCTACCGCTTCACCTCAGCATCCGGCAAGAAGATCAACACAATGACCTCCTGCGTCATCAGCCTGACCGACGGAGAATAAACTTACGCAAAATCTGTCGCCAACTGTGGCCTGACACCGGCATGATCTCCGTCACCCTCTGCCCCAAGTCGCCGCCGAAACTGTTCCAACGTAAGGTATACTGTAAGGAACGCGGATGCGGAGCGCAGCCAAAAGCATCCCAGAGCACAACCGACCCAGGGGCCCGAACGACATGAGAACCAGGCTTGACGCCATCACCCTCAAAGGGTTCAAAACCATACGCGAGCTGGTCGACTTCCGGCCCGGCCCCCTGACCGTTCTCATCGGCCCCAACGGCGCGGGCAAGTCCAACTTCCTTTCCTTCTTTCACATGCTCTATCCTGTGTCGTACGGAGCCGCCGCTTTGCAAGCCTATGTAGGCGCCCATGGCGGCGCCAGCAAACTCCTTCACGACGGCCCGGCGATTACGCCCGAGATCGATGCCCGGCTCAGGCTCCATTTCGATACCGGCGAGACCGATTACCGTTTTCGACTCGCCTATGCCGCCGACGATACGCTCATCTACGCCGATGAGCGCTATCGACTGGCAAATGGAGACCAGACCGGAGAGGCCTCCTGGCAAATTGTGGGGGCAGGCCATCGCTCATCAATGCTCGGGGACTATCAGACCGCCAACGATATGACAGCTGTCATTGCCGACGCCCTGCGCAATATGTTTACGTTTCACTTTCACGACACGTCAGTGACATCCCATTTTCGCAGAAAGGCCGAAGTCACGAGTGACGGACAACTCCACTATAGCGGCTCCAATCTCGCGCCATTCCTTTACCGCCTCCAGAGAAAAGAAGGCAAATCCTACCAACGCATCGTCGAAACCCTGCGCCTGATTCTCCCCTTCTTCCTCGACTTTTACCTCGAACCCGATAGCGGTCACCTGTTACTCGCCTGGCGCGAGACCGGAAGCGACCAGATTTTCACCGCATCACAGGCCGCGGACGGGATGTTGCGGACCATCGCCCTCGTCACTGTGCTCCTGCAACCGGACAAAACACTGCCCGACCTGCTTATCCTCGACGAACCGGAACTAGGCCTCCATCCCTACGCCATTAACGTAATCGGCGGACTGATCCGGGCCGTATCCACAAAGACCCAGGTCATTGTCGCCACCCAGTCCACCGCCTTCGTCGACTGCTTCGAGCCAGAGGACATAGTCGTGGTCGAACGCAAGGGCCGCGAATCGACCTTCCGCCGACTGGAGGATACCGAAGAACTGCAAGAGTGGCTTAAGGAGTACTCTCTTTCCGAACTCTGGGAGAAGAACGTCATCGGGGGCCGGCCCTGATGTACGTGAGGCTGAACATCATTGTGGAAGGACAGACCGAAGAGACCTTTGTAAATCAAACGTTGAAGCCACACCTGAGCCGTTTTGCAGTCGGCGTAAGCGCCCGCGTCGTTACAACGCGAACGAAGCGCGGCGCCAAGTATAGGGGCGGCCTCAGCACTTACTTCAAGGCCAAAAGGGAATTACTCTCTGGACTAGACAGGACAGAAACACGGACGTCCGCTTCACGACCATGTTCGACCTGTACGGCCTTCCGGCAGACTTTCCCGGCTGCAAGTCAGCGGCGGCTGAAGACGATCCCTACCAAAGGGTAGAGGTTCTTGAAGATGCCCTTCGCAATGACATCTCTGATCGGCGTTTCATCCCCTACATTCAGCTGCACGAATTCGAGGCGTTGATACTGTCCGATCCCCGGCAACTTGGCTCGCAGTTCGACAACCGTGCCGACGGCATCGCAAGACTCGAGACGATGGTTTCACGGTTCCCTTCCCCTGAACACATCAACGACGGCGCCGAAACTGCCCCGTCGAAACGGATAATACGCGAAATTCCCGAATACGAAGGCAGAAAGGCTTCAGCGGGACCGATTGTGACTGGAAGGATCGGGCTGTCCACTCTGCGATCGAAATGCGCGCACTTTGCAGGGTGGCTTGATCAATTGGAGAGTTTAGGGGAAACAGCCTGACGTCACCACCGAGTAGGGGGCGCCTTCGCCTTCTGCGACATCTATCGCTTCACCTCAGCATCTGGCAAGAAGATCACCACAATGACCTCCTACGTAATCAGCCTGACCGGCGGAGCATAGCCAAATGCAGAAGATCGTCACCAATCTCTGGTTCGACGGACGCGTCGAAGAAGCGCTCGACCTCTACACCTCCTGCTTCGAAGACGCCCGCGTCACCCGCATAACCCGCTACACCGAAGCCGGCATGGGCAAGCCCGGCGACATCATGACCGCCGAGTTCGAACTGGCCGGCCAGACATTCTGCATCATCAACGGCGGCCCCCATTTCACCCACAGCCCCGCCATGTCGCTCCAAATCAACTGCGCCGACCAGCGCGAAGTCGACACCCTTTGGCAGCGCCTCACCTCCGACGGCGGCCAGGAAAGCCAGTGCGGCTGGCTTACCGACCGCTTCGGCGTCTCCTGGCAGGTTGTGCCGGCAGCCCTTGGCCAAATGCTGGCCAGCGACGACACCGCGGCCGTGGAACGGGTCACCGCCGCTCTTCTCAAAATGGTAACTACTCAGCCTGAAGTAGAGGAGGGCTGAAGGGATGGCCTAGAAAAGCATTGTAGATGACATCAATGGCATTGAGGCCGTGTTTGCGAGCAGTAGAGATATAGGAACGGATGGCACAGAAGATTTGGGCACCCTGATGTGTACGGAAGGAGCCGGAGACCTTCTGTTGGACTTTAATCATACGCACATCGCGTTCGACCAGATTGTTGTCAAAGGGGATGCGGAAATCATACATGAAGGCGAGGACGCCAGCTTTCCGTTTTTGTAAGCGGTTTAGCAGGTTTACGGGTGGTGTATTTTTGGGCCGGCCGATGGCTCTGGGTCCTGTTTTGGCCGCAGGAGGGTTGGCGGCAAAGCCGGCCGCAATGAGCGCATCGTACTCGGTTTCGTAGAAGGCCAAGCGGTCTGGAGGCAAGGCGGTAAGCCAGGCAGGGGAGGACTCGATTTCGGCTTTGATGGTGCACAGCAGGGCGGCCATCTTTTCGGCCCAGATCTGGTCGTATTGTTCGA
>JAJDZJ010000232.1 GCA_022824685.1 Caldilineaceae bacterium
CAGTTGATGCGGCGGCAGATCTCGTTGACCGCGTCGTATTCCCAGCCGACAGCCTCGCCGCTGGCCGGATCGATGAAGTTGAGCGGGATGTAGTCGTTGCCCGTCACCGCGACGATTTCGGCGCCTCCCATGTCGGGCAGCGTGCGGTAGACGAAGTTTTTCATGCCGGTGGAATCACCGGCGCCGGCATCGGGGGCCGGCGCGCCGGCTTCCGATGCCGGGGAGGGCGCTGCCGGAACACAGGCCGCGAGGACCAGCGCAAGCAGCGCCAGTATGAGCAGTGGCGGAAATCCTGTTGCAGTTGTTCTCTTCATGGGTCCTCCGTTCGCGTGCTTCATCCTTTGGACTTGCACGCGGGTTGGGCGTTTCCGAATTCAGATTGCTTTGTCAGACAGGCATCCGGCGGTTGGTGTGGGCGCGGCCGATGCGAGCCGTTTCCGGGTTGTGGCCGCCGATCACACGGACGCCGGCGTCGATCCGTTCGACAACATTGTCGGGGTTGGCGGGCTGCAAGAATGCGACGCCGTTGGCCTCACAGGCGGCTTTCACGCGATCGCTTGCTTCCTGCATTTCTGGCGGGAATGTGGGCGGACGCCGACGGTAGCCAAGGGAGATGCTCAGGTCGCCCGGTCCCATTTCCGCGAATCCAATGCCGGGAACGGCCAGGATCTCCTCAATGCGGGGCAGGGCTGCGGCTGACTCGACCTTGAGGCCAAGCAGCAGCTCGCCATCGGGGTTGAGAGGCCAGGGGTCGGCCCTGTCAATGTAGGCGGCGTTGTCGATGCCCCAGATCTCGGCGGCGGTCGGCTCGGAGCCGACGCCGCGGCGTCCCTGCTGGAGTCCATCGCCCACGCCCAGACGATTGATGGGATAGCGGCAGCCCTCGACAAAGGCCGCGACGGCTTCAGGTGTCTCGGCCTGGCAGAGCAGGATGCCGTGGACGCCGCGCGCCAAGATTTGTCGGAACTGCCAGCCGTTGGCGCGCACGATTTCGGGCGTTGTCCCCTCAACCGGCGCCTCGACGATCACTGTGGGCGTCCGATGCCCGCTGGGCGCGGGGCCGCCTTCCACCAGGCCCTGCATGTATCGCTCCAGCCCACCCATGTCGAAAGAGCCATGCTCCATGCCGACGTTGATGTAGTCGGACCAGATGGAGGCATCTTTGCGGCCCTGTTCACGGGTGAGCACGTGGCCTGTATGCCCGCCGCTGTAGTAGATTGGCTGGCCCTGGTCCAGCAGTTCAATCGCCCGGTTTACGCGGTTTCCCATTGATCGTCTCCTGTAAGAGGTTGCCCTTCAGCGTTGCGTTGGCGCGGGCCGCACGCGGTTCGATCCGGTAGATTTCAGATGTGTGCCCGCAGGATGCGGCGGAAGGCAGATTCGTGTTCTCCGGCTGTGCATGGGCCGGCGGAACTGCTCTCGGTCTGCGATGGGCCCTGTTGTCATGCGCCGCTGTGGTCGTGATCATACTCCCGGCACTCGACGTTGAGCCAGCCGGAGCGAAAGGGAAGGGAGGAGTCGGTCTCCGGCTCGAAGCGGTGGCGCCAGATACAGCCGTTGTCGTTGCCCAGCAGATGGAGCGAGACTGAAGTTTCCGGGCTGGTCGTGCGGACGCGATGGATGTCATTTTCGGGAAGCAGCTCATAGAGGTCTCCCGGTCGCAGCATTTGCCGCACGGAGAGGGTCAGTTCGGCATGGGTCTCATCGCTGGCGTCGTCCATGCGGGTGAAGACATCCTCCTCCTGTTCACCACTATACAGACCTACGAGACCCCAGGCCAGATGATCATGTACGGGGGTCTGCGCCGCGGGGGGCACAACCAGAGCTGAGAACGCCAAGCCGCCGTCGCCCGCGCGGTAGAGCAACCACATGCCTACGCCGCCCCCCATGCCGCTCTCCTCGGAGGGCTGCCTGAACTTTAGTGGCAGCCAGTCCGGGTCAGCCAGCAGTTCTTCAAAATCCGGACGGATCGAGGCCACGATTTTACGGGGGTCTGCTTCCCGGGCCCGAACAGCGTTCACTGTTCCGATGAAGCGCCGCATCTGGGGATTGTCGAGCAGCCATTCATCGCCGTGTCGCCCTGGCGGAGACGTCAATTGGGTCATACAGAAATCTCCTTTAGCAGATGTCCAATAGGAACGGGCAGTCTTGGCGGCCTGCTAGGTGACACAACGCAACAGCACGACCTGGAGTCGTCAATTCGTTCATAGCCCATGCGCGTTTTCGGGAGGCTGCGATGACGGTTGTACAGGAGACAGAAATTGTGAAGAATGGTCTTTCCTGCTGTAAACGAAAACACCAGCCAAATGGGCAAGACCGCCAGTCCCTATGAGATTTGCCCACCATGCTTTTGCCTTGCATGGTCTTATGCTTCTTCAACGTAGCGGCACAATATCATCAGGTCGGAAAGGAACCGATCAAGTCATTGAGGCAACTAACCGGCCGCAGCCTCAAATGGCACCTACATTTGATCTGGCTCGTCAAGTAGATTCCTCTTGGGACGGCGCTTCGAGCGAAAACTGGGCGAAGTGGAAGAATTCGGTCGGCTCAATGTCGGTGCGATCGCCCAGGTAGCGACTTCTTTGCTCTTCGGGCGTCATCATTTCAACTTCAGTGTAACCATGCCTTGTCATCAGGTCTCGCAACAGTTGGGGCGTAAAGTCGGTCAGCATCGGTTCGCCCCTTCGCTCAACAAAGCCTTCCATCTTTTCGCAGAGCGTTCGCCATTCGTCATCGATCATGTGCTTGGCGATCTTGAAATCAAAGACGATCCGGCTCCCCGACGCTGACACTTCGGCGATTCGTTCAAGCGTGTCGCGGATGGCTTCCTGGGTAAGATAGTATGTTACACCGAGCCAGGAGAAGAAAGCCGGTTGTTGAGAGTCGAAGCCGGCATTTGCCAACTCTTCGTCGAGCCGGTCGACTTCAAAATTGACCGGCACAAATGTCAGGTTATCGGGAACGCTTCCGTTCGCTTTCAGAACGCGTTGCTGTTTTACTTCCTGCGTGGCCGGGGTATCCACCTCAAAGACGCGCACTTTGTCGGCCAAATCCTTGCGCCGCAGGGCGAACGTATCATGCCCGGCGCCAAGGACCACATACTGGCGGGTCCCTTCTTCGATCGCCTTTACCAGCTCGTCTTCGGTATAGCGGGAGCGCAGGACAACCGCAGGGTAAACCGGTCTGTAGACACCCAGGATGACATCGCCGACCAGCCACCGCAGAAACCTGTACTTGGCCACTGCATGCCAGAAAGGCGTCAGCATCTGGAGGGCATAGGTGTCTTCGAAAATGTGGGGAGGGTCGTGCCAGCGAAGGTGGACGGCGCGGATGGTTGCAACCAGAACGGCAGTCTTGCTGGTGTCTTTCAGGCGCGGACGCGTCTGGCTTTGCGAGTTCGTCATGGTCACAGGTCTCCGTTGCTTAGCGGGCCCCGGGGCAGGGGTGTCGCACCGCTTCTGGTTTGGTTGTGCAGGTTTCCCTCTGCGTGTACGGAATGGTATCAGGAGACAGTTTCATAGTAACATACAGACATAGCTGGTCTAAATCGGAAGCCGAAACAGGATCATGGATGGATATGCAGGCGTTCCGGAAAGGACTGGAATACGATTGGGGGCCAGCAAGATTTCATTCCCAATTGTTTCATTCTCTGCCTGATTCCGGCAGAACCGAGGACAGGCCCACTATATGCAGGCAATCGTTGGGCCGCATCGTTTTGGAAGCGGCGCGTTCAGATCAGGCGGCGCAAGTCGACTTTTCGGCGGGCGACATTATTATTAGGAAAGCCTTTTGTCCGGAGGGATACCAATGAACAAGATACCGCGGAGAGAGGTTGGCAGAACAGGGGTCTCTGTAACCGAGTTTGGGTTGGGAACGGCGCCGTTGGGCGATCTGTTCGAGACGCTGGATGAAGATGCGGCGCAGGGCGTGTTGAAGGCCGCCTGGGATGTAGGGGTGCGCTTCTACGATACGTCTCCGTTCTATGGCAACGGCAAGAGCGAGCACCGCCTGGGACACTTTCTGCGCCAAAAACCGCGTGACGAGTTTGTCATCTCGACCAAAGTTGGGCGGGTCTTTCGCCCGGTCCATGATCTGGCGGCTTTCGATCCCGGCCCCTTTACGGGCGCGCTGCCGTTTGAGTTCAAAGTCGATTACAGTTATGACGGGATCATGCGCTCATACGAGGACAGCCTGCAGCGGCTCAGCCTGCCCTCGGTGGACCTGCTGGTCATCCACGATCTCGATTTCTACTTTTACGAGACCGAGGCACGGGTCAACGCCTATCTGAACCAGCTGTTCACGAGCGGCTGGCGCGCGCTTGATGAACTGCGCCGGCATGGGTTGGTGAAGGGCGTGGGCGCGGGCATCAATGAGCTGGGGATGATCCCGCGTTTTCTCGATTTGGTGGACCTGGACTTCTTCCTGGTCGCCTACGGATACAACCTGTTGACCCAGGAGATGCTGGAAGAGGAGTTTCCGCTGTGTGAGGAGAGGGGAATCAGCGTCATCGTCGGCGCGGTGTTTGCGTCGGGGATTCTGGCCACCGGCGCCGTGCCCGGCGCACGCTACTTTTACGCGCCTGCGTCGGAAGAGATGCTGGACAGGACCGAGCGTATCGAGCGGATATGCAGCCGCCATGGGACGCCTCTAGCCTGCGCGGCGTTGCAATTCCTTCTGGCGAACCCGGTCGTTTCGGCCATCATACCGGGCGCGGTCGAAGCCGCCCATGTTCAGGGGAACTTCGAGATGCTACAGCATCCGGTTCCGGCTGAGTTGTGGGGCGCGCTCAGGGCTGAGGGACTGCTGCGCGAGGATGCGCCGACGCCCTGACCGGTCAGGGAACCACTGATAGCAGCTGGACCGAGGCGGTGCTGACCCAGTCGAGCACTGCGCTGGGATAGACGCCGATCCAGACCGTGGCGACGGTGCAGATGAGGAGACTGGTCTGCAACGCCATGGGTACCTCGAGGGTTTCGCCTTCGCCCTCGTGGGTGAAGAACATTTCCCGCACGACACGCAAATAGTAGAAGGCCGCGATGCCGGCATTGATCATGCCAATGCCGGCGAGCCAGAAGTATTGGCGCTGAATGGCTGCGCCGAAGACGTAGAATTTGCCGAAGAAGCCGCCTGTAAGCGGGATGCCGGTGAGGCTGAGCAGGAAGATGGTGAACATGACGGCCAGCCAGGGCGCGCGCTTGATCAGACCGCGGTAGGCGCTGATATGCGTGCTGTCGACCGTTTCTTCCAGCGCCATCACGACCAGGAAAGCGCCGACGTTGGTAAACAGGTAGGCGAAGAGATAGAGGAGGACGCCGTTGAGGCCGTCCATGGCGCTCGGCGAAGAGGAAGTGACGGCGACCAGCCCCATCAGGATGTAGCCGGCCTGGGCAACCGAGCTGTATGCGATCATGCGCTTGACACTGCTCTGCCGCAACGCGGCCAGATTGCCCATTGACATGGTGATAATACTGAAGGCGGCCAGCACCGGCACCCAGTTGACTTCGAAGGAGGCCATGGCCACGATGAAGAAACGGGCCAGCACGGCAAAGGCGGCGGCCTTTGAGGCAGTGGAAAGATAGGTTGCCACGGGCGTAGGGGAGCCGTCGTAGGTGTCGGGCGCCCACTGATAGAAGGGAGCCAGGCTTGCCTTGAAGCCCAGGCCAGCCAGGATCAGGAGCATGGCGGGCAGGCCGGCGAATGCCAGCCCGCTGATTTCGCGCGAGTCACCGATGATTTCGGTGAACGCGGCTGCGATTTCATGCAGGTAGAGTGAGCCGGTTGCGCCGTAAAGAAGGCTGATGCCGTACAGCATAACCGCAGAAGCGATGGAGCCGTAAAGAAAGTATTTGAGCCCAGCCTCATTGCTGCGCCGATTCTCGCGCAGGAAACCGGCCAGCATATAGCTTGTAATCGACAAGAACTCGATGGCGAGATAGACGAGGACAAGGTTATTGGCGCTGACGGCGATGCTCATGGCCAGGCTGACCATCAGGAAGAAGGTCCAGAATTCGCCCTGGTTGCCGGAGCGGCGGTTCATATAGCGGCCGCCGGCGATGGTGGTCAGAATCATGCCGGAGAATATGGTCAACTTGATGAAGCTGCCGAAGTTGTCGATGGTCATCATCGAGAAGGCCACCTTCGGCCCGGCCTCGGGGTCGGAGATGTTCAACTGCAACACGGCGGCAACCAGCGCGGCTGTCAGGAACAGGGCCGACAATGCCATGTAACTCAGCCCCGACTTCTTGCCCACGCCGGGGTCGTAGGCCACATCCAGACAGAAGATAAAGAGGGCCCCGATCAGAAGTATGATTTCGGGTGCGATATATCCTAGGTCGCCCACAGATTGTTCTCCATTCAGAGGCGCCGGTTTATCCTTCGGCTGCCGACGGCGGGTCGAGTCGCGTCAAGTAGCGCGCGTCTGATCACTGCAGTGATTCAGATGCGCGGGTTCAGATGAGATTCTGGACAAAGGCCAGGAGCTCCTGGGCTGACTTGTTGAAATAGCTCACCAGAGGCGTTGGATAGATGCCGATCAGGAACATCGCTGCAATCAGGGGCCACATGGTGACCTTTTCGAAGCCGACCATATCGGTGGGGCCGTCGGCGTGTTCCCCTTGGACGGTTGTCCAGTGGGTGAGTTTGGCGGGGTCATATTCGCCCAGGAACACATTCTGGATGATGCGATAGAGAATGTAGACGGCTGTGATGACGATGCCGATGGTGCCGAAGGCGGCCCAGTAGGGCATGATGGCAAAGGCTCCGCGGAACGTGAAGAGCTCTGCCCAGAAGCCGGCGAGGCCGGGCAGCCCCAGGCTGGCGAAAGCGGCTGTGAGCATCAGGCCGTAGAAGTGCGGCGTTTTGGTCGCCAGGCCGCCAAAGCGAGACAGATCGCGCGTGTGCGCGCGTTCATAGATAATCCCAACGAGGAAAAACAGCGCCCCGGTTATGATGCCGTGGTTGAACATCTGCAGGGCGGCGCCGTTGAGCGCCATGGCCGCGCTGTCCTGGATGGCCTGGGGCGTGAGGCCGAAGCGGTTGACCGCGCTGGCCAGGCCCTCAGGCGTCATGACCGCGGCCGCGGCGCCGATGCCGAGCATGACATAGCCCATATGGCTGACCGAGCTGTATGCGATCAGCCTCTTGAGATCGGTCTGGGCAACGCAGACGAAGGCGCCGTAGACGATGGCGATCGCGCCGAGGCCGACCAGCCAGGTAGCCCAATAGACGGAGGCCTCGGGGAAGCTGGGCAACATGATGCGCAGCATGCCGTAGGCGCCCAGCTTCAGCAGAACGCCGGCCAGAATGACCGACCCGGCGGTGGGGGCCTCGGTATGGGCATCGGGAAGCCAGGTGTGGAAGGGGAAGCTGGGCACTTTGAACGCGAAACCCAGGAAGAATCCCCAGAAGGCGAGACTTGCCAGCGTCAGGTTGCCGGCGAAGGGCTTGGCTGCGGCCGCTTCGACGATATCGAAGGTGCCGGTGGCGAAGTAGACTCCCAGGATTGCGAGCAGCATCGCCACCGAGCCGACCAAGGTGTAGATAAAGAACTTGGTGGCCGCGTAACCGCGGTTTTCGCCGCCCCAGATACCGATGAGGAAGTACATCGGGACTAGGCTGATTTCCCAGAAGACATAGAACAGGACGTAGTCCAGGGCCAGAAAGACGCCCAGCATACTGAATTCCAGCAGGTGCATCAAGAAGAAGTATTCCTTGACGCGCTCGTTGATCACGCCCGCGCTATAGTAGAGGCTCAGGGTGCTGAGCAGGGCGGTGAGGAAGAGCAAGGGAATGCTCAGTCCGTCGACGCCGATGTGGTAACCGGCGTTGAGTTGGGGAATCCACTCTGCGAACTGCTCAAACTGCATGCCGCCCGCGGCGGAGTCGTAGGCAAAGAGCAGGTAGATGCTGAGGCCAAGAGGAAGCAGGCTTGCCCAGATCGAGCCTTTCTTGATCTGGCTGTCGCTCCTGCCAAGCAGGATCACCAGCAGCGCCGAGACCAGCGGCCAGAAGAGCAGTATTGTCAGGACGATTGAATCAAGTGATTCCATGAAGCCGTCTCCACGCAGGGTTTAGGTAAGTCAAAAGGCAAGTCAGAAGGTGAGAGCCGGATGCGATTCCCCGGGAAGACAGGGACTCGCGTCCTTGCGACTCTTTACACCAGCGTCAGTATCATGGGCAAGACGTTCAGGAACAGCCACACGGCCAGGATCAACATACCGAACAGCAGGTATGTCTGCACGCGTCCATCCTGCAACAGGCGGGCAAGGTGGCCGGCCTGGTCAGAGATCCAGCCGACACCGTCTACAAAGCCATCGACCACGAATCTGTCGAAGGCGGAAGCGAGATCGCCGAGGCGGAGGGCAGTCCGGCCTACGCCATTGACGAACCAGTCTATGATCCACTCCCGGTCGAACAGCGCCAGGAAGCGGCTCAGCCACATCGTGAACAGAACGATGGTGCCGTTATACAGTTCGTCGATCCAATATTTGCGGTGCCACATCCACCAGATTGGGCCGAGCACGCGCGCGACGGGATCGGTCTGGCCTTCCTTCAGCCCCTGGCCGTAAACAAGGTAGCCTGCGCCGAGTCCGCCCAGAGCCACCAGCAGCGAAACAGCCAGCGGCAGGATATGAAAATCAGGGTGAACCGGATAGAGGTGCATATACTTCATATAGGGTTCAACGAAGTGCGCCAGCCAGTTGGGAACGATGCCGCCCAGGACAGGGAAGGTTTCGGGGATCCCGACCCACCCGGCCGCGATGGCGAAGAAGCTGATCAGGATCAACGGGGTCGTCATGCTGGCGACGCTTTCGGGGGCGTGCGAGGCGCCTTCGGTGCGGGCCTGGCCCAGGAAGGTCAGCCCAATTTGGCGCATGGTGTAGAAGGCGGTGAGGAAAGCTGACAGGGCAAGCGTCCAGAAAAGCCACTGATGGTTGCCGTGCCAGGCGAATGCAAGGATTTCATCTTTGGACCAGAAGCCGGCGGTGACCAGGGGGAAGCCCGAGAGGGCAAGGCCGCCGATGATAAAGGTCCAGCCGGTTCTGGGCATACGGGACAGGAGGCCGCCCATGTTGCGCATGTCCTGGGCGTCTTCAGTGTCGAGAATGCCGTCGGCGCGGCGAACGATGTGTGGTTCGCCGTGGTGTTCGTCGTGGTCGTCGTGCGCGTGCTCGTGGGCATGATGGTAGCCATGCTCAACACCGTGAATCACGCTGCCTGAGCCGAGGAACAGGAGCGCCTTGAAGAAGGCGTGGGTCAGAAGGTGGAAGAGCGCGGCCAAATAGGCCCCCATACCGATGGCGGCCACCATGTATCCGAGTTGTGAGATTGTGGAATAGGCCAGCACCCGTTTGATGTCCCATTGGGCCAGTGCGATGGTCGCCGCGAACAGGGCTGTAAACGCGCCGATGAAGGCGACGAACTGCAGGGTACCGGTGGAGACCTGGCCGGAGAATTCGTAGATGGGGAACATGCGCACGAGCAGGAATACGCCGGCCGACACCATGGTGGCCGCGTGAATCATGGCGCTGACCGGGGTCGGCCCTTCCATGGCGTCGGGCAGCCAGATGTGCAGCGGGAACTGGGCGCTCTTGCCGATTGCGCCGCAGAAGATGAGGACGCCGATAAGCGAAATCCAGTGAACTTCGCCGAAGACGGGAATGTTCACGAGCGTGTCGGCGAGCTGATCCAGGTTGGCTTCGGTGAACAGTTCGCTGAAGCGGAGGCTGCTGGGCTCGCTGCGGACGTAAAGCAGGATCAGGCCGATCATGAGAAGGGCGTCGCCGATGCGCGTGGTGATGAAGGCCTTAACGGCTGCGGCCCTCGCCGAAGCCTTCTCATACCAGAAGCCGATCAGCAGGTAGCTGCAGAGCCCCATCACTTCCCAGAAGATAAAGAACTGGAGCAGGTTGTTCGCGACGACCAGGCCCAACATGCCCGTTGCGAACAGACAGATGTAGGCCATGAAACGGCTGTAACGGGGATCCTTGCCCTGGGCGTAGGCGGTTGGATATTGGGCAGCCTGGAGGTGGTGGGGGTAGGTCATGTAGCCGCTGGAGTAGATGAAGATCATCAGGACCAGGAAGGGCACCATGAAGAGCATCAGAGCATTGGAGGGATCCACGGCATAGCCGATGACGAATTCGGTTGCGCCCGTGGGAATGGTGTAGATCGCCTCGTCGATCGGGTGGTCGCCGAAATGATCACGGAAGAAGGAGGCAAAGGCGATGCCCCAACCGAGGATGCAGCTGAGGAGGGCGGCGCCGATCGCGGTCAGGGCGCTGCCCCGCTTATTTTTGTTCAAAAAGAGCACGATCGCCAGGAATGCCAGGAAGGGAGGGATTGGCACAACCCAGGTGACGCTGAATAGTCCTTCCATAGAGAAGCCTCAGGGTTAAGTGAAAATGTGACGGTCTTCCGTAGTCAGTTCAGAAGCCAGGCGAGCTGCCTAAGACGTAGCGGGCCTTCGTACCAGATTGGCAACGACATACCCTGCGAGCAGGCCGGCAAATGCCAGGGCAAAGAGCCACAGATCGTTCTGAAGCCCGGCGAAAGAACCAGCGGCCAGAAACAGGGCTGCGCCGGCAAGAGAGATGATCAGGCGAAATGATTGCGCTTTCTTGCGTTTTCGCGCGTCTTCCAAGAGCTGCGCCGCGTCAGCATATTCGGGCTTGTGCTTTACGATCTCTTTGAGCGCATAGACTGCGCCGGTGTAGTTTCCGCTCGCCATTTTTTCCTGGGCGAGCTGGTAGAGAAAGTCGCACTGCTCTTCCAGTGTGCCCGTCAACTGCCTCTTGGCCACTGTTGCATTGACCTACCGGCAGCCGCCGCCATTGGGGCGCCCGCCGAGCTGTTCCGGCGGGATCAGCCCGCAAGAACGTCCAGCTCGTCGACATCGATGGTGCGCCGCTCGCGGTAGACAGCGATAATCAGGGCCAGGCCGACGGCGGCCTCGGCGGCCGCAAGGCCGATGATGAGTACGGCAAAGGCCTGGCCGGTCAGGTCTTCCATGGGTCCGACGCCGTGGCGCCAGAAGGCCACCAGGTTGATATTGGCTGCGTTGAGCATCAGCTCGATGCCCATCAGCATGGCGATGGCATTGCGCCTTGCGAGCGCGCCGTACAGGCCGCACGAAAACAGGAAGGCGGCGAGCATCAGATACCAACTGAGCGGAACCATAGGATCAACCTCAAGGAAATGCGAAGGCCGGTGATCAGCGGCCTCTCATGGCGGCAGCGACCAAAGTTGAATGCCCTGCCTTTACCGATCGCGTGCCAGCATCACTGCCCCGACCAGGGCCACCAGCAGCAGCAGGCCCAATACTTCAAATGCGATAACGTAAGTCGTGACGAACTCTCTTCCCAGTTGCCCTATCAGCGCTTCGTCAGCGACGACTTCCTCGCCGGCGGCGGGCCAGGGCGTTGCCCTGGCAAAAGCAAGCAAGGCGCTGAAAAAGAGAATCGCGAACAGAGACGACTTGCCCCACTGGTTGTTGAGCGGGGAGGTGCGCCCGAACATCATGCTGCGCGTGAGCATGATGGCGAAGGCGATCAGCATGGCGATCGCGCCGACGTACACAAGGACCTGGCTTACGGCGAGGAATTCGGCCTCCAGGAAGATATAGACGCCGGCGACGCCGAAGAATGTCAACGTCAGGGCGAGGGCGCTGTGAAAGAGGTTGCGGCTGATCACCACCGCCAGGGCGGCGACCGCGGTCAGCAGCGCCACCTGGATGAACACGAACTGTTCGAATGTTGGAATCGGTACCTCGATACCCAGCGGTAACTGCATGAGAATCCCTGCCCTTCCTAATGAGAAGTAAGCCGGCGCACGCCCAAGAAACGGCTTGCCATGCGCTGTCTAATACATTGTGCCTTTTTCGGACACCTGCATCCCGCCGATGAGCGAGGTCGGTTCGAAAGAGCGCTTTGTCCGAATCTGTTCCTCGCGGAAGTATTTCTGCAGAACATAGGCAACGACGGCCATGACACCGACATTGGCGATGAAGATCAGCACGTATTGGATTGCGACCGGTGTGGGCAGCTTCTGGATGATGGCCTGGGCGACGATCAGGCCGATCATCAGCGGAACCAGGACCTTCCAGGCAAAGTACATCATCTGATCGATGCGGATACGGGGGAAGGTGCCGCGGATCCACTGCTGCAGTACATAGACGCCGTACACTTTGATCATAAAGTAGCCGAGGCCCAGGATGGGCCCGATGACGGGCAAGCCGACGCCGGGGCCCTGCCAGCCGCCGAGAAAGAGCGTGACGGCCACGGCGCCGAGGATCCAGGCATTCAGGAACTGGGCCAGGAAGAACATAGCGAACTTCATGCCGGAATACTCGATGTGGAATCCCGCGATCAACTCGGATTCGGCTTCGAGCAGGTCAAAGGGGGTGAGCTCGGCTTCGGCAAGGGAGCTGACGAAGAAGACGATCAGCGCGCCGGGCATGACGATACCAAGCCAGCCCAATCCGAGATTGAAGCCGGCCACGTGCAGCGACTGCATTTCGACGATCTGGCCGAAGCGCATCGAACCGGTGAGCAGCACAACCGTGAGGATGGCCAATACCAGGGGGATTTCATAGCTCAGGAGCTGGGCTACGACGCGAAAACCGGCCAGCAGCGCATACTTGTTGTTGCTGCCCCACCCGGCCATCAGCGCGGCCATAATGCCGATGGAGCCAAGCGCCACAACGTAGAGGGCCGCGACGTTCAGATCGACGCCGGTCAGCCCCGGCGCGAATGGGATGACCGCCAGCAGCATCAGCACACCGAAAACCGCGAGGATGGGCGAAAGGTTGTAGGCGATTTTGTCTGCTTCGTAGGGCGTGATGTCCTCTTTGGAGAGCAGTTTTGCGGCGTCAGCAACGGTTTGGAGGAGTCCGTACTTGCCGACGCGGTTGGGCCCTATCCGATCCTGGATGCGGCTGATCGCTTTGCGGGTGATCCAGATAAGCAACAGCACAGACAACATGCCGTAGTTGATCAGGATAAAGGAGCCGACGGCGTAGACGAGAAAGATGGCCGCCCAGCCAGGAAGTCCCAGCCCCATGAGCCAGCCGGAGAGCGCTTCGCTCCATTGGGTTACCTGCATAACGGTGCCTCCAGACAGGACGCTGTGGAAAAGCGGCCCTTCGGGGCCGCGCGATGGTTCAATGCACGCCGCAAAAAGGCGAAGATTATTGCCACTCCAAGGCGCCCTTGCGCCAGTCGTACAAGAGACCGATCACAAGCAGCAGGACAAAGAAGATTGTGGCGAGAACGGCGAACATTTCCAGTTGCTGATATGCCACCGCGATTGGAAAGAGAAACAGCGCTTCCACGTCGAATACGACGAATACCAGGCCTATTAGATAGTACTGGGCGCGAAATTGCACCCAAGTCTCGCCAATCGTTTCGACGCCGCTCTCATAGATGTCGTTCTTAATCTCATCGGGCCGGCGGGGACCAAGAAAGTGGCCCATCACGATGGCGGCGAGGGGCAAGACCACGGCCAGGCCGGACATGATCAGAATGAAGAAATATTGACTGAGCATTGCCGAGAATCCGTTTGTGTGGAAATTAACAATCTCCCGCAAAAGTATAGCATAGCGATTTCTGATAGCGAAAGTCTGTACCCTTTGTAAACGCAAAAGGCGGGAGAGCAGGGGCGAGGGGACAGGGGCGACGGGCAGTCGGCGTTTGGTTGGCGGAACTGAGAGCATTTGGCGCGGATGGGCTTTGACAGTCGATTTCGGTTCGTGCTAGAATGAAATCGTTCGTGGAAAAATGCACGAACAGTTCCCCAGGCCTATCAGGAGCGCGGAAAAGGAATGTCGGGATGGCAAGCGATTATCTGCCACTTCTCATTTTGATCCTGTTGGCGGCCGGATTCGGCGCGATCGCCATAGGGCTGCCAGCCCTGCTTGGGCCGCGAGAGCGCAACAAACAGAAGTTGGAGCCATACGAGTCGGGGATCATCCCTTTTGCCGACGCCCGTCGGCGGTTCCCGGTGAAATACTATCTTGTTGCGATGCTCTTCCTGATATTCGACATCGAAGTCATCTTCCTCTTCCCGTGGGCGGCAGTCTTGAGAGACCTTCGCCTGTTTGCGCTACTGGCGATGGTTCCCTTTTTCATTGTACTCGTGGTAGGTTTCCTCTATGAATGGAAGAAGGGCGCTCTCGACTGGGACTAGAGGCTGGGGAATCGCTGGCCGCGCACGGTCTTTCTCAGGCAACGAACAACAGATAGTTTGGGACGAACAGCAATAGGGCATTGAAAGCCGAGTGCCAGACGCCGCCCCCCCAACCTGCCGCCGGCGACACGGCTGAAATGCAGATGCAAAGGAACGGAAATGGGCATAGAAGAAAAGGTTCCTGAAGGCATTTTGACCACCTCGCTGGACAGCGTTGTCAATTGGGGAAGGGCCAATAGCACATGGCCCTTGCTCTTTGGTTTGGCCTGTTGCGCGATGGAGATGATCGCCACCGGAACGGCGCGACACGACATTGCCCGTTACGGTTCGGAGCTGTTTCGGGCCAGCCCGCGGCAGGCGGATCTGATGATCGTTTCCGGGCGCGTCAGCAACAAGATGGCCCCGGTCATCAAACGGATCTACGATCAGATGCTGGCCCCAAAATGGGTAATCGCGATGGGAATCTGCGCCAGCGCCGGCGGGCCATTCAACAATTACGCCATCATTCAAGGGGTCGACAAGATCATCCCCGTGGATGTCTACGTGCCCGGATGCCCTCCTCGACCTGAGTCACTTCTATATGCGATGGACATGTTGCGCGCGAAGCAGCGACGCGAGACGATCGGGGCCGGCCGCAAGGTAGAGGAGCCGCTGGCGGTTGATGAGATCATGCCCCTGGGCGTTTGAAGCCGCGTTGAGAATAACGGGTCTGCCGCCGAGCGACGGGCCATCTTGCCCGCGTTGTGAACCGTATCTAGTATTTGTCCTGGCAGGCGTGGAATAGAGAGAGCGAGTTTAGCGATGCCTCTTGATGTTGCACCAGTAATTCGTTCATACGAGACCCAGCGCACGTTGAACCCGCCGGGCATCCCCGCTTTGGCGCCTCCGCCAGAGGGCGAAACGGAGGATATTCGACGAATTGCAGGACGGTTTGGGGAGGACATTCCGGCGGCCGGTCTGCATCACGGCAATCAGGTCGTGTATGCGCAGCCGGGGCAGCTGAAAGCGCTGGCGACATTTCTGCGCGACGATCCCCAACTCCAATACGAGACGCTGATCGACGTCACGAGCGTGGACCGATCCGAACTGCCGTTGGACGGGGAGGCCCGCTTTCAGACGATTTACCAGTTTCGTTCCTACTCGAGAAACCAGCATTTGACGGTCGTCACGGACTGTCGAAGCGGCACGGAGGGCAATGGGACGAGCCCGCACGTCGACAGCCTGACATCTGTATACCGGGGCGCGGAATGGCCCGAACGGGAAGTCTTCGACCTGATGGGGATCCGGTTCGACGGGCACCCCGACCCCCGCCGGATCCTGATGCCAAAGAACTGGCCCAACCATCCGCTGCAGAAGCAGGCGCCTCTAGGCGGCGAGGAGGTCCCGTTTACCTTTACGTGGGACGACCCTGAGTTTGATACGCTCGGCACGCAGATTTTGGCGGCGGAGAGTGTCGCGCCGGACCTGCCGCCCGGGATGAGCCGCCAGAATATGGTGATCAACATGGGGCCCCACCACCCGAGTACACACGGCGTGTTGCGTTTGGTGGTGGAGCTGGACGGCGAGCGCGTCGTGAGCATCGATCCGGATCTGGGTTTTCTCCACTCCGGGTTTGAAAAGACGGGAGAGAACAAGCGCTACAAGGACTTTGTCTATTATACCGACCGCATGGACTATCTGTCCTCGATGTCGAACAACCTGGGCTACTGTCTGACGGTCGAGCAAATGCTGGGGTTGGAGATTCCGGAGCGGGCGCAGGTGATCCGGGTCATCATGGCGGAGATGCAGCGAATCGCTTCGCATCTCTTCTGGCTGGCCACCCATGTGTTGGATGTTTCGGGCACGGGCATGAGCCTTCTGATGTACGCCACCCGCGAGCGGGAGCGGATTCTGGACCTGTTTGAGATGGCTTGCGGGGCCAGGCTGACGGTCAGCTATATTCGCATTGGCGGCGTTTGGCAGGATTTGCCGGACGCCTTTGTGGCCGAATTGAAGGATTTTCTGCGCCTGATGCCGCAGAAGATCAGCGAGTACGAGGCGATGGTGACTGAGGCGCCGCTGTGGCAGGAGCGCCTGAAGGGCGTCGGTCACGTCAGCGCCGAGGACGCGCTGGCCATGGGACTGACGGGGCCGATGCTGCGCGGCAGCGGCGTGGACTGGGATCTGCGCCGGGACCGGCCGTACAGCGGCTACGAGGAGTATACGTTCGAGGTGCCGACCCGTGACAGCGGCGACTGTTACGGGCGCTTTACCCTGCGGTTAGAGGAGATGCGGCAGAGCGTGCGGATTTTGGAGCAGGCGGTGGACAATCTGCCCAGCGGCCTGTACAGGTCAAACAATCGCAAGGTGGCCCTGCCGCCGCGCGCCGAGCTGGACGTGAGTATGGAGGCGTTGATCCATCACTTCAAGCTGATGACGGAAGGATTCCATGTTGAGCCCGGCTTCTTCTACCACGGCATTGAGAGCAGCAAGGGCGAGCTGGGCTTCTTCATCTACAGCGACGGCTCGGCCAAGCCGTACCGCCTGCATGTTCACGGGCCCAGCTTCAATAATCTTTATGCCATCGACCATATCAGTCGCGGCGAGATGCTGTCCGACGTTGTCACCAACATTGGGTCGATCGACATAGTCTTAGGCGAGGTTGACAGATAGCGCCGGGTCCGTTGGAAAGGCCCCGCACGGGTCATCCCGGATTGTCCAGCGCCAACTGGGGTATGCAATGATCACGGAACAGATGCGGCAGGAGATCGACGAGATACTGGCACGGTATCCCGCGGGCCGGGAACGGTCGGGCATTCTGCCGGCGCTCTATGTGATTCAGCGGGAGCACGGCTACTGCCCGGTGGAAGAGCAGGACGAACTGGCGGAGATTCTGGGCATCGCGCCGGCGGAGGTGGGCGCGGTTGTCGGTTTCTACAACATGCTGCATGAGGAGCCGAAGGGCGAATATCATATCGAAGTGTGCACCAATGTGCCCTGTATGTTGCGGGGCGGCAACCGGTGCCTCCACAACTTCGAGACGACGCTCGGCATCCATCACGGCGAAAGAACCGAGGACGGCCAGTTTGCGCTTGATCATATGGAGTGCCTGGGTTCATGCGGCACGGCGCCGATGGCGATCGTCACCGACCAGAAGAGCGGTGAGATCCGGTATTTTGAGAACCTCAAATCGGCTGCGGATGTGGAGAAGGCGGTCGATGTGTTGAAGTCCGGCAACGGATTCCGCAGCCTGGAGCGCTGGACGCCTGAGGCCGATCCTGACAACAAAGGCGCGGCAGACGGGCCCTACCTGACGGACGGCATGGAGCCCCGCTATCTGATGGACCGTCTGAACGAGCCGGACAGCCACAAGATCGCGACATACGAGGCCTACGGCGGCTACGCCGCGGCGCGGCGGACGCTGGAAGAGATTGAGCCGGCCGATATGGTCGATCAGATCAAGGAGAGCGGCATTCGCGGGCGGGGCGGGGCCGGTTTCCCCACCGGCGTCAAGTGGGGCTTTCTGCCGCCGGAGACGCGGCCCAGGTACATGGTTGTGAATGCCGACGAGTCGGAGCCGGGCACGTTCAAAGACCGCATCATCATGGAGTACGACCCGCACCAGCTGATCGAAGGCATCATTCTGAGTTGCCACGCGATTGAGTCGGAGAAGGCCTTCATCTATATTCGCGGCGAGTATTACTTTGCTTATACGCGATTGGAGGAGGCTCTCGCGGAAGCCACGGCCAAGGGATACCTGGGCGAGAACATTTTTGGCAGCGGCAAGAACCTGGACATTGTGCTTCACCGGGGCGCGGGCGCGTACGAGTGCGGGGAAGAGACGGCCCAGCTTACGAGCCTGGAGGGCTACCGGGGCGAGCCGCGCCTCAAGCCGCCGTTCCCTGCCGTGGAGGGGCTGTACGCCAAGCCGACCATTGTGAACAATGTCGAGTCGATCTGCAACGTGACCCACGTCATGCGGCACGGTGTCGACTGGTACAAGGCGTATGGGACCGAGCGCAGCCCAGGCATGCGGATTTTCTGCTTGAGCGGCAATGTGAAGCGGCCTGGACTATACGAACTTCCCCACGCCACGCCTCTGAGCGAGCTGGTGAACAGGTATGGCGGCGGGCCGGAGGACGAGAGTCACCCCATCAAGGCGATCGTGCCCGGCGGCCTTTCGATGAAGCTGCTGACTCCGGACCAGTTTGATACGCCGCTGGACTATGAGAGCGTGGCGGAGGCGGGGTCACTGCTTGGCTCGGCCGGCGTGATCGCGATTGACGACCGCACCTCGATGGTTGAGGTGGCGAGGCGCACGCTCAGCTTCTATCGCGAGGAGAGTTGCGGCAAGTGCACCCCATGCCGCGAGGGCACGGCCTGGTTGGAGAAGATCCTGCTGCGCATTGAGGAGGGGCAGGGCTTGGGCAGAGATCTGGAACTGATGGAGTACATCGCGGACAATATCGCCGGCAAGAGTTTCTGCCCCTTTGGCGAGGCTTCTGTCTGGGGCCTACAGAGCAATCTGATCAAGTTCCGCGGCGAGTTTGCCACCCAGAGCGAGAGCACCAATCCGGACGAGATTGGGCCGGTGCTGCCGATTCGCCCGGATTACCGCCCGAATACGCACGAGGAGAGCGGTTTGCGCGACAGCACATTTGCGCCGGTCGGCGGGAATATCGTGCTGCATGATGACCTGGTTCCCGGGGACGACTGAGAGAGTTTTCGATGGCTTTTGTCGCGCGACCTGTTGCGCTGGGCGCGAGCGCAGAGGTCAGGAGCGAGCGGGATCCTATGCGGGACGCTGATTCCGCCTCGCCGCTTGCTTTTCCTGATTTCATGGTGAAGATTGGCGAACAACTGCCGCCAGCCGAAGTCGCGGCCCGATTCCGCCGCTCCTGAAAGAAATCTCTTCTGATTCGGAGACTTAACTGTCCATGGCTGATCACGTAACGCTTACAATCAACGAGAAGGAAGTGTCGGTCCCTGCCAGGACGCTGCTGGTTGACGCGGCGCGCATGGCGGGTGTCGAGATTCCAGTTTTTTGTTCGCATCCCAAATTGGATCCGGTCGGCTGTTGCCGCATGTGCCTGGTGGAGGTGGATGGGCCGCGCGGGACAGCGATGATGGCCTCGTGTACGATGCCGGTGGGCGACGGCATGGTTGTGCGAACCGACACCGAGCAGGTGCGGACGGTGCAGGAGGCCAATCTGGGGTTTATCCTGCTGAATCATCCGCTCGACTGCCCGATCTGCGATAAGGGCGGGGAGTGCCCGTTGCAGGACCAGACGATGCGCTTTGGCCAGGGCATCAGCCAGTTGATCGAACCGAAGCGGCTGGCCAAAAAGCATTACGACATTTCGGATACGATCGTACTGGACCAGGAACGGTGCGTTCTTTGCTGGCGCTGCATCCGGTATCTGGAAGAGTGGGAGGACAAGCCGCAGCTGGGTCTTTTCGAGCGGGGCAACGATACGATCGTTGACATTCAGGAAGGCCGGCCGGTCGACGCCAAGACGAGCGGCAACATCATCGACCTTTGCCCTGTAGGCGCGCTGACGAATCGCGTCTCCCGCTTCTCATACCGTCCCTGGGAGATTGAACGGACGCCCAGTATTTGCATGCACTGTTCGGTGGGCTGCAATGTGCGGCTGGACAGCCGTACGCACCAGTTGCGGCGCATCGTTGGGCGTGAAAACATGCAGGTCAATGATCAGTGGATCTGCGACAAAGGACGTTTCGCGCACGGATGGGTAAACGACGAGAAGCGGCTGGCGGCACCGCTGCTGCGCAAGAACGGCAGGCTGACGCAGGTACAGTGGAGCGAGGCGCTGGCCTACATCGCAGGCAAGGCGGCCGGCATCAAGGAGAAGTACGGCGCTGATGCCATCGGCGCCATCGGCAGCGGCAAGATCAGCAATGAGAGCAACTACGCGCTGCAGCGTTTCATGCGCGGTGTGATTGGGACGAACAACATCGACCACCGCGATGGCGGTGATGTCGCGGCGCTGCCCACGGGCCTGCCGGCCCTGGCAGAGCTGATGAAACCGCAGTACGGGCCGGACCCGCAGGTGGATACGGTCCTGCTCTTTGGCGTGGACCCGAGCGAAGAGTTGCCGGTGCTGGACCTGCATCTGAAACGGGCCATCCTCCGGGGCGGTGTCAAGCTGATCATTGCCCACGCGCGCAAGATTGAGCTGACCCGCTACGAGGGTCCCTACCTGGCCTACAGACCGGGCGAGGAGATTCCGCTGATAGACAGCCTGAAGCAGGCTGTACAGGGATCGGGTGAAGCCGATGGTGATTCAGCGGCGCAAGCAGCCGCCGAACTGCTCTCGGAGAGCGAGAAGGCGTTGATCATCTATGGGCCGATGGCCGCGCGCGGGGAGAGCGGCCCCGGTGTCCGTCTGGGCCTGGAACAGCTCGCCCAGGCCGCCGGCGAAGGCACAAGCGTCGCCTACGTCGGGCTGGATGGAAACGCCCAGGGCTGCCGCGACATGGGCGTTCTTCCCGACCGGCTGCCCGGCCAGTTCCCGCTGGACGATGCAGAGGCAAAGGCCAGGCTGGAGAGGCTATGGGGCTGCACGCTATCCGGTTCGCCCGGGTATTCCTATAAGCAGATGCTGGACAGCCAGGAGATGAGAGGCCTCTTTGTGAACGGGGCCAACCCGGCCGCGGAATCGCCGGATTGGGCCGCCAGCCTTGATGACCTGGACCTGCTGGTGGTCACCGATTTGCTGCCGACGGAAACGGCAGAGAAGGCGGATGTTGTGTTGCCGGCGCAGGGATGGGCCGAGAGCGACGGCACCTACACCAACCTGGAAAGGCGGGTGCAAAGGGCGCCGAAAGCTGTGGCCGACCCCAAGTCACGCGCCGCGCCGGACTGGATGATCTTCATACACCTGGCCAGGCAGATGGGAGCGGCATGGCCGTTCACCGACGTCCGCAGCGTCACTGAAGAGATCACATGGGCCGTGCCCGCGTATGCCGGCCTGAATTGGGAGGCGCTGGGCGATCAGGGCCGTCAATGGGCGGCAGAGGCGGCGCCTTCAACGGCGGAATCCATAGGGCGCGCCACAGCGGGGGTACCCGCCGCAGCCTCTGCAGAGGCCGACTATCCCCTCAGTCTTGTAACCGGCACCGTCCTCTACGACGGTGGCACGCTATTCGGTCTGACCGAGCAGATGCACGGAATGGCCCATAGCGCCACCGTTACGCTCAATCCCGATGACGCGGCCACATTCGGCGTGGAGGCGGGCAGTCCGGTCACTGTGCAAAGTGATCAGGGGCAACTTGAGGTGACCGCGGCGGTCGATGCCCAGGTGCAGCAGGGCACCGCCTGGATTCCGGAGAGTCTGCCCGGCGCGCCGGTAGGGGCGCTGCTCAACGGCAGCTATACCCAGCGCGTCAAGGTGGAAAGGCGTTAAATGGACTGGTTACAGCTCTTGGTCTTCCCGGCCGTCCGCGCACTGATATTGATCTTTGTCCTGCTGACGGGATTCGCCTACCTGACCTGGTATGAACGCAAGTTGCTGGCCCGTTTCCAGGTTCGATACGGCCCGAACCGGGCAGGGAAATTCGGCCTTCTGCAACCGGCGGCCGACGCGGTGAAGGCGTTTTTCAAGGAAGAGATCATTCCGAATCACGTCGACAAGCCGGTCTATCTGCTGGCGCCGGCGCTGGCCCTCGTTCCGGCGTTGATCATCTGGGCGGTGATTCCGATTGCCAAGGGGACTCCGGCCATTGCTGATGTGGGGATAGGCTTCTTGTGGATTCTGGCGGTAGCGGGGATCGAGAGTTACGGCATCATTCTGGCGGGCTGGAGCAGCAACAACAACTACTCGCTACTGGGCGCGCTGCGCTCTTCGGCCCAGATGGTCTCCTACGAGCTGCCGCTGGGCCTGTTTCTGGTCAGCATACTGATCCTGGCCGGCAGCTTCAGCCTGGTGGAGCTGGTTGAGGGCTTCCGCCCCTGGTGGGAGTGGATCTGGCTGTGGCTGGCCTTTCCCTTTTTCTTTATCTGCATTCTGGCCGAGACAAACCGCAGCCCGTTCGACCTGCCGGAGACGGAAAACGAGTTGGTGGCCGGTTTTCAGACCGAGTACGGCGGGATGAAGTTCGCGCTGTTTTTCATCGCTGAGTACGTCAACATGATCTCCACCAGCGCGATCATGGCGACCCTGTTCTTCGGCGGGTGGAAAGGCCCATTTGCCGACCAGTACATTTGGCTGGGTCCGATCTATCTGTTGATCAAGGTCGTGATTTTGCTCTTCCTGTTTATCTGGGTGCGGGCAAGCATTGGCCGGCCCCGCTACGATCAGCTGATGAGGTTCTGCTGGCAGTTCATGTTGCCGCTGAGCCTGGTTTATGTGAGTGTTTCAGCTGTGTTGGCCGTGTTCCTGAAGTAGGCGCAGCAAGGAAAAGAGGATTTCGATGGAGTTTGGCGACTTTCTGAAGGGCGCATCCGAGATCGGGAAGGCGATGGGCGTGACGCTCAAACACCTTCGCCAGAGGCCGGTGACAGTGGAGTTTCCGCACGAGGACATTCCGATCTACCCCCGTTTTCGCGGCCGCCATGAACTGCGGCGCTATGCCAATGGACTGGAACGCTGCATCGGCTGCTGCCTGTGTGAAGCGGCCTGCCCCACGGAGGCAATCTATGTGGAGGCGGCCGAGAACGATCCGGACGCGCCGCTTTCGCCGGGGGAACGGCACGCCAAGATTTATGAGCTGAATCTGTTGCGCTGCGTATTCTGCGGCGACTGCGAAGAGGCCTGCCCGACCGAGGCGATTGTTCTTGGACACGACTTTGCCATGGCCAACTACGAGCGCAAGGATTTCGTGCTCACGAAAGAGCAGTTGCTCAATCCTGGTATGCCAAAGGTCATCATCCGACCGGAGTAACATTTCATGAGTTGGTCGCTTCTGTTTTTCCTGCTTGTCGGGGCCGTCAGTCTGGCGGCGGCGTTTGGCGTGGTAACCAGCCGGCAGCCCGTTCACAGCGCGCTCTTTCTGCTCACCAACTTCGCCACCCTGGCGGTGCTATACATCACGCTTGACGCGCAGTTCCTGGCGGCGGCGCAGGTCATCGTATACGCCGGCGGCATCGTCATCCTGATCCTGTTCGTGATCATGTTGATTGGCGGCGAAACCAACGACTTCAGCGCCGCGCAACGGGCGTGGAGTCGTACGGTCGGCATCGCGCTGGGCGTCATCCTGCTGCTGGTCATCTCATATAGCACGCTGTCGCGCATGATGACCCCGTCGGAGGAAACAGCGGCGCTGCTGCAGGGCGGCTCACCGAAGGCCGTCGGAATAGAACTGTTCTCAAAATATGTGCTGCCCTTTGAACTGATTGCGCTTCTGCTTCTGGTCGCGCTGATCGGCGCGCTGGTGCTGGGACGCCAGCAGGAAGGCGCCGGCGAAGGCATCCCGTCCGTGAAGGCGAATGAGTGATGGTTGAGACAAGCTACTACCTGATTCTGGCTGCGATCATCTTTTCTATCGGCGCGACCGGTGTATTGTTGCGGCGAAACGCATTGATTATTTTCATGTGCATCGAAATGATGTTGAACAGCGTAAACCTGACTTTGATCGCGCTCGCCCGCCAGTGGGGCAGTCTGGAAGGGCAGATCTTTGTCTTCATGATCATGGCCGTGGCCGCTGCCGAAGTTGCCGTGGGGCTGGCGATTCTGATCGCCAATGTCCGCCACAGGCAGAGCATCAACATCGACGAAATCAATTTGCTGAGATGGTGAACACCCGCTTGCGGGCGGGACAGTCCTCCCTCCTGGAATTCATGGCGCAACCACGAGATGCCAGCAAATCCGGACGACCGACTTAGCGGCGCAATGAGGAACCTATGCTGAGGAACCTATGCTGGAAATAGCTTGGCTGATTCTTGTCTTTCCCGCCCTGGGGGCTCTGGTCAACCTCTTTGTGGGCGACCGTCTGGGCGAGCGGGGAATCCATATCGTTGCGTCAGGCGCGGTGGTCCTCTCCTTTTTCGTCAGCATTGGGCTCTTTTTTGGCCTGTCGGGCATGGACCCACACCACCGCTATGAGACAGTTCATCTCTGGGATTGGATAACAATCGGGAGTTTTTCGGTGCCTGCGGCTCTTTTGATCGATCCGCTCAGTGTGACGATGGCCCTGATCGTGACCGGTGTCGGCGCGCTGATTCACGTGTACGCCGGCGGCTATATGCACGGCGAACAGAACTTTCAGCGATTTTTCGTCTATCTGAATTTTTTCATCCTCGCGATGCTGGTGCTGATACTCAGCGACAACTTTGTGGGGATGTTTGTCGGTTGGGAGGGTGTGGGGCTGGCCTCCTATCTGCTGATCGGTTTCTACTTTGACCGGCATGACGAGTCCTACGGCCACTATGCCGACGCGGGCAAGAAGGCCTTCCTGGTCAACCGGATCGGCGACTTTGGCATGATGCTGGCCGTTTTCCTGATTTGGACCGGTGTCGGCTCGGTCGTATTCAAGGAGGTATTCGCGGGAGCAGGCGCGCTGGCCACAGGGACGGCGACGGCGATCTGCTTGTTGCTCCTGCTGGCCGCCACCGGCAAGAGCGCGCAGCTGCCATTATTCGTCTGGTTGCCGGACGCCATGGCGGGGCCGACCCCGGTTTCGGCGTTGATTCACGCGGCGACGATGGTGACGGCGGGCATCTACATGGTGGCGCGTACACACGTTTTTTGGGAGATGGCGCCAGTGGCCGGCGGACTCGCCGCCTGGGTTGGCGGTCTAACGGCGTTGATGGCGGCGACGATCGCGCTGACCCAGATGGACATGAAGAAGATTCTCGCTTACTCAACGGTGTCGCAGCTGGGCTTTATGATGTTGGGGGTTGGCGTGGGCGCATACGCGTTTGCCATTTTTCACCTGGTGACGCACGCCTTCTTCAAGGCGCTTCTGTTCCTGGCGGCCGGCAATGTCATGCACGGCCTTCCTGACGGCGAGTTGGACATTCGCAAGATGGGCAATCTGCGCGCCAAGATGCCAACGACCTATGCGCTGTTCCTGATTGGCGCGTCAGCCCTGGCCGGATTTCCACTGCT
This sequence comes from Caldilineaceae bacterium, assembly GCA_022824685.1. Classification (GTDB taxonomy): domain Bacteria; phylum Chloroflexota; class Anaerolineae; order Caldilineales; family Caldilineaceae; genus Bin5. The sequence goes on from JAJDZJ010000232.1 coordinate 25,233, forward strand.
TTCCGGCTTTTTCTCCAAAGATGGAATTCTGCTGCACGCCGCCAACTACAACATTCTTCTGTATTTGATTGGCCTGTTCACGGCACTGCTCACTGCGTTCTACAGTTTTCGGGCCGTCTTCATGGCCTTCTGGGGCGAGGCGCGTGATCAGCACATCCATGAGCATGCGCACGAAAGCCCAGGAGTGATGACCAGGCCCCTCTGGGTCCTCGCGTTTCTGGCCGTGGTCGGCGGGGCGCTCAATCTTCCAATCCTGCTCACGATGGAACATTACCTGGAGGCGTCGGTGGGGGTCCCTTCCTTCCATCCCAGCGTTCCGATGGAGTTGGTGCTGCTGGCGGTCAGCGCGCTTGTGGCACTGGCCGGAATCGGACTGGCCTACGGGCGCTACGTCAAAGGCGCGGATACGGGCGTTGGGAGGTTGTCCGCGGGGATAACCAGGCTGGCGCGCCCGCTTGAGCCTATCGCCGCCAGAAAGTGGCTTGTGGATGAGCTCTACGCGGCGCTAATCGTCGGGCCGCTGCTCGAGCTTTCCAGCTGGTTCAGCCGGGTCGTGGATCAGGGTGTTGTTGACGGCGCGGTCAATCTTGTCGGACAGGCGAATCTGGCCGTGGGCGGCGCGTTGCGCAAAGTCCACAACGGGCTGGTGCCGACGTACGCGCTGAGCCTTTTCTGCGGCGTTGTGGCGCTGCTGTTGTGGTTCGTGATTGGCGGTTAAGGGTCTTCCTTGACCGATCGGTTTTGACTTGGGTTGGTCTCGATAATCGTCTATAGATTGGTGTAGTCGCCATGCTATCAGTTCTTACATTCTTGCCTTTGGTCGGCGCCGTGGTTGTTCTATTGGCGCCGAGCGACAGCCTCAAGCGATGGTTGGCTTTCGGCGCGACCATTGCCACTTTTGTCGTGAGCCTGTTGCTTCTGCCCGGATGGCAAGAGATCCCGGACATGCAGTTCGTAGAGCGTTACGAGTGGATGCCGGGGTCGAACATCCACTATCATCTGGGCGTGGATGGGATCAGCCTGTGGCTTGTCCTGCTGACGACGCTGTTGATGCCGATTGCGGTGGCGTTCAGCAACCAGCATGTCAAGCAGAATCTTGGCGGCTTCCTGGCGCTGATGCTGATGATGGAGACGGCCGTGCTGGGGGTCTTTCTGGCGCTGGATCTTGTGCTCTTCTATGTGTTTTGGGAGTTCAGCCTGATTCCCATGGCATTCCTGATCGGCAAATGGGGGAGCGAGAACCGGGTTTACGCGGCGATCAAGTTTTTCCTGTACACGTTGGCGGGTTCCGCGCTGATGCTGGTGGCGATTCTGGCGCTCTATTTCCATGGGGGCACATTTGACCTGCTTGCGTTGCAGGAGGCGGGTCTGCCTCCGGGATTGCAGCAGCTGGCCTTTCTGGCGTTTGCGCTGGCTTTCGCGATCAAGGTACCTCTGTTTCCCTTCCATACATGGCTTCCCGATGCCCATGTGGAAGCCCCGACCGCAGGCTCCGTCATCCTGGCGGGTGTACTTCTGAAGCTGGGAACATACGGATTTCTGCGCTTCGCCCTGCCCCTGTTTCCCGTGGCCGTCTCCAACTACGCTTCGCTCATCTCCGTGCTCGCGATTGTGGGAATCCTGTACGGCGCGCTGGTGGCGCTGGCGCAACGGGATCTGAAGTCGCTGGTCGCCTACTCTTCGGTGGCCCACATGGGATTCATCGTATTGGGCATCTTCGCTCTGAATGAGCAGGGCATCAGCGGGGCTGTACTGCAGATGGTCAATCACGGTCTCAGCACGGGCGCGTTATTTCTGATGGTGGGGATGCTATATGAGCGCCGGCATACCAGGTTGATGGAAGACTATGGCGGCCTGTGGGCCAGCGTGCCTGTTTTTTGTTTCTTCTTCCTGGTGGTGGCGATGAGCAGCGCCGGCCTGCCCGGGCTGAACGGTTTTGTCGGCGAGTTTGCGATATTGCTTGGGACTTACAAGAGCTCCCCCGTTTTCGCCGTCCTGGGCACCTCGGGGGTGATCCTGGCCGCCTGGTATCTGCTGCACGCGTTCAGACAGGTGGCACAGGGAAAGCTGACGAATCCCGCCAATTTCAAGGACAAGCTGCCGGACCTGAATTGGGGGGAGATTGGGCAGCTGCTGCCGCTCGTGCTGCTCTTCTTTGCGATCGGCCTGGCGCCGAACTTCCTCCTGGACAAGATCAACCCTTCGGTGGCGGCGCTGGAGGTGGTTCAGACGCCAATGGTTGTTGAAGAACGCTATGCCGATCACAGCAGCCTGCCTACGTTTACCTCTGTCAACAATCCACAGACAACAGTCGACTGACCGCTATGGACACCGCTCTCCTTACCGAAAACGCTGTTGCTCTGCTGCCGGAAATTGTTCTGTCGGCAGGCGTGATGGTCCTGATGATCGTTGACATCCTGCGCCGCGAACAGAATGGCGCGTCGTCGCTTGCCGGTCTGTCGATTGCCATCCTTTTACTGGGCATCGGCGCATCGCTGTTCATCTGGAGCAGGCCGCCGACCGAATATATGGAGGGAGCCGTCTCTGACGGTTTCGCGCTGAGCGTACGGCTGGTCGTGCTGATTGCCGGCGTTCTGGGCGTTCTGTTGAGCCGCAACTATCTGCCTGCGATTGAGCGGCAAGGGGGGGCCTTCTACTCTCTGCAGCTGTTGGCAGTCATCGGAATGATGTTGATGGGGACGGCGACGAACCTGATCGTCCTTTTCATCGCCCTGGAGATTTTCTCGCTGGCGCTCTACATCCTCAGCGGCTTCTACCGGGAAAGCCCCCGCAGCATTGAAGCGGCGATGAAATATTTTCTGCTGGGCGCGTTTGCCAGCACATTCTTTGTCTACGGGGCGGCGCTGCTTTACGGCGCCGGGGGAAGCGCTCACTACGCGCGCATCCATGAAGCGCTCTCAGCGGGCGCAGGCAATCCGTCGCTCGTGTTGCCCGGCATTGCGCTCCTGCTGGTGGGCTTCGGCTTCAAGGTGAGCCTGGTCCCGTTCCACATGTGGACACCGGACGTATACCAGGGCGCGCCGACGCCGGTGACGGCATTTATGAGCGTCGGCACGAAAGCGGCGGCATTTGCCGGCTTCTTCCGGTTGATGATGACTGCGTTGCCTTCCTATCAGAGTCAGTGGGCCCTGCCCTTGGCCATTCTGGCCGTCCTGACAATGACGGTCGGCAATTTGACAGCCTTGCGCCAGAGCAGCGTGAAACGGATGCTGGCCTATTCGAGTGTTGCCCACGCCGGTTATATCCTGATTGCTCTTGTCGCGGGATCAGCTTCAGCATCGTCAGCCGCTCTCTTCTATCTCTTTACGTATGCCTTCATGAATGTAGGCGCGTTTGCGGTGATAATCGCCTTCGAAAAGAGGGGCGGGAATGAGAATGATGTGGAGCAGAGCGAACTGGCCGGCATCGCCGACAGTTCGCCGGCGCTGGCCGCGGCGATGGCGGTTTTCATGCTCAGCCTGAGCGGGATTCCGCCGCTGGCCGGGTTTTTCGGCAAATTTATGGTCTTCAAGGCGGCCGTGGAGGCTGGCTGGGCCTGGCTTGTGGTGGTCGGCGTCCTGAACAGCGCGGTGAGCGCGTACTACTATCTGCGAATTGTGGTGGCGATGTATTTCCAACAAGCGGAAGAAGACGGGGAAGCCCAAAAGCCGGGCGCGCTTCCCGCTGCGCGATCCCCGCAGTTTGTCGTCGCCGTCGCTGCGATCGCGGTGGTTGTCATCGGCTTACAACCTGGACTTTGGGTGGACCTGATGAGAGGGCTTGGCCAGTGACGGCGGGCCTGCCAGGGTCCGCCGGCGGCAGATAACGAGCCTCTGCACTCTGTTCTGCTCTCACTATCCCCGCATTCAAATTGAGGTCAAGAGAAATCCATCTTGCGATGGCGCATGACGACGCTCTGCGCCAGCCCCACTGCCGCCATCATCGAGACGAGACTGCTGCCGCCATAGCTCAGAAACGGCAAGGTCATACCGGTGACGGGGAAGATCGCCAGGTTCATTCCCACATTGACAAAGGTCTGAAAGAAGATCAGTGAGGCAACGCCCAGCGTAATGAGGCGGCCAAACTGGTCCTGGGCCAGGTCAGCGATACGGACAAGGCGCCAGATTACGAAGAACAATATCAGCAGGACCAGAATCGTTCCCATAAAGCCCAGCTCTTCGGCGATGACGCTGAAAATGAAGTCTGTATGCCGGACCCGCAGGAAATGCAGCTGATTCTGTGTTCCCTCGCCCCATCCCAACCCTATCCACCCCCCATTGCCGATGCTGATCAGCGCCTGTTGGACGTTAAACGATGCATCGGGGTTTGAGCCTGGATCGAGGAAGATCTCGATTCGTTCAATCATGTAGTCCTGAAGCGTGCCCTGCAGAACCGGCCAGAGCGCGGCCGCGCCGGCGGCGCCAAGCATGACGTGGCTCAATCGAACGCCGTTGATGAGAATCAGTGTCCCGCTGATGAAGGCCAGTGTAACCGTCATCCCCAGGTCCGGTTGGACGTAGACGAGACCCAGAGGAATCAGCAGGAGGAGAATAACGCCCAACAGATAGGAGAGCCTGCGGATACGGTCTTGAAAGCGGCTGAGATACCAGGCAAGAAAAACTATGAGAAGAAATTTGCCGGCCTCGGTGGGTTGTACATCGGTTACGCCCAGATCCAGCCAGCGCTGTGCCCCGCTCTTGACCTCACCGACAAAGTAGACTGCCACCAGCGAAGCCAGCAGAAGGAAGTAACTTGGCTGGGCCAGCAGCTCCAGATGCCTGTAGTCGAAGAGCGCGGCGGTTACGAGCGCGATCGCGCCCAGCGCTGTGAAAAGGAGTTGCCTCTGCCAGTAGTCTGCCAGCGCGACGGTCGTGATTGTGGCGCTGTATGTCATGGCAATGCCGATGAAGCAGAGGAGCATCACGGCAAAGAAGAGGGGTTTGTCGAAGTGTCTGATCATCGTTCAGATTAATCGCCGCCACCTAGAGACCAATCATGCGGCGGAGCCGCTCCGGCCAGCTGACCTCCTGGAAATGGATCAAGGGGACATTGTACCCTAACAGCCTTTGCGCGATGTTGTGATAGGCGCGGCTGACATATTTCTTTCTGTCAAGGGCGACAGGCCAACCTTTGTTGGCCGAAACGGTGATCTGGTCGTCGTCAGGTACGATGCCAAGAAGGTCGATACCGAGGATGCTCATGATATCGTGTCGCGTGATCATCTCCTTGCGTCGGACCAGGCGGGGGTTGTACCGATTGATAATCAGTCGCGCCTCGGTGTTCAGATCCCGTTCCAGCAGGTAGATAACCTTGTCCGCGTCCCGCAGCGCGCTGACGTCGGGCGTGGTTATAATGATCACTTCGGAGGCTGCGGCGATCGCGTTCTGAAATCCCAACTCGATGCCGGCTGGCGAGTCTACAAGCACGAAGTCCGCGATGGCGCGCAACTCCTCGCAAAGCGTCATCATCTGATCGGGCGCGACTGCGGTCTTGTCGCGCGTCTGTGAACTGGGCAGAAGGTACAGCTCTTTGGCGCGTTTGTCGCGTACGAGGGCTTCGTGGAGCGTACAGCGGCCTTCGATGACGTCAACCAGGTTATGGACGACCTGGCTTTCCAAGCCCATGATGATATCGAGGTTTCGCAGGCCGATGTCGGCATCCAAGACGATGACGCGTTGACCCGCCATTGCCAGGGCCGTGCCCAAGTTCGCGGTTGTTGTTGTCTTGCCCACGCCTCCCTTGCCAGACGTCAACGTCAATACGAGGCCGCGTTCCGTGCCGGATCCTCGGCCATCGGCGGGCGGTGCGCCGCCCTTCACAGGTTCACCTGTTTGCATCCCACGGTTCCACGTATATTCGTTTGTCGATGACCCTGGCCACTTCGGGCCTCCCGCCGCTCTCTCGCTTCCAGAACCAGTACCCGGGATTGCTGGACGCGCCCTTTGGCGACATGGCGATGTGCTGGGCGATCCGCATCTGAACCGGTTCGAAATCCAGCGCGGCGACGATGGCGCGTGCGTCGCCCATGGCGCCTGCGTGCACGGTACCGCGCAAACGGCCCCAGATCAGAATATCGCCGGCGCTGATTACCTGCGCGCCGGGGTTGACGTCTCCCAGGATGACGACGGCGCCCGCGTGGCGAATGGCGTGGCCAGAGCGCAGGGTGCCGCGATGTATGTAAGGCGGCGGCGACACATCTTCGCCGGGTTCTTCCGCCCAGGGCGTGACGGCCGCCGATTGGCTTTCCAGTCCCTCCAGGGCGGGGTCCTCTGAGAGCGGGCTGGACTTTGCCGCTTCAAGGCCGCTGGCGTGTGTCATGCCGCCTTCGCCCAGAGGAAGGTCCAAGTAGAGTCTGCGCGCCGATGGGGAATGCAGCCGGTCCCCATTTCTTTGGGCGGCCCGGTCCATGCTGACCTCGGGCTGCGGCGAATCTCCCTCCCACACGACGTCCAGACCCAGTTGATGCGCGACAAGGAAGGCGTCGCGATTGCCGGTATGCAGGGAGACAAGGACGATGTTTTGTTCTTCCAACACCTCATTTACGGCTTGCAAATTGCCGGCCGTGACTGCCCTGTCGCCAATTGCGAGGGCCAGGCGCTCGTCTCTGAAAAACCCGTCAGCCTGCGAGATATGGCGGGCCAGGTAGTCCACGATTTCCGGCCAGTCGCCTCGATCGTCCGCGACTTCGACGACGGTATAGCCCCCGCGGCCTTTGATTCGGATATCCGGCCCTGCAGTCGACCTACCCTGCGGAAGGGAGAACCTGTTTGTACTCATTGTTTCCTTGTAGACATTGCGTGCAAACCAGTCGCGGCCAACAACGTTATCGAATTGAGGGAATCCCAAAGGTAGTTCGGGAAGCGATGGATTTCACGACCCACGCCGCGGCCGACGGCGATGCTATGGGCGCAGATCATGGAACCATGCCTGCAGAATCTCCTGCGCGACCGGGATGGCAACAGCCGAGCCTTCGCCACCCGAATAGACAAAGACCGTTACGACGATTTCAGGATTATCATAGGGAGCGTAGGCTGTATACCAGGCGTGGAAAGGCAGATTGCCTTCGTCGTCCCGATCACTGCAGTCCTGGATTTCCGGGTCGTAGGCGCAGAACTCCGCCGTTCCCGTTTTGCCGGCAACTGTAACGCCTTCCACGCGGCTGTTGGGGGCCGTCCCGGAGATGCCATTGACAGCGTGCCACATGCCCTTTTGTACGAAGGCAAGCAGGCCTGGATCTACGGGCATCCGCTCCTGAAGGACGGGTTCGTACTGCCAGTGCACGCGATTGTTCGTGTCCACTCTCTCCTGGACAAATTGGGGTTTGACGACATAGCCCCCATTGGCAACTGCGGCTGTGCTGACCATCACCTGCATAGGCGTCCCCAGCACATCGCCCTGTCCGATCGACATGTTGTAGCTGTCACCAGTTGTCCATGCCTCGGCCTTGGTCAGCCTCTTCCACTGCTCGTCCGGGACCAATGCCCGCACCTCGCCGGGCAGGTCGACGCCGGTGAGCTCCCCGAAACCGAACAGACGCATCCACTTTGCCATACGTTCGCTGCCCAAGCCTACCATGAAGTCGGGGTAGCCTCCCCCTAGGTAGTAGAAGAAGATGTCGTTCGAAAGGCCGAGTCCCTCGACGATCGTCATGACGCCGTGCAGAATGTTCAGCTTGTGGTTCCAGCTGACGAACTCCTGGGCCTGGGTGGGATCATCAGGGAAGAAAAAGTTCGGGAGGTAGATTGGGCCCCTGTCCACGAGCGTGGTATACGGAGTGATCACATTCTCGGCGAGGGCGGCCGTGGAGGAGACCAGCTTGAACGTTGAGCCGGGCGGGTAGAGTCCGCCGATGGCATAGTTGTAGAGTGGGCGCTTCGTATCGTCTTCCACTTCCAGCGCCTGATACTCCTCTCCCAGCCCTTCGGAAAAGATATTGTTGTCGTAACTGGGCAGGCTGACCATGCCCAGCATTGCCCCGTCACGGGGTTCCATGGCCACGGCGACGCCATGGGGCGCGCCCGTCTCTTCCAGCTGGCGGGCGAGGGCATCGTGCATGACCTGTTGCAGGCGAATGTCAAGGCTCAGGTTCAGGTTGAGTCCCGGCTCAGGTTCGCGGACGACGTTGACGGTGCGACTTTCCCGGCCAAGAATATCCACTTCGACAAGCCTTCTGCCAGGCGTGCCCCGCAGCGAGTCCTGGTATGTGTACTCCAGTCCGTTCAGGCCCACCGGTTCGTTCGGGTCCTCATAACCCTTGTCCTTGTAGTTTTCTGCCGCGAGCTTGGGGATCGGCCCGAGGAAGCCGAGCACGTGTCCGGCCAGGTCCCGGTAGGGGTATTCACGGACGGGTTTCTGTAGGACATGGACGCCGCGCAGCTGGTAAGTCTCCTCTGCGACCTGAAACGCACGCTCGCGGTCCACCAGCTCCAGGACTGAAATCGGTTTGTAGGAGCTGCCCTGCGCGCCGAGGGCCGTCGCGCGCTCCAGAAGCGCCAGCAGTCCACGGATTGGGAGTGGTTTGGAAAGGTCAGGAATCAGTGTCGGAACGACCTCGAGGATTTCATTGCCCTCTTCGTCCTGACGCAGCACTTCGAGGTCGATGAGGCGGAAGGACACTTCGATTCCTGTCGACTCGACGGTTTTGCTGAAGTCCTCGCGGCCCAGGTGCAGGAACATGACTTCGGCGATGCGGATCGCCATATCCGGATCAGAATTCGCTTCCAGGACCGCTAACAGCTTCTCAAGGGCGATACGTTGCTCATCGATCTCTGTACTGAGATCGTCCGGGGGCAGGTCTTCCGGTATGATGGCGATGACAAAGCTGGGACGGTTGCGGGCCAGAATTTCGCCGTTGCGGTCGTATATGACGCCGCGCGGCGCGTAGGTATCGATCTCTCTCAGGCGGTTGACGGCTGCCTGCTCTTGATAGGACGCGCCGCGGACGATTTGCAGGGAGTATAGCCGCACACAGAATACGACGAATGTCGCCGCCAGCGTGAGCCGGACAATTATAGAGGTTGCCGTCGCAGTACGGGTTGCCCGTTCGTCCATTGGTTGCTTCTTCACTCAGTACACTGTCTGCTGTGCCCCGTAAAGCCCAGAGGCCTGCTGCCGCGTTGGCCTTGCCGCAGTGACGAAACAGCCGGGATAGAGGAGCAGAACCGCCTTGCTTTCTCTTTGTTTACTGAACAGGACCCGCGGCGCATTGTGGGCGCCAACGCCTGTCCAAGCGAACGCGGCAGAAAGCCTGCAAATGTGGAATCCGAGCCCTATGGAAAACCTGCCTGTTCGGGCAAACGATTCAGAATCGGTGTCGCGAGAAACATAAGAGCGCCATTGTACACGGTCGCAGGGATGATTAGATTGGCTACCAGCGGGACAGGGGGGAACCTGTATCCCACAGCGGTAAGGGTTGCCAAATAGATCATCGAAAAGAAAAGAGTGCCCGACAGCGCTGCGAGCAGCGGCACAAAGGAATTGCGGCGGAATATCGCGTTGTGCCCGATTCCGGTCAGAAGGGCCGTTGCCATCAGCCCCAGGCTGGATGCGCCCATCGCGCCGCCGCTGAGGACATCCATCCACAGACCACCGACAAATCCCCACATGATGGCGCCGCGCCTGCCCGCGATCAGCGATCTGGCGACGACGAGCAGAAGGAGCATATCCGGGTATACGCCGCGCACCGCAAGTTTCGGGACAACGACCACTTGAAAGATGGCTGCCGCGCCGAGAATGGGAACGATAAGCCAGGAAGCGCTCGGGCCGGATGGTGAAAACGAAGGGGCAGAGACGGCCCTTGCGCCGGTCTGTCGAATGCTGCCCTCGGCGGCCCCGACGGACTTAAAGAGGGACCCCCGACCCCACCTGACGCCGGACATTCCTCCTCGGCCCAGGCCGTGTTCATCATTCGCCACTCGTCTCCCCCTCAGGCGGCGGCAGGGAGTCCAGCAGCGGGACGAACTCAGAAGGGTCGAAGTTGGTGACGACCATGACCAGTTCCAGGCGGCCAAAATTCACAGTCGGGCGAACCACCGCCTCTTGGAAAACGTTGACGTCCCGTTGCCAGACCTCAACCACCTGCCCGATATGGATTCCCTTGGGGAATTTGCCGCCCATGCCGGAGGTGAGCACCACTTCGCCAACGCCGATCTCTGTGCCCTGGGGCAGGAAACCAATCACCGGATCGGCGCCGGGCCGGCCGCTGATGACTCCTGTCAACCGGCTGGACTGCAGAATTGCGTTGACAGTGCTGGAGGGGTCGGTGAGTAACAGGACCTTGGCGGTCGTTTCCGTCACCTCGTTAATTCGGCCAACCAGGCCCTGCTCGTTTACGACGGGCATGCCAACTCTGATGCCATGCCTAGAACCCAGGTCGATCATCGCGAAATTGAGGAAATTGGTTGCGTTCTGACCGATTACGCGGGCGATGATCTGCCCGCCCTGCAGTTCGAAGCTGGGCCTGGTTTCGGCGAAAGCCAGCAGTTCGCGCAGGCGTTGATTCTCGCGCTCTACCTCCTGCAGGCGCAGGTTTTCAACGCTCAAACTCTGGGTAACGCGTTCCAGTTCGGTAAGCCGCCGCTGGAGGGATCGATAGTTCCGCAGATTGGTCAGGGAACTGGAAAGGCGGTTGGTCAGCGTCGACAGCCCGGACTGGCCCGGCGCGGTAACCAATGTGACCAAGCCTTCCACGGTACCCAAACGGCCCGTCTGTTGTAACGCCAACAGGAGAACAGCCGTCAGAGAGAGGATGACGATTTTGAGCCCGAAGTTGACACCGCCCCAGCCTCGTTGATCGCTGTTACGCATAGGCGTCTCGATGCTCGTCTATAGGGGGCCGCACAGAATGTGCCTACTCGAACCAGGACCTATCGAATGGTACTCTTACGCTGCATCGTTGTCAGAGTTTCGGCATAGTGCTCCGGCTTTTCCAAAATCATGCCCGTACCCAGCACAACGGAGGAAAGTGGATTGTCGGCGACGTAGACGTGCATCCGGTTTTCGTCCTGAATCCGCTGAGCCAGTCCTTGCAATAGAGCGCCCCCGCCGGCCAGAACAATGCCGTGCTCCATCAAGTCGGCCACCAGTTCCGGCGGCGTCTCATCCAGGGTATCTTTGACCGCGTCGACAATTACCTCGACTGAACCGGTCAGGGCTTCTCTGATCTCTACCGAGCTGATCTCGATCGCCTCTGGCAGACCGGTGATCAGATTGCGTCCCCTGATGATCATGGTCCGCTCATTTTCGAGAGGGTATGCCGAGCCGATATCGATTTTTACGCGCTCGGCCATTCTTTCGCCGATCAGGAGATTGTATTTCTGGCGACTATAGTTGATTATGTCCTCATTCATCTCGTCACCGGCGACGCGGATCGAGCGTGAGACCACGATCCCACCCATGGAAATTACTGCAACCTCGGTCGTTCCACCGCCAATGTCTACGATCATCGAGCCCACCGACTCGGTGACCGGCAGCCCTGCGCCGATGGCCGCGGCCATCGGCTCTTCGACCAGTCCCGCCTCCCTTGCGCCGGCGCTGACGGTTGCATCACGCACCGCCCGCTTTTCGACCTCGGTCACGCCGGAAGGGATACCGATTACGACTCGAGGGCGGGCCGTTCCAAATGCCCTGTTGCCGTGGACCTTGCCGATGAAGGCATGGATCATCTCCTCTGTCATCTTGAAATCTGAGATGACTCCGTCCTGCAAGGGGCGCACGGCAACGATATGGGAGGGCGTCCGGCCAACCATCTCCTTTGCCTCCTGTCCAATTGCCTTGACCGAACTGCGCCGCTTTGACGACTTATCGATCGCCACCACCGACGGTTCGTCAATGATGACCCCTCGCCCTTTCACATGAACCAAGGTATTCGCAGTGCCCAAGTCTATGCCAATGTCGAGCGAAAACAGCCCCAACAGCCAATCTAACGGGTTCGCCACTCCGGGGACATCTCCATTTCTTGCAGGGACAGACATACGGTGGGGGGCCCGCGCCACCCACTGCTTTTGCAACTTCATTTGACAGTTCAAGTATACCATAGGGGCATTTGACACAAAATACGTAACAGCCAGGGCAATCGCATCTAAATCTGTAGGCCGATTCAGTTGAAATTGTGGCCAGAAGAAAGCGAGAATAAGTGGAAATCACCCTGCGCTTACTGAATATCGACGGGAAGACGCCGCGGATCAGGCCCTCAGTCGGCGA
>JAJDZJ010000185.1 GCA_022824685.1 Caldilineaceae bacterium
ATCTCGCCGACTGAGGGCCTGATCCGCGGCGTCTTCCCGTCGATATTCAGTAAGCGCAGGGTGATTTCCACTTATTCTCGCTTTCTTCTGGCCACAATTTCAACTGAATCGGCCTACAGATTTAGATGCGATTGCCCTGTGCCGTTCCCCAATTCATTTGACATCCGTCCACCGCAATGGTATCCTTCACGCCACATGTCATGGTTTCCCCATGGGGGCGTGGTGTAGCGGTTAGCATGTCGGCCTGTCAAGCCGGAGGTCGCGGGTTCAAATCCCGTCGCTCCCGCCACGGCGATATCGTCGTCATACCATAGGGATGCCAGGGGGCGTGGTGTAGCGGTTAGCATATCGGCCTGTCAAGCCGGAGGTCGCGGGTTCAAATCCCGTCGCTCCCGCACATCGACATGAAAAAACAGGTCAACCCATCGACCGGGTTGACCTGTTTGCATTCAAGACGCCGACACCGCCTGACCTCTACCCCCCGGCTGCATCCAAATCCGGAGCGCCCATTATATTGTATCCGCCGTCCACATAGACAACCTCACCCGTCACCTTCTGCGCCCAATCCCCTAACAAAAAGCGCGCCGCGTTCCCCACATCAGCCTGTGTTACATTCCCCATCGGAGCAACGGATCCAACATAACCCAGGCTCTTTCGAAATCCGCTGACCCCGGCAGAGGCCAGCGTCTTGATCGGGCCGGCGCTGATCGCATTTACCCGTACCTGGTCTGCGCCCAAATCCCATGCCAGATAGCGCACCGTCGCCTCCAGCGCGGCCTTCGCCACCCCCATCACATTGTAGTTTGGCGTCACCTTTTCCGCGCCGTAGTAGGTCATCGCCATAATGCTGCCGCCCTCCGGCATCAACGGGACCGCACGCTTCGCCAATGCCACCAGGCTGTAGCAGCTGATGTCTAGCGCAACGCGAAATCCCTCCCGGCTGGTGTCGACAAATCGTCCACCCAGATCCTCTCGCGGGGCAAACGCAATCGAATGAACCAGAAAGTCGAGGTTGCCGAACTGGTCCCCCACCTTCTCAAAGAGATAGTCAATTGCCGCATCGTCGGTCACGTCGCACTCCTCCACAAAACGGCTGCCTACTTGCTCGGCCAGTGGCATTACCCGCTTTTCCAGGAACGCGCCCGCGTAACTGAATCCCAGCTCCGCTCCTTCCTCGGCCAGGGCCTGGGCTATACCCCATGCGATTGAATTCTTGTTCGCAACGCCAAATATGAGACCGCGCTTTCCTGCAAAAGAACCCATCTCTCACTCCTTAATGTGAATCGAAATCGAAGATCAGCGCGCAGGACGGTCGTCTTGCCGGTAGTCGATCGAGCATTTCCGAATCTCCTACCCTGACTTGAAGAGCCGTCCGCCATCCTAATCTGCATTTTTCTGCTGCCCACAAGAGCGGGAATCCCCCTCTTTCTGAAACCAATTTTGGGAAAAAGCGAAATTTGACCAAATTGCCCCTTTACAAGCAAATAAATGCATGTTATACTATTCAAGTAGGGACCGAGTTGTCACGTTGTGGTTGGAAGCCACTATCGGGGGAAGCGTGGCATCCGGTTCCTATCTTTTTTCCACCTCCCTTCCAACTCTCCAACCTGCCCGAACTGCCAGACCAATCTACTTGGCCGCGACTACGCGCAAAAACCGCCGCTTTCCCACCTGAAGGACGCTCTCTCCCTCGCCAGGAGCGACCAGCGTCCCTATGCCGTCAGAGACGGCCGCGCCGTTGAGCCGCACACCCCCCTGGTCAATCAAACGCCGCGCTTCCCCTTTGCTGCGCACCATCCCTGCCTCGCTCATCAGTTCCAGTAAGTTCATCTCCTCTGACAGCTCGAATTCGGGCGCGTCGCTTGGCGCCGCGCCTTCGTGCATCCGCAGCGCATCCACCGCCGCCTGCTTTGCCCTCTCCTCGCCGTGAAAAATGCCGACGATCTCCTCTGCCAACGCTCTCTTCGCCGCTTGCGGTTCCAGCGCCCCGCTTTCCATCGCCATCATCATGCTGTCGATCTCATCCTGGCTCCAGCGGGTAACCAGCTCAGCGAAATTCCGAAACGTGTGATCGGGCAAATTGACCACCTTGGTGAAAATCACTCCAGGAGGCTCATCAATGCCAATGTGGTTTCCTGTCGACTTGCTCATTCTCATGTGGCCGTCGGTGCCAACCAGAATCGGAAACGTCAGCACAACCTGCGGCCGCATCCCCCGCGCATTCATCAGTGTGCGACCCGCCATCAGGTTAAACAGCTGGTCCGTGCCCCCAATCTGCACGTCCGTGTCCAGCATGATCGCGTCATAGCCCTGCATTAGCGCGTAGAAGAATTCGTGCAGCCAGATTGGCTCGCCCTTGGCATGCCGCTTGCTGAAATTATCCCGCGCCAGAAACTGCTGAACAGTAAAGTTACTGGCCAGCCGGATCACGCCCCCAAAGTCCAACTCCTCCAACCACCTGTGATTGTAATCAATGACCGTCTTCTCCGGGTCCAGCACTCTGTGCGCCTGCCGGGTAAACCCCCGTGCGTTCTCCATCGCCTCTTCCAGGCTCTGCTGCGTCCGTGCGCTCTCCTTGTCGCTCGGGTCGCCGATCGTGCCGGTAAACGTCCCAATCAGAAAAACCACCGTGTGGCCGAGTTCCTGGAACTGTCTCAGCTTGCGCAGTGGAACCGTATGTCCCAGATGCAGGTCGCTCGAAGTCGGATCAAAGCCACAGTAGACGCGCAGCGGCCGGCCTTCTTTAGAACCTTCCTCGAGGCGGAGCCGTAACTCCCTTTCCATATTGGCACGGGTCTGATCGTCTCCAAACTCTACCCCGCGCATCAGTATGGCCATCTGTTCTTCAACCGGCGCAAATTCGGCCATCTCTCACCACTCCTTGAAAGTTCGTTCCTCTTGACTTTATCTCATATCAGCGGGCCCAGGCATGTCCCGATTCAGCTCAATATCGTGTAAATCCTGAGCCATCGCCGTTTAAGACCCTCACCATTTCGCCGCCATCCCACGAGTCCCCCCTCCCAACCACAGACGGGCCCTCCCAACCTCAGGACGTTCCCAACCATGAATCCCAGTCCATCTACAACCTTCAATCCCCCGTCAAATGGCTCTCTCACCACTGTAGTTACTGACCACTAACCACTGCAGTTCCCATGTGTTCCGCATGCCTCACTTCGCGCAACGAGATGCCAACGGAAACCCGCACGCTGAATATAGCTTAGACGCTACGAAATCTCTCAAAACTTGGGCTGCGTAACTGTCTCAACAGGATCGCGGCCTCGCAGAAAGTCAAAATCCATCCCCTCCGGCGCCTGCAGCACATGGTCCAGAAACAATCTGCCATAGCCCCGGCGGTATGCCGGTTCAGCCGGGTTCCGCTCCGCCTCTCGTCTCGCCAACTCCTCTTGCCCGACACTAAGGTGCAGCCGCCTTCCCGGAACATCAAGCTCAATTTCGTCGCCGGTGCGTACAAGCGCAAGCGGGCCGCCTACCGCAGCTTCCGGCGCGACATGCAGTACAATCGTGCCAAAGGCCGTCCCGCTCATCCGCGCGTCTGAAATACGAACCATATCGCGCACACCTCTTTTGAGCAACTTCTTGGGGATCGGCAAATTGCCCACCTCCGGCATCCCCGGCCCGCCCACCGGGCCGGCATTCTGCAAAACAAGGACATCATCGGGGTTGACATCGAGATCGGGGTCGTCGATCCTCTCCTGCAGATCGGCTATGCTGCCGAAAACCACAGCCCGCCCCCGATGCTGCAAAAGATGCCGCGACGCGGCAGCATGCTTGATCACCGCGCCGGACGGCGCCAGATTGCCCTGCAGAATCGCCAGACCGCCCTCTACTTTCAACGGGCTCTCCGCCGAACGGATCACCTGCGTATCGACCGGCTCGCTCCCGGCAACGTTCTCCCCAAGCGTCCTTCCCGTAACCGTCAGAGTCTCGCCGTGCAACAACGGCAAGAGCTGACGCAGGATGGCGGAAACTCCTCCCGCATAGAAGAAATCCTCCATCTGATACTCTCCCGCAGGCCGCACGTTAGCCAGTAGCGGCGTCCGCCGGCTAATTTCATCAAACAGCGCCAACGGCAGATCCATTCCTATTCGCCCCGCCAGTGCCGGCAAATGAACGACGGCATTGGTGCTGCCGCCCAGTGCGCACAGAAGCGTAATCGCGTTTTCCATCGCCTCGTGCGTCAGAATCCGGGACGGACGAAGGCCCTCTGCCGCCATCGCCACTATGCGCCGGCCAGCCCTTTCCGCCAAGAGCAATCGGCGCGAATCCACCGCCGGAATCGCCCCGTTGCCGGGGAGCGCCATGCCCAGCGCTTCAGTCAGAGAATTCATCGTCGACGCCGTTCCCATCACCATGCAATGGCCCCAGCTCCGCACCAGATTCTCCTCAACCTCCATATACTCTTCGTCACTGAGATTGCCCGCACGGTACTCCGTCGTTAGCCGCCGGCAATCTGTGCATGCGCCCAACGTCTCTCCCCTCCAGTGGCCGTTCAGCATCGGCCCCCCAGAGACGAGTATCGCAGGCACGTCCGCGCTGGCAACACCCATCAATGCCGCCGGCGTCGTCTTGTCGCAGCCGCAAAGAACCACAACCCCGTCCATTGGGTTGCCCCGTATCATCTCCTCCGTGTCCATCGCAGCCAGATTGCGCCAAAGCATGGACGTCGGCGTCAGGTAGATCTCTCCCAGGCTGATGGTCGGGAACTCCAGCGGGAACCCGCCCGCTTGCCACACGCCTCGCTTTACCGCGGCAACCAGCTCGGGAAAGTGCGCGTGGCAACTGTTCATCTCACTATACGTATTCAGGATCCCGATCATCGGACGATTCATGTCCCCGAGGTCGAAACCCATCGAACGCGTAAAGGCCCGGTGCATCAGCCCCGCCGCGTCAGGCTCATTGAAAAATGAGCGGCCGCGGGCGTCGCCTTCCGATACCGACTGTTCTCTGGTCACAGTTCCTCCTGACCTTGCCGCCAAACGACCGGCGCTATCCCACTTTTCACCGAGTCCCTCCGCTCACGGAGAGACGTGCAAACGATAGACATTGCCATTGTCGCTGTCGCTCACCAAGAGGTCTCCGTCGCCGCTGACCGCAATGCCCACCAGCTTGCGCAGAGCCTGCCCTCCAGGAAGCACCCATGCCTCCAAATCCTCGGACCTGTTCCCCGAAATCCGAAACACGCCACCCTGCTCCGGCTGCGTAACATACAGGCTTCCCTCTTCGTCCAGAGCCAAGTGGGGGCCGTCCACACTGTTGGCAGTCACCAAAGGCCAGAGATTCAACAATTCCCCGCCTGCGCTGAAGTGCAAAACCGATGTCATTCCCGCAGTGGAAACATAGACGGAACCATCAGCCTTGTAGGCAACATCAACGGGCTGCAAATCAGTGCCCTCAAAATCGGTCGATATCCTGACCAACTCCTGGCCGGAGAGGTCAAAGGCGGCAACGGCAAGCCCCGGCGTCATCGCCAGCCAGATGCGCCCCTGGCCGTCGACATCCAAACCTCTGCTCCTGTCCGCCATGTTGTTTGGAATCGGAACCGCCTGCAGAAATTCCCCCGCCGCGCTGTGTACGCTGACATGCCCGCCGTCGCCGGCATCCAGAACATAAACGTTCCCTGCCCCGTCCGCTGCAACATCCACCGGTTCGACGAATGGCCTGTCGGACTGCCCTATCTCCGACAGTTCAAGGCCGTCGCCGTCCAAGACGACCAGTGTGCCCCTGCCGGCATCGACAACGTACAAATTGCCGTTGGCAACGGTAACGCCCCGAGGAAGGACAAAGCTGTCGTTAACCAGTTCGAACTCTGCTACCTTCTCCTCCCCCAGAAAGGGAATGACATAGTTTAGCAAAAACTCCTGGCCAAGGGCCTCCCTGGAAACCGCCTCAGAGTTCCTCTCAGGTGCGGCGAGCTCCGATTGGCTCGACTCCGTTCTGTAGTTGTCCCTGGCAACCGCGGCCAATACAATCACCAGAAGCAGAAGGGGACTGCCGCTCCACAATGCCAGGACCCGGAGGCCGCTGGCCGCTCTCTCCCGAATTGATGCCTGTCTATTTTCGGCCTCCGAACCCTCTAACGCAGCCTCCTCGCCCCTCTTCCTGCCACCCTCGGCCCCGACCGGGCCCACTTCGCCTTCCGATGAAGGAAGCTCGTCAAAGTCAAAATCTGGCTGAACAGTCTCTTGGCCGGCAATCTTCCCCTGGCTGGGGGTCGCGCCCTGGCCGGCCGCCTCCCCCCCGACGAATCCTTCCAATCGACCGACCGGATGACCGCAATGGTGGCAGTAATTCGCCGCGGGTCTTATCGACGACGCACAGTTTGGACATCTTGCAGATGGCTGGTCTTTCGTCATATGTTCGTCAGTCTCAAATCCATGGAAGCGCAATCCCTCCACGTTCGTGCCAGTCACTTCCCGCCCCAGGCGCAAATGTCTCCCTACGGGGATGCCGGAACCAGGTAAACCCTGCCGTTTTCGCTATCTGTCAGCATAACCTCGACTACAGGATAGATGCTGCGCGCCTGCTCAAGGAAATTCCGTCGTTCCGGGTCCATCAGGACTAAGGCGTCCCGTTCCTGCGAAAGCGGCATCGAAAGCGTCGCCGTATAATCGACAGCCTGATAGAAGGGGGACAGGGCTGCCAATCAATCGGACCGAAGGATGGCCGGCATTGTGCGAAGTCAGATTTACATCGGTATCATCCCGGCCGGCATGCTCAGCGACAACTGTTGCCGTAATCGTTTCCCCTGTTGAGTACGCATTCCACACTGCGAATTCGTTCATCTGGCGAATGAAATGTGTTCTGTGACTGTACGTCGCCGCAGCGGCCGCCAGGACAGCCACCAAGGGCAACTCTTTGCGCCATCGTCTACATCAGTTTTCAACATGTTCCTGTAAAGTCTGGCCTCAGATTGTCCATCACCAGTTTGTAGGACCCATCAATCCCTATTGGGTGGCCGCGTCCGCGACACACCTCCACAGCTACTCCTTCACATGATAGATTGCATACATCGGCTGCTCTCCCCCGTCTATGATCAGTTCGCCGCCCGGATACAAATCCACTATCCTGTCGACCTCTTCCATGTATATGCCTTCCAGCACATACGTAACCGGTCCGCGATCGAGCCTCTCCAAGTCAAAGACGCCATACTCTCGCGATCGGTCGATCCCTCTGCTTTCAGGGTAAAGGAACTGAATCGTCTCGTAACCAAACTTTCGGCGTCCTGAAAAATAGTAAATCGTCCCGGGCTCTTCAAAGGAGTGGGCCGCTTCGAGCGCTTCCAGATAGTCGTCCGTAAAGGTCCACTTGAAAGTCGGCGAGTTGGGCAGTTCGACAAAGTAATAGCTGAGATTCCAGACACTGCCGCCCATCAGGACAAGCAGCAAGGCACCCACCGCGGCCGCCTGCCCCCACTGCCCTGCATGACGCTTGGCCAACTGCGCAATCGTCGCCGCAGCAACGCCCGCCAGCCCAAACACCCATGGAATTGCGGTGATGCTGCGGCGCATCGAACCCGCAGATGGATCGGTAAACACCAGCCCGGAAAGGGCGGCAACGACCACCAGCGCCGCCAGGAGATGAGGCGGGCTGCGCCACTTTCGAACCGACACAATCAACCCAGCATACGCCAGCAAAGCCAAGCCCGGATCCAGGGCCCCCACGCCGCCAATTCCATCCACACCGTCCAGCCGCGGGTTTCTCATGAGCAGCGTATAGGATTCCCAAACGCGCCCGGCAAGAAACCCAGTCTTCTCCGCCATTCCCTCCGCGTTCACGTATTCGTGAAACGCAAAGACCGTCTTGTCGTTCATGCGCCCGAAATAGACGTCCGGCGAGCGGATCGCGAACAGAAGAACCGGCCCGGCAATGATGAGAGCCCCGGCAACCAGCGGCAAGAGCGGCTGAATTTTCCTCCGCAGCGGACCTCTCTGCAAAAGGAGAAAAATCATGATGGCCGCGCCGACAGCCCCCAGAAATGTCGGAAACGCGAAATATGTGTATGGAACCAGTCCTAGCAGCCCGCCCGCAAACACCCAAATCCAAGGAATTCCGCGGCGCTCTTGATGCGAACCTGCGTCAAATGACCTCATCGCCCACAGCAGGCCGGCCGCGGCAACGGTGGACACAAATGCCAGGGGCGCCACCCCAAACCCCAACCTGCTGAAGTGAAGGTGCCAGTAGCTTACCTTCAGCGCAGATGTGCCGAAGAGCGCCACCCAGCGGCCAAACCCCAATCGCAGCAACAGATGGGCCGCAGGAATCGTCGCGATGCCAAAGAGCCCGATTGAGAGTCGTACAGCAAATATGGAGGCATCCAAAAGCCGGATCGTCAGGGCCGTCAAGTAGAATGGACCTGT
This sequence comes from Caldilineaceae bacterium, assembly GCA_022824685.1. GTDB lineage: Bacteria > Chloroflexota > Anaerolineae > Caldilineales > Caldilineaceae > Bin5. The sequence continues at coordinate 8,379 of JAJDZJ010000185.1, forward strand.
CAACTGCCCCAAAGCCGAAGAGGAGTATGGCCCGATCCATCCCTCTTCCAGGATTCGCAGACCTTCGATGCCTGTCCATGCCTCATCGCCATGAAAGCCTGCCGGCAATGCCTCAAGCCGGTAAACACGTAGAAACGCCCCCACGATCGTAAGTAGCAGGACAGCGAGGAACTCCCACCAGTTGCGAAGGGTCCATTCCCTCGGGAACGACCCCGTCCATCGCCAATTCGGGTAGGGTGTGTACCATATAAGACCCTTGTCCAGGACCTTTCTGAAATAGCACCCAAGGTCATGCCTGAGGCTGCGCGGGAACATGCCTTCCCGGCTGCCGCCCGCTGCCTTGCCTCCGACAGGAGAACCTGAACTCTCTTCGTCGAGAGTGCCCCCGCAAATGTCACAGTACCTGTGACCACCAGGATTCTCTTCGCCGCAAGCCGGGCATCTTACTTCCAGTGGCAGTCCGCAGCGTCCGCAGAAACGAGAGTTGGCACGATTTTTGAGCCCGCACGAACTGCAGAGCCAAGGTTCTGTTCTGGCGCCAGTCCGGCCCCGTACGCTTGATGGGAGTGCCAAGATGATATGACCCTGAGGCGGGTCGGCAGGCACAGCCCAAAGGTGTAGCCAGAGGTCAAATCGGGCCCTGCCTGACCAAGGATCTACTGAATCGAAAAAACGAGAATCCGGCTGTTGTCAGCGTCAGCAACCAGCAACTCACCTGTCAACGGATCGACCTCTATGCCTGTCGGCCTGGCGAATCGGTTGAGGTCCGCGCCGTATGTCCCAAAGCTTGCCCGCACAGTGCCGCCTGATGAAATCTCGAAAACCTGGGCGAACTGCGGGTCAGTCGCATAGACCGTGCCGTCTGCCACCGCCGCAACATATGGCTTATCCCAGATGTCCTGGCTCTCCCACGTAGGCATCGGCCACTCAAACAACGGTACGAGCTCAGATGAGAGGACCTGTATTCGCCGGTTCCAGGCATCGCTTACCAGAACATTTCCGGTCGTGGGATGGACTGCAACGTCTACCGGCTCCTCAAAGTGACCCAGCACGATACCCCCCCTGCCAACCTGCCGCATCGCCTCCCCAGAAGCTGTAAACTCCAGCACCCGCTTGTTGCCCGTATCTGCAACCAGTAGGCTGCCCGCCGGTGTCACCGCCAGGCCGCGAGGCCCAAAGAGCGAATATGGGTCCCCCCCCTCCTCCGTGACTACGTTGAATGCGCCCCATTTGCGCAGGAACTTGCCTTCGCGGTCAAAAGCCTGAATTCGTCCGTTCCACGTATCGGCCACGAAAATCGTGCCGTCTTGTCCGACCGCGATGCCCCAGGGTTCGCGGAATTGACCGTCGCCAAGCTCCAGGGGGCCGGCGCCGTCCGGGTCAATGCAACCCCCTCCCTCACCATCCGCAATAAAGCAGGTGCCGCCAAAAGCCAGGCGAAATGTGCCGTCTGCGTTCAGGATTACCACCCGATTGTTGCCCGTGTCCAGAATGTACCTCAGCCCATCGACGCCGACTGCGACCGCCCGCGGCGTGACCAACGGCAGGTCACCGTATACGCCGCTGTAGACCCGGCTGGCGGTTCGTTCGACTTCCACATAGTCGAAAACGGGTAACTCGCTCGACGCGTCCGGAGCAAGCGGCGCCACGTTCAAATCCCAGACAGTCTCCGCGATCTCCTTGTGAACGTACATGCGGAAATCATGACGGTGCGGCCACGCCGTAAGCGTTCGATCTGGATGGTTGCGGAAAAAGAAGATCTGCCACAAGCGGCTGCGGCGTTCCGGATCAGTCAGAGCCCCCCAAATCTGTTCAAGCGTCAGCCCCTGAGATTTCTCGCCGTCCCACTCCCCCTTATAGCTCTCCTCAGGCCACCAGACAAGCCGGTAGTTGCGGCTGACATAATCGCGGGCGACATACGGCTCGACCTTCTCATAGTTCTTCTTCCCGACCAGAATGATGGGCGCGCTCATCGCGTCGTTCGTTGGGTTCGCCCCATAGAAAATGTGGTTGGGATAAAACCGCATATACCAGGTCATCGGCCAGGCAACGTCGTCATCATACGAAATCTTGATCTCACGTTCCCCGACCGTCCTTTCGCTTATGGTCTCAATCTCCTGCAAAGCCCGCTTCACGTCCGGCGCAGCGTGTGCATAGACCAGGTATTCAGTCGCCATGTCATAGTTGACATAGGCCAACAAAAATGAGAAACGGACCGTAAGCAGAAGCAGCAAGGCAAACGCGGTCACCGCAGTCAACCGCAGCGCCAGCCTCCAGCTGACGCGCTGCAATGCCAGCCACACCAAATACGAGAGCCCCCCCGCCAAGCCGGCGCCAAAAATGAAACGAACAGTCCGCGCCAATTCGTCAACGCCCCGCCCTCCTGCAGGGAGCGAACCGATCAGTGACACCACAACCAGCGCCGCAGACGGGAATAAAGCCAGCAACCACCAGCTCTGCGTCTCCCGCACCCTCTTCCAGTCGATTCGCCCCAGGAACTGTGCACCCCACCAGCCCCCCATGAGAGCCATCGGCTGCGTCATATGCGTCGTCAACCAGGGCATCTTCTCGCCGGCGTAGGAATAAGCCAACCAGGAACCCACGCCCCACCACGCCAAAAACAATATTACATAGGGCCGCACAAACGTGACGCCCCGCTCAGTTTCCCGTCCGTCTTTCCTCCCGGATCTGCCCTTCTTCGTCCCCCCGTTCGCGTCCCCCAGTCCCGTGCCTTCGGCTGCCTCCCAGCCGCCCCTTCGCAGCATCTGCGCAATGAACGCCTGTCCCCCCAGGCTCAGCAACAGCGGCAGGAATTCATACAGCAGACTTTGCATTAAATAGTAGTACCAGGGCTGGCTCCCCCGCTGGACCTCCTGCTGAGCAAGCCAGTAGCCCAGGCTGCCCACAACGCCTGTCGCCAGTCCATCGACCGGATTGGTGAAGAAGGTCGTGAACAGGAGAATCTCGACCGCCCAAAACAGGCCCATCAGAGTAGCCCAGCTGCCGAACGTTATCCTCCCTTCCTGGTCGCCCTCGCGTTTTCGCCCGCCTCGAGCTTCATTCGGTCTCTCCGGACCAAACCAAAAGAACGCGATGATTCCGCTGATGGCTGTCATCAACAGGACCAGCACAGCGGATCTGGAAAGGTCCTGGGCCGTACTGTACGCAAGCGCATCCCAGCCGAGGATCAAGTGTCCGAGTGGGGCAACGAATGGCAACACAAGCGTAAAGAGCAGTACCGCAAGGTCGCCAAACGCGCTTTCGCGTAGCTGCTCCTGCCCCTTCCACCAACGCCATAGCGCGGCGGCCACCAGAAAGGCCCCGAATATCGCGCCGGACATGAACTGGTTTTCCTTGCTGGCAAATCCGAGCGCCATCACCGTTACGGTAAGGTAGAGCCACTTCGACTTCCGATCCTCGACGTATCGGAACATGAAGTAGACCCATAGCATCGAAAAGAAGACGATATAGATATCGTTTCGAATGTAACGGCTGTGAAAGAGAATGCTTGGACTGAACAGAAGGAGCAGCGCCGTTAAGAGCGCGCCCAGTCGCCCGATCCAGCGCCGGTAAAACCATGCCGCAACGATGGTCCCAATGCCGGCCAGCGCCGGCATGACGCGCGCCGTCGCATCGCTGACGCCAAGCAAAAAGTAGACAAACGCGTTGGCGTGGAAGAGGAACGGGCCGTGCATCATGGGGTTGTGCTGATAGCTGCCGCTCCGATAGAGGTCGAGAGAATAGACCGCGTGCAGACTCTCATCGTGGCTCATGCCGCGATCGCCCAGACCATAGAAACGGCTGACAATCGCTGTTAGCACGACCGCCGCCCATGCCCACGTCTCCCAGTTGGCCCGTATGTGCGCAACCAACTCTGAATCCAGAATCGCGGTCGACGTCCGTCCCATCTCAGAAGACTCGGACGCCCCCTCCGCCTCACCCTGCAACGCCTCACCCTGTTCAGTTTCCTGATCCCCAGTTAGAGGAGCGGCGAGAGGGGCATCCTTGGTTTCATTCTCCATCTCCTTGTCCTTCTCTTTGCCCTGCTCCTCGCCCTGTCCTTCAATCATTGTCTACCTCTCCCTCAACAACCAGAGTTCGACCTGCTGCCGCGCCGACGCAACGCCGGAATGATGCCGCCTCTCTCGAAACAGCATCCAACGCGCTAGGTCCCCCAGATTGTTCAGTTCCGTGGGCAGCCATCGTTGTGTCGTAGAATAGCTGCTGCCAATGAACTCTTCCGGCAACCGGGCCCGGTCCTGTTCGTCCCAGGTCCCGGCAGAAACAATGTAGAAAGCGTTCTCCTCAATCTCCGCCAGACTGATTCCCGACCCCCATCGCAGATCGCGCATGGCACGCAGATTCCACCCATAGTAGGGCAGTGTAGACGACTCTACCTGGAGGTAAACCCGCGCTTCCGTCGGGTCCCCCGTCCGAAGTGAACTGAGTCGTTCGATGTCCTCCGCCAAAAGGGCCATCCCCCGATCGCCCTTCTCGGAAAAGAGCGTGCGGCTGTGGTCCGACTCCGGCCGCAGATTCAACATCCAGCTGCTGCTGGCCTGGGCCAGAAGAAGCGTGATGAACGCCAGATGACCAAAAGCCTGGCTGCTGGCGCGCAAACCGGACCACCAGACAAAGAACGCCCCCAGCGCTGGTATCAGCAAGTAGAACACTGTCAGTCGAGCGTCAAATGACCCCTCTTGCAGCGCGTCAGTTATGTTTCCTGTCCAGAAAAACGCCGTAACCAGGAGCGCTCCCATTGTGACGAACGCCGGCAGTCGGGCTTCATTCTGAGCCAGCAAGTTCAGCGGGGCCAGACGCAAAAGTCTCGTCGCCGTCTCCGCGGCCAGCAACAACAGCGGCAACCCAAGCGCCAGCAGGCTCAGCGGCGTAACCCCGGGCAGCAGTGCCAACGCAAACCCCCAGACCGCGCCCGCAACCAGCACGCGCAGCCACTGACTTTCAAGTTCGGCCTGGCTCTCAGTCGCGGCGCCATCGCCAGACCTTCCATCTCCACCCCCAATGGTCTTCGTAAAAAATCGAGTGCGATACAGTGCGATGACGGCGCCCGCGCCGCCAAAAAAGAGGACGAATGGCTCATCCACGAACAATCGCAGCAAAGACCATCTCGCGGAGTAAGCCAGGTCGGCAGTGGCGACCCCTCCTATACCGGACCTGCCCAACACATGGGCCGCCGCAACCTCCAGGCTTCCTCCAATGCCCGCCAACCCCGATACGTTCGCCAGGAACGCTGTGGCTCCCAGCACGACTGTCCCCAACCCAATCAGCGCGGCTTGCCTGCGCTCGCTCGGGCCGAGCTTCGCGAGCAAACTGCCGCCGCGCAAAACCAGGGCGTATAAGACCGGCGGCAGCAAGATCCACGACATTGGGCCGCTGATCAAGAACAGCCCGCCGACCACCGCGAGCCGCCAGGTCCGAGCGCCTCCCTCTTTTGTATCGAACAGTTCCCCCAGCAGTAGCACACAGGTCAACGCCGAAAGGGCCGCGCCTTCGACCTGTCGGCTGAATGAGAGCAGCCAGGGGTCGAACGCAAATAGGACCGCCGCCATCAGGGCGCTGCGCCGCCCCATCCGCGCGCGCAGCGGCCAGGCCGCCAGCGCCACCGCGGCGCCCGCACAGGCCGGCGCGAACCGGGCCCAGAAATCCCCTCCCCCGCCAGTCAATAGGAAGAGCGCCCGCTGCAACGTATACAGCAGGGGGCTGGCGGCAGGCGGCGGAGTTGGAAAACCGCTTTCCGCCAAAGTTCCCGCAGAGTGGTCCAGCCATACGGGCCAAATCTGGGCGGCTTCCCGCGGCGAAATCGCGTTCAGGTCGCCCAAGGAATAGAGACGTAAAGCCAGCGCCACAACAAAGAGCAAGGCGTACAATCCATGTTCGACTGTCGGCCCCCCTCCAGGCGGAGCCGCCTCGACCACGGCGCGGTGCGGCTCCGCAATTGGCTGTCCGCCAGTCGCAACTGTCCTTTCACCTGTCTGTTCCGTCGCAACTTCGTCGCTCAACTGCAAGTCAAAACCTCTGCTTCAAATCTCCTGTCAGTCCCCCGCGCCCCCGGCCCGGTATATTCGGTAACTGCCTCGCTCAAATGCCAACTCCATTGCCTGGTCCAGCCGCTCTTCCAGAATGGGCGAAATCCCATATCGGGCGCGCTCCGCTGGACCGACGAGGACATAGTCGATGTCCCACTGTCGAAACGTTACCCGCAGCGCTGACGGCCGGGGTCTCAGATACACTTCCCCGATCGCTTCCTCCCGTTCGGCCGCCATTTCTCCATAAGCCCGTCCGCGCCACTGGGCTTCATGTCCGTCCCATCCCAGTAGCGTTGCTCTGCCCGTTGCCGCGCTGATGCGCGCCGTCCCCGCGTTGTAGCTCGCCCCCTTGGCCTCCAGTATCACCGCCTCGGTACTCGTGTGCCGCCTGATCCAGTCGATCACGGCCAGTTCGTCCTCACCGACATATGCCAGGCCGTTCAATGTCGGCGCACGCGTCCCAAACCCCTTTATTTTCGCATATGCTCCTGCCACAGGATAGACCAGACACAAAAGGATCAGCAAAAGAGAGACGGCTGGCAGAATGGTTCCCATCCCAGGCGTTTCCCTCGTTCCTCGCTCGACCCCTTTCAAGTGATTCGCCGCTAATTCGACATACCGGAAAATCGTGTACGAAGCCGCGATCCCTAGCAGCAGCCAGCTCTGGTAATAGAACTTGAAGACTGTATTCATCCGGTTGCCAAAATTGTCCCGCAGGTAAACGAATTCCGGCAGATAGGTCAAAGACAACCCGATCGCAAACAGGCAAAGGACGAACGTGGCGGCTCGGCTTGCCCTGCCCCGGTCATGGAACCGTTGCCAGAGCAACCCAAGCGTAACTGTAATTGCCGCCCCTAAGAGCAGAAACGTCCAGGGATGCCCCAGACGGCGCTCCACAAAAGTGGTCAGAAAGCCGCTTTCCTCGCCTCCAGCTGCCGCCGTTCCGCTCGCGCCCATCTCCGTCAACAGGGCAGCGGCAACCAGAAACGTGACCGGCAAGCCCACGACAAACGCCGCCGTTGACAGCAGCGCAGCCGCAGCCGGGCGCTGTTCACGCCAGCCCAGGACCAGCAGCCCTGTTCCCGCCAGCAGAAAATGACCGAACATCAGGAAAAACTGCGGCAGCTTCGTCGGGTGAAGAAGGTTCGGGCTGACGCCGCCCGCCTGACTCTGGGCAGTAAGAAAGTATGGAAGATAGAGAAGTAACGCCCCCGCAACAATGATCACCCCAAGCAATCCCGCACGCGACATCGCGCCGCGCAAGGCGGTGCCCACGCCCCCCTTCCGGCCCCCCGTTGCAAAGAGCGCCGCAACGACCATGAGCAGCCAGTAGGGAGGAAAGTCCCATGTATTGAGAAAGAGAAGCGCGCCGGTCGCGGCGATGACGATCAGCAGCCCAGCCGGGCCAGTCGATCCCGCCACCGACTTATACTGGCTAACCAGCCAGTCAAGAGCGGCGCTGGCCCACTCCCGCTTTCCCTCCGGCCCATTCAATTTGGCTTCCGCCGCGCAGCCCTCGCCCGGGCCTTCCCCAAGAAACCAGTTCAGGGCAACTGCGATGACGAGTATGACAAATGGCATCGCAAGCAGGTGAGGATGATTGTCCGAGAGGACGTAACTGAATATCGGAAATTCGTCAATAATCTCAATGTGATTTCCATCGAGGTCGACATCCTCGATGACCCGGCTGGACCGCCACCACCAGCTCCAGCCGCTGTCGATATACCAGAGGCCGGTTACAGCGGCCCCGCTCGGAAAGTTATGGACGTCCACCAGCCGAATGAGCCAGTCCATTCGCACGCCCTGCGCAAATAACCATTCCAGAATCACGTGCAGATTCGAGGTCAGCCCGACCGCCGCCGAAGTGAGAAGCCCCGCTGCCGCCGGCAAGGCCCTCTTGTCGCGGACAGGTGCTTCGCCGCCTTCCATACTGTCCGTCTGATCTCCTGATTCGGACCCGCTTGCCCCTTCCCCGGATCCCAGGCGGAACAGGTTGTAGCCAATGCCAAAACTGGACGTGATGAGCAGACCAAACCAGCAAGCCTGTCCCACATTGTATGCAACTTCCGGTGGCTGGGCGGCGATGTGAGCCAGCGTCGAAATCATCCAATACCCGAAGTAGTAATAGCTGATAGCATAGCCCGACAGCCATGGATCGCGAGGGGGGTAGGTGGGACTGCTCCAGATCCCACTGATGAACATCAAATCCATCGGTTGCTCGGTATGGTTGATGGCCGGATCATAGGCGCGCACCAGCGTCCACGCGGCAAAAGCAACAAGAAACAGTGCTTCCACGCCGAGCATATAGGTCCAGGAAGGTGACCGCCCCACTGCCTGTTGCAGCCTCGATAGGAGACTGCCCCTTTCATGCCCGCGTTGCCGCCGGAAAACCAACACACTAATCAAGGCAACGAGGAAGAGCGCTAACCAGGCCCCGCCGGCCGTGTTCCGAAGCACGCCATAGCTGGTCCCCAACCAGAGCAGCAAGCTGACCAGCAATATCCCCATAACGCGCGCAAATGCATATCCGTTGTCAGGTAGCGCTCGAAAATATCGCAGGGTCAGAGGCGTCGCCGCGATGCTCACAACGAGGGCGGTGAGATACCAACTGAGGAAGGGGATGACAATTACATGCATCACGCGCCACCCTCCCCCTTCGGCTTGCCGCTAACGCTCCGCAGTTCCCCGTCCTCTCGTCCCGGCGCCAACTTCCCCTCCGAACCGCCGGCCGGCCTGGCATTCGTTTCGACGGGGCCGCTCGTCGCCTCGGCACGCGCAGGGTAACGCAAAGCCCGCCCAATGACGCTCGCGTTAAACCGCCCCATTGGAGGCAGTTCGTCCACGGAAAAAAAGCGAGCCTCCAGAATCTCCACCGGATCGATCTTCAGTTGGCCGCCGCCGATCCGTCCCAGCAAATAGAACTCCAAAGTACGGCGGGTGGCGCGATGGCAAATGATGCCTTCCACTGCTGCATCCAGAGCCAGTTCCTCCCGTATCTCCCGCAGCCAGCAAGCAAAAATGTCCTCGCCAGGCGACAACCATCCGCCCGGCAATCCCCATGCCCTCGCGTCATGAAACCGGTGGCGCAGCAACAGTACTTGGTCGGCGTCGTTCAACAAGACGCCGCACACGCCGACGATGACCTTCCCATTCGTCATCCAACTGAAGGCCCCGCGCAACCACTGAGGCGCTTTACGATAAATGCCCGCAAGCAGCGGAGCAATACCGATCAGTCGACCCATCATGACGCCTCTCATTGGGCCCTCAACTGTCCTTGCAGCTGGGTAGGAACCGCGTAAATCGTCACCTCTGGATTCTTGTAAACCCTCTCAAGCAGCCCCATCTGCTCCAACTGCGCAAACCGTTCCGACGCCCCCGGGTGCTGATGTTGTTCAAGCTGGCCAATGTAGATCAAACCGATCTGCAACTCTTCGATCAACGTCTGTACACGCGTCAAATCGTCGGTATTCCAGAATTCATTCAGATTGCCGTGCCGCGCGCCAACATCCTTCCCATAGCGCTGTTCCCCTTCATGCATCCCCATCAGACCGCTCAACCCTGTCATGCTGGCCACCCGCGTCCCCCCCGCCCGGTAGTAGTCCAACTGGGCCGATTCGGCCAGAACCACATTGCCCCGAACGTTCTCCAGGAGCCAATCTATGGCCTCCCAATCGTAGCGTAACTCAATCGCATGGTCGCCGTCAGGCCAGTAGTAGACGCCCTTCTCCATGAAGGCCAGTCCGTCCAGCGTTCCAATCGGCGGCTTCCAACCGGAAAATCGCTGCGAGAGCCGCGATGGCGTTCCAAAGATCGGATATGCCAGGCTCGCGCATAGGAGGACGGCGAATCCAAACCCCCAGGCCCCCTTCATCATCGCCGCGATCGATTGGCCAAACGAAAGCCCCCCGCCCGCCTCCTCTGCCCGCACCTCCCTCCCGCCTTCTCGTTTCCCTGACGCAGAAGCCCTGTCAATGCGGGTTAAGATCCTGGGCGCGACGATGGCCGCCGCCAAACCCCACAGCACCCATACCTGGCTGTAGAACTTGAACAACGTGTTCATCCTGTATGCATCGCCGCCATTGAGATGGTCCTTCAGATAGACCACCTGCGTCCCGGCCAGCAGAGCAAGGCCCGTTACAGTCAGCAGAGCGGCGCAAAGTATCGCGCTGCTCGTCGCTCCCCCGCGTCGCCATAGGAAAGAGAAAGCGATACCAAGCGCCGGCAGGCACAACGCCAGAATAGTCTGGTTCGTGAACCAAAGCAACAGCAAGGCCGCGAGAAACAGAGCGGGAACCAGGACTACCTTCGTGAAATAAACCAGCGTCGGCCGCTGAACCAGCAAGCGATGTACCCGGATAAATCGCAACCTGCGCCTCTCGCCCTGCCCCACCATAAGCCACGTAAACAGAACAAACGCAAAGAAGCCCCAAATCTGGCTCCATCTCCCTAGCTCATCGGGAGCCCGGACCAATCCGATTCCGCTCGCGGCAACATTCGTGTAGCTGCGGAAAAAGGGCAGAAAAAGCGCATACGCCCCGACCGCCATGAGAATACTGATCCCGACGACGGAAGCAATCTGTAACCGCCCTCGTCTGCGATACATCGTGACGGCAAGCGCCAGAACCCCCAGTCCGAAATAGGTCGGTAGGTCCCATAGATTAATTGCCGCCAAAACGCCAAGTGCAAATGCCAGACCAGCAACGAGCGTTGCCCCATACGCCCACTCACGGCGCCAGTCCAGGCGGTAGCTCTTAAGAAGAGCCAGCGTCATCGCCACAAAGAAGATGGAGAACGGAATGCCGATCATGTGCGGATGCAGATCCGCATAGGTAAAGCTCCAGTAGGGAAACTCGTTTATTGTGTGCGGGATGACCCGGCTTGGCGCCCAGAAGTCGTATCCAGGAAGTGCCCGTTCAAAAGTGACCACACGCCACAGTCCACTTGCTGCCTGTACCGCCTTGTCAATGCCGGGAACGCCGCTACTGAATCCGCTCTTTCCAATACTGCCCAACGAATTCACCAACTGTGCGAAGCCCGCCAGGTTCCCAAAAACTACCACAAACAAGGGCGCCAGCAGCGCCGAGCCCAGGCCCCAGTGCCACGGGTCATCGCCAGTGACCAGCTGTTTTTGCTCCTCTGACTGTGCCTCGTTCCCCAAGACGCTCCCTTCTTCGGCTCCGACCTGTGACGGGGCAACCTCCTCCACGCCGTAACCAAATGCTTCCATCCCAGGATCGGTGTCGACCGGCTGTTCGACGCTGATGATCGGATCTGGTATGCCCTCAGCCTCCATGCGGGAACCGTGGTCGCCCCCGTCCTGGCCGCCAAACGCCGCGACCTGCGCCGCATCGAAGCCCAGTGCCTGACTCGTGATGGCCCCCTCGCCCGTCAGGTCCGCATCCCCTCGCCCGGCTTCATCCCGCCCCCTCGGCCTTCCTGCCCCCTGCCACACGCGACCTGATCCGACGACCGAGTAGGCCACCGCAAACGAATTTAAAACCGTCAGAGCGAACAGCAGTGGAATGGCCAGATTGAAGGCCACCTCTGCATACACGCCCGTCAGCTTGATCAAATAGGCAACCAGGTAGATACCATAGTAATAGTAGTTGATGTAGCCGCCCGCGAAATGGGGGTCCACCGGCGGAAAGTAGGGACTGCGCAGGATTCCGTTCAGGAACGCAAACTCCATGAACTTCTCGCCCCCGAACCACGGTTGCCAGATGTCAGGATTGGCCCGCCGAATCAGAACAAAGGCCAAAAAAGCGCCGGCAAACAACGCCTCTCCTACAAGAAGAATGCCCCAGTTGCGCCGCGCAAAAGCGAAGACATCTCGCCAAACAAATACCAGAACGCCCGCGCCGATGACACCGACCAGGCCGAATACCAACCATGCGTTGCGCACCGAGTTCTGCCCAACTTCCAGACTGGCCAACATCCACAGCAGCCAGCCGCAGATGAGCCAGCCAACCGTCTTGGACAGCAAATAGCCTCTGTCCCGCATACCCCGGAACAGTAAGAAAGCAAGTGGCCACGCAATCCAGCCAAGCATCACCGCCACGAACCACCACCAGGCCACAGCAAGCCGGGGATCAGCGCTGGCGACTGTATTCCACCGGTAGTTATCCACCACAGGCAACTCGGTCAACCGCGTCTCCAATAGCAGAGAAGGTCCTGTACCATCCGGAACCTCCGTCTCTTCCCCTGCCCCGCCGGCTTGCATCTCCTGACCCTGGACCAAAGCCAGTAAGACATTGATCAATCCCCGGTCCTGGCTTTCCGGCCTGCTGCCCAAGCCGATCGCATTGAGAAGCGGGGCCAGCGGCGGGTCGTCTCCCCGATCCCAGTGCGCCGCGCCAACCCACGTCCCGCCCAACAGGCTGTCGAACTCCTCGTCGCTCAACTCCCTCTCTTTGGCAAAGATCGAAACGCGAGGGTGGTCATACAAGCTCCAACTCTCATCGGCGCCCTGGTCCGGGAAGGTCAAGCCAAACAGCCGCGGCGGCGTTGTAAAGTCGGCCGCGTGCGCAAAGCCCAGCTGCTCGCCGAACATCAGATCATAGTAGAGGATGGTCATTGGGTAGCGCGCTGGAAGCTCGTCCACGCTCTCGTAGATGCGCTTGGAGCTGTAGATTACATAATCCGCCTCCTGCAGTCTGTCCCGCAAGATCTCGTACTTTTCCGCCGTGTCCTCCTCATAGGGCGACCAGTCAATGTTCCGCAATCCATGGCTTCCCATGTCCATCCCCGGTTCGCCGGGAATGTGCTTGGGAAGCGCGTCGTCCCAGGATTCCCACAGGATCAACGAGCCGGACGGCGCATTGGCATACACCCAGCGGCTTGCCGTCACCCACGTGTGCTCGCTACGATAAACGCCATTTGTAAACGCCAGGGACCAGAACAGACCGCCGCCGACTGCGAAGAAGGCCAGCAGCCCGGCAGCCATCCTTGAAGTCAGCTCCAACCTGGGGCTAGCTCTCAAATGCGCCAGCCACACGATCAGCCCCGCTGCAAACAGCACGGCAAACGGCAGGACCGGACTCATATAGCGGTTAAACTTCGCCAGAAACGCCCCAGTTAGGCCGAAATAGGGCACAACCCAGGCCCACACAATGACCTCGCCCGCCCTGGATCGCATAACAACCAACTTGACCAGCCCCCATGCGCTCCCTGCCAGCGCGACAAGACCCAGCGGCAGCCCCATGCCCCAGACAACCTGCTGTTGAATGAAATAGACGTAGGGAACAGTGTTTCGATACTGCCGCGTAAAGGGAAGATCAGCGACCCCGCGGACCATCCGCCCTTGTTCAACCAGCGTTGCCTGAATGAAATTCACCCAGTCAAGCGCCGCGTATGGGCTGGTGATTAAGAAAACGACTGCAGCAGCCGCATAGGAGACGAACAATGACAGAATAAGTCTACCGGCGCCCCGCCCCCTGCGAATCAACCGGTCCTCGTCCTCTATCCTCAACTCCAGGATCAGCGCCGCCGTGAACGGGACCGCCAAAATCGGAAGCGCGCTGAACTTGGACGAAATCGCCAGGCCCGCGCCGACTCCCGCGAGAAGGACGCCCCGCCAGGATCCATCCTGGACCATCAGCACGCCCCCGTACACAGCCAACACGACAAACGTCGTGCTGGCCGGATCCATGGCAAAGAAGTGGCTGAGCTGAACTGCCTGGGCCGTGAACGAATAGAGCACCGCAGCCAGCAGTCCCCCGGCTGTCCCATAGATCCTTCTTCCCAACAGGAACAGCAGAAAGATTGTGAGCGTATCTAGCAGAGCCATCATAAGTCTGCCCGCCGCTGCCACGCCCTCGCAGGCAGTATCCGCCCGCTCCATCATTGACACGATTCTTTCTGGCAAGGGCAGCAGTGCGGCAGGTCTGGCCAGAGCGTTCAGCGCCACCCCCGTCAGAATCCCCATGTAAAGAGGAAAGTGGCCGTAAGTAAAGGACCGGCGCCGGTCATTATGCCGGTCCCACAAAGGATTCAGAGGACTGCGCTTGGGATCGAGAAACTCCTCTGTAGTCGCAGGCCAGCCAACCGTAGGCGCGTAAAAGCAGGTCGTGCTCCTCTCGTCCGGATGGGAGTTCAACCCGCCGTCAAACCTGACATTCCAGGTTCGCAGCGCCAATCCAGCCAGCATGACAATGACAAGAATCAGATACAGGGCTCTCGAAGAATGAAGCCTTTGTTGCGTCTGCATTTTCTAATGGATTGAGTCCCCAGTCTGAAGAGTCGCACTAAGGCGTCGGCCGATCGCGGTGAGGCGCGCACTGCTGCTACGGCCCAATGTGGCCTCAAGAGCTTTCGAAACCAGACACCTATCGTCTTGGGAGATTGAGGGGAACTGACTCAAGACTGGACTTCCATCCTCGTGCCAGGAAGGGTCCGAAGGTCAACGTGGCGTGAAACCCTTGGGAATGATTGAGATTGATCACAACGTGCGCAGCCTGGCGCCCTGTTTGAGCCACAGACAAGACCTTCGATGGTCAAGGTCATCTACTCAGCCCAATGCTCTCTGCACTGCCGGCTTTACAGTCGTTGTTATGATCGCTCCTCTGGTAGATTCGTCTCTTCAGAATCTATATTTGGACCGACGCTCTCTTTTTTCGGTTTTCCCGCACAAGACACGCATCGAAATGTCTGCCCTTACTGTTCGTCTCTCTGATTCACTCTCACCAGGAGGACGCAGCAGCCTCATCAGACCTTAGTTGCGGCCTAGCAATCGACGAGAAGGAGCGAAATTGCCTATATCGCGTCCCCAACGGTTCAAGGAGAATACTGTAGCCGGACCAGAACAATCTCTGACTTCCAGGTACCTAGTTCAACGGCTTCTTGCAGCGTTTCCGCGTCGTACACAATGAGGCGCAACTCATATTCTCCCGGCGGAAGTTCGTCCGGGAAATCAAGAGGAATCGTTTGATTGTACATCAGGAATGGAGCGGCGTTTATGTAGTCGAATAGCGCCAGGGCACGAAACTGCCTTGGATGCCCTCTACTGCTTGTGTTGCCCGTAAACTGATTCCACAGTATAGCATCCTGCTGGAACACTCTTTCATCGCTCTTGCTGTACAAGCGGAATGAGACCGCATAGACCTTTTCATTCCTTGGGTCAGTCTCCCAGGTCAACACCGCGCCGCCGCCCCCATCTGAAAAAGCGGCCAAATTTTGAAGGGAGATTCCTCCATTGTATTTTACTGTCAGGGGCTCCAAACTCCCGAATATCGCCCACGGGCTATCCTCGCACGATGTCAACCGATGAGAATGCGCTTCGTTCTCGGCATTCTCTCTTGATGGACACGACAACGAGAAAACTGAACCCTCTTCTGTCTGATATTCGGGAAGAAACCTTGGGTCTACAAGCCCTGGTTTCGGGTCAAGGTACTTTACAAAAACCGGCCGGTCTCCATGGATCTTGGCCGCTATCTCACAAACGGAGTCCGCGTCAAGCAGGTTGACGTCCGGCAAACAGCGCCAGGCGCTAGGGGGAGCGGCTGAATAAAGGAAATCATGCAACGTTGGATCACGTGAGTAAGCCATCCTTTGACTGTGGGTCACCTCCGTGAGCCTGGCACGACCACTATCTGGCGCTGAATCCTGCTCGAAAAAGACCAAGGCCTTGGGAGGTACGTTTCTGGCAATCCAACGTGACGTTTGAGGAACGACCGCGAGCTCCCTGGTATGTCGATAGTGGAAATCAGCCACTCCAGACAACGAAGAAATGACGAGTTGAAATACAACCAGGGAAAAGACCAGGCCTCGTCTATGCCGCTCCAAGATAAACAAGACTGGAGTCCCAGCGACAACAGCTGCCATCTGGGCAGGCATTACCCCGCGCATGGCAACATCATTGTATAAAGGGGAACGCGCAACAAAAGGAATCAGCAGACCCGCGGAAAGAAAGATCCAGAAACGGAGCGGTCTAGAGAGGGCCGATGGTCGAATCCAAGCCCCCAACAGCAAGGGCAACAGAATTCCCATTTCAAGGGCCAGATATAGGAATACACTGAGTGGGTACTTGAGCCAGGGAATCTCAAGAAACACGACAGGCCTTAACCCGAACTGCAGAATCGACCTCTTGTCAAAATGTTCGATAAGGGTTGGGAAGACCAGCGCGCCTGCGAACAATGCCGCAGCAACCAGACATAGGACCTGCTGACCTCGCTTTCGACCCGTCAAGAAGCTGTAAATGTGCCAAATTGCCAAGCCAGGCAAAACGCCGGCAAACACGAAGGCAATTGGCAGTTAAGGGCTTGACAGTTCAGTGAAGATCGGCTAAACTGGTTGGCATGGCTGAACCCAATTGGTCAAACCGGACGATGTGGACGGGCGACAACCTGGACATCATGCGGGGCATGAACAGTGCCTCGGTC
>JAJDZJ010000230.1 GCA_022824685.1 Caldilineaceae bacterium
CTCGCCGACTGAGGGCCTGATCCGCGGCGTCTTCCCGTCGATATTCAGTAAGCGCAGGGTGATTTCCACTTATTCTCGCTTTCTTCTGGCCACAATTTCAACTGAATCGGCCTACAGATTTAGATGCGATTGCCCTGGGATGGAGGCAGGGGCGGGCCAGCAGTAACGGCAGAAGGCCCGGTGGCAGATGAGTTGCGACGGGTGTCAGGGGCGGCTATACTTGCATCGTCAGATTTCTCCAGCGTAACCGGTAAACCAACAACCAGTCGGTGTTCCCGCTCGGCGGCAAGCAGCGGTTCGCAAGTGGTGGCCCGTTGCCGTCGGGCTGATCTCCTTTGGATGGGTGATCGGCGGGCGGGGAGCCGACTCGACAGAAGGAGCCTAAAAAAATGCCCTCAGTAGACTTCGGCTGGCACGCGCCGTCTTTCCCTGCGGACGGCAGCGATGCCGACACTTTTTTGGCTCAGATGCATACCCATCTTCAGCTGATGGACGGTCACTTGACATCGGTTTGGGTTGACGATCACGTACATCCGTGGGCGATGTTTGTGGCGAGAGAGACGCCAGCCACCGAGGTTGTGACGACGCTGGCTTATTTTGCGGCCCGCTACCCGAACTACGACTGGGGCAGTCTCGTCCTGTGCCAGTCCTATCGCAACCCGGCGTTGACGGCAAAGATGGCGGCGTCGCTGCAGTGGTTGACGGGCGGGCGGTATGTATTCGGGATTGGGGCGGGCTGGCTGGAAGAGGAGTACGCGGCATACAATTGGGGGTTTCCGCGCCCGGCTGCACGGATTCGCCAGTTGGAGGAGACGGTCGAGATCGTCAAACTCATGTGGACGGAGTCACCCGCCAGCTACGAGGGCCGCCACTATCGCGTCGTCAACGCGTACTGCCATCCGCAGCCGAATCCGTTGCCGCCGGTGATGATCGGCGGGGGCGGGGAGCAGCTGACGTTGCGGGTGGTGGCCAAGCACGCCGACTGGTGGAATCTGCCGGGCGGGAGCCCGGAGATGTATGCGCGCAAGCTGGGCGTATTGCGCGCGCACTGCGAGGCGGTGGGGCGCGATTTTGACGAGATTCGCAAGACGATCTCGCTGCCGCCGATCGCGGTGCATCAAGAGGAGGCTGTCGCCCGGCAGCAGATGGAGGCGACACCATACGCGCAGAGAGGAGGCGGGCTGGTGGGCACGCCGGACCAGGTCGCGGCGCAGCTGCAAGGGTATATCGATGCAGGTGTCTCCCTGTTCCAGATCCGAATTGCCGATTTTCCGGATACGGCGGGAACGGAGTTGTTCATACAAGAGGTGCTGCCGCGCTTTTCGGACTGACGGTCAGGTTGGGAAAGAGGCGCATGGACGCGAGGGACACTTGGGAAGCACGATTAAGAGGGAGGAGAGTGACGGCAGGGTAGATTGGCGTGGTGGCGTGAGAGGGTTGGTCGATGGTCAATGGGCCGCGGTGGATGGCGGCGCGGCCGGTACGGATTTCCAGCAGTAGAGAGGGCAAGTTACCCAAAGGAGGCATTCTATGTCGATTGACGCTGAACTTCTGATTGACGCCCACGCGCTGGTAGGCGAAGGACCGATTTGGGACGCAGACGACAACGTGCTGTGGTGGGTGGATATCATGTCGAGCAAGCTATACGCCTACGACCCGGGAACGGGAAGTAACCGGGAATGGGATCTGGGGCAGCACGTGGGGACGGTGGTGCAGCGGGCATCCGGCGGGCTGATGCTGGCGCTGCGGGACGGTTTTGCCGCGTTTGACCCGGAGAGCGGGGGGCTGGAGATGCTGGTCGATCCGGAGTCCCACCTGCCGGGGAACCGCTTCAATGACGGCAAGTGCGGCCCGGACGGGCGTTTTTGGGCCGGTACGATGGCGTATGAAGACCAGTCGGACCAGGGCAGCGTCTACCGCATGGACACCGATCTGAGCGTTCACAGGATGATCGAGGACATCGCAATCTCGAACGGCATCATCTGGAGCCTGGACGCAAAGACGATGTATTACACGGACTCGCTCGACTTCGCTATACGAGCCTACGATTACGACGTTGAGACGGGCGGTATCAGCAACGGGAGGGTGATCATCAGCATCCCTGAAGAGATGGGCTTTGCCGACGGCTTCACGATCGACGAGGAAGGGATGCTGTGGGTGGCGCACTACGGCGCGAGTCGCGTGCGGCGCTGGAATCCGAATTCGGCTGAGGTACTGGCCGAGATCGTGCTGCCGACAGCAAGCATTACGGCGTGCGCTTTTGGCGGGAGCAATCTGGACCAGCTCTACATCACCAGCGCTTCGTTCCGGCTGAGCGACGCGGAGAAGGCGGAACAGCCCCATGCGGGCGGGCTGTTTGTGGCGGATGCGGGCGTACGCGGGGTGGCGGCGGACAAGTTTGGGGGGTGAGAAACAGCCAGCGGGCGTCACTCGCAGGTATCCTGGGGAACTTTTCGACAGGTCAAATCGTCTTATGGTTCAGGCTCATTGTCGGATGATGTGATGACAGGAGGGTGAACCATGGGGCGAATTCGATTTACCGCACCGTTATGGTTGATGATCGTCGTGTGGATGTGTGGGGCCTGCGCTGCCCGAGCGGAGCCGATGGAATCTGACAACTTTGTCTCGGAGAGCGCGGCGGCATTTGCGTATGAGGAAGGGGAAACAGAGCAGGCGGCGGCAGACGGCGAGGCGTGGCCCCGGCAGGTTATCGCCAATGCGAATCTCTCGCTGATCGTGGCGGATGCGGAGGCGGCGCTGGCGGGTGTTCAGGAGGTCTTGTCGGATCTGGGGGGTTACATGGCCGACATGGACCTGTCCAAAGGGGGATACGACGAGTCGGAGGTGATGCACGGCTCTCTCACACTGCGGGTGCCGTCTGACAGCCTGGAAGAGGCGCTGGCCCGGGATGTGAACTTTCTGCATGTAAACCGGCAGGATGTAACGGACCAGTACAGTGATCTGGACGCGCGGCTGCGAAACCTGCGTGCGACCGAGACCGAGTTGCTGGCGCTTTTGACGGAGGTGCGTGAGAGGCCCAATGCCAAGGTAGAAGACATACTGGCGGTCCACCGCAGCTTGACGCAGATCCGGGAAGAGATCGAGTTGCTGCAGGGACGCAAAAATCTGTTGGACAATCAGATCGACTATTCGACGATCTGGGTGGAGTTGATCCCGGACAGTGTGTTCCGGCCGATCGTGGAGGAGCCGTGGAGCGCAAGCGGGCCGGCGCGGGGCGCGTTGCGGGCGCTGGTGTCAACGCTGCAGGGGCTGCTGACCGCGCTGATCTGGGCTGTGCTGTACTTGACGCCGCTGCTGCTTGTCTTTCTGATTCCGCTGGCTGCGCTGATCTGGCTTGTGCGTCTCTGGGTGGGGCGGCGCCGCAAAGGCGAGGAGTCGGGGTGATCCGGCCGGCAGCCGGCGTGGCGGAGCTGCGTCAGCCTTTGAGGGCGCCGAAGGTCAGGCCGCCGGTTATGTATTTCTCCAGGGCCATGCCGGCCGCAACGACGGGGATGACGCTGACGAGCGAGATGGCGCTCATGTTCCACCATTCGGTGTAGCCGGTCTGGCTGACCTGCATGGTCATGAAGAGCGGGATGGTGATGGCTTCACGGAAGGTGAGCGTGAGGGCGACGAGGTATTCGTTCCAGGCGCCGATGAGAGAGAGGACAAAGACAGCCACGAGGCCGGGCGCGGCCAGGGGCATGGCGATGCGGAAGAGGACGCCGAGGCGGTTGGCGCCGTCGATCATGGCGCTCTCTTCGATTTCGACAGGCAGTCCTTCGAAGAAGTCACGCATCACCCAGACGATGAAGGGGATGGCGCCGCTGCTGTAGACGATGATCAGAGAGAGGCGTGTGTCGAGGAGGCCCAGCTCGCGAAACATGACGAGGAAGGCGAGGATGAAGAGGGCGCCGGGAAACATGCGCTGGGACATGAAGCCGAGGACGATTGAGTTATTGCGGCCGCCGTAGTCGAAGCGGGCCAGGGCATATCCGGCGCTGGAGCCGATGACGAGGGCGATGGTTGACGAGACGAAGGCGACGATCACGCTGTTCATAAAGGGGTCGAGGAACCAGGTGAGCCGGTCTACGAAGAGATAGCGCCAGGCATGCAGTCCGGGTTGAAAGTCGATAAAGGGGAGGTAGGTTGCCTTTATCGACATGTCGATGGCGTTCTTGAATGAGGTGATTGCGACCCAATACATTGGGAAAAGGAGGATAAACGACCAGAAGAGCAGAATGGTGTAGGAAATGGTTGAGCGAAGTCGCTTTTGCGCGTTGAGTCCCATCAGTCCTTCCCCATCGCTCTTCTCGTGAGTACCAGGTAGGCGCCACCGAAGATCATCAGCACGATCAAAAGGAAGTAGGCCTGGCTGCTGCCGAAGGCCAGGTCGCCGCCTTTGACCCCGGTGCGATAGATGGCAAGTGTCACCGATTCGGTGGCCTGCCCCGGCCCTCCGCCGGTCAGCACCATGATAATTTCCACGACCTTGAAGGCATCGATAATACGGATCAGGAGGGCGGTCATCGTGATCGGCATGATTAGGGGGACGGTGATGCGCCAGAAGGATTGCAGTTGATTGGCGCCGTCAACGCGGGCGGCCTCGTGCAGGTCTGGCGGCACGCCTTGGAGCGCGGCCAGCAGCATCAGGATCATGAAGGAGCTCCACTGCCAGACGTCGATGGCCATGAGCGCGACCATCGCCCACGTGGGGCTTGTCAGCCAGGGGACGCCTTCAAAGCCGAGATTTCGCAGGATGTCGTTGATGGGTCCGATGTCTTCCTGGAACAACATGCGGCCGACGATAAAGGAGACGACGACCGGGCTGACCATCAGAGGCATCAGGAACCAGGTTCGAAAGAGTTTCTGGCCGCGTGTGATGTTGTTCAGGGCCAGGGCGACGGTCAGGCCGATGATGAGCTGGGCGGGCACAACGCCGAGCATGAAGACGACGGTATTGCGGGCGGTGCGCCAGAAGGAGCGGTTGCTCATCAGCTTTTGGAAGTTGGCGAGCCCGACGAATTCGGTTTCGAAGTCCCCGATACGGTATAGGTGCAGGTCTGTGAAGGCGGCGTAGAGCGTCCAGACGACGGGGACAGCCAGGAGGATCAGGATGATGGCAACGGCGGGCAACAGGAAGATCCACTTCCAGAGGTTGTCCTTGATTTCGAAGCGGAATCGTTTGGAGGGGTAGATTCGGGGTTCAGTTGCCATGGTTCCGCTGAGCGCTGCGCGACCTCTCCCGTCTGCCTGGCAGGGGAGGGAGAGGCGAAGATTTTGACGGCCAGAGGCCAGTGACCGGTGTTGGCTCTAGGCGACCGGTCACTGACGACTGGCTATATTGGATGCGGTTACTTGCCCAGCGTGCGGGCGTACAGTTCGGCCTGATGCTGGAGGCCGCCCATTCGTTCGCTGATCTCGTTGAAGGCAACCGCGACTTCGTCCAGGGCATCCTGGGGCGGAAGCTCGTTGGCCAGCGCCTTGGAGACGCCAAGTTCGAGCGCGTCGCGATACTGCACCCAGCCGCCGAAGGCCTGGTCGGTAACGGCGTTGGGATGGTCGAGGGTCTCGCGGGCGGCGTTCAGATAGTCCATGGCCACTTCCTCGCCCAGCTGCAGCGGGCCGGTGGCAAACTCTTCGACCGCGTCCATCTGGCTGAAGCGGTAGGGGCTGGCGCCGGTGAGGTCGGTGACGAAGGCAAGGCCGCTTTCCGGTTTGGTCAGATGGGTGACGAAGCCCCAGACGGCGTCGTAGGCCAGGTCGTCCACCTGGGCAGAGACGGCGATGACCCAGCCGCCGAAGGCGTGGAAAGGGGCGTGGCTGGGAATGTCGAAGTAGTCCCATTCGCCCGATTTGGAGTTAAAGACCTCGTGTGAGCCGGGCAGGATGTTGTAGCCCTGCAGGCCCTGGATAACGGAGGTTTCGGGCGAGGTTGCGCTGGTGACGGCGTCCCAGTTGTAGGTCTGGGCGACGCGGCCGCCATTCATGGCGTTGAGGGAATCACCGTATGTGAAGTTGGTGCCGCCGGGAGGCGCCCAGTTCTGCATTTCTTCGACCCATTCGGTGAGGGCGCGGACGAAGCCGGGGTTGTTGAGACGGGCTTCGCCTGTGTCGAGGTCGATGAAGTAGGCATCGTCATCGGGATGCTTGGCGTAGGCAGTGGCGCGGGAGTTGAAGCCCCACCAGAGGGTATCGCCGCGCTTGGTCATGCAGGCTGCGCCGAAGTCGTCTTCCTCGCCGTTCTCGTTCCAATCCCAGCCGGTGAAGAATTCACAGATGTTGCGCCACTGATCCCAGGTCACGGCGCCTGTGTCGGGCGAGAGATCGTAGCCGAAGCTGTCCTTGAAGCGGCTGTTGATGTCCTCGTTGGCGAAAAGGTCTTTGCGGAAGGAGTAGTAGTGAATGTCGCCGTCGTAGGGCAGGGCGTAGATTTTGCCTTCCCACGACAAAGTGTTGACGATGCCGGGCAGGACGTCGTCAAAGTCGATGGCCTCGAGGACCTCGGTCGGGATCTCCTGCAAAGCGCCGGCGTTGATGACATCGGCGCGTGCGTTGCTGGGGAACTGGAAGATGTCGGCCAGGTAGGTATCGGTGGCGACCGACTGCATGATTTTGTCGGTCAGCTCCTGCTGGCCGAATGCGCCGCGTTCGAGTTCGTAGCCGTTTTCCTCAACCCACGGCAGCATAAATGCTTCGACGCGGGCGCCCATACCGTCAAGTCCGGCGTAGCGGATGACGATTTTTTCCTGGGACATGGCTTCGTCTCCGCTGCTGGCGGGCGCTGCGGGCGCGGCGCATGCAGCCAGGGCCATCGCGCCGGCTGCGCCACCTGCCAAGCGGAGAAACTGACGTCGGCTTACTTTGTTTGCCATTCTTCTTGTCTCCTTGAAATGGAAGATGAGATTTTACTGATGTCAACTCTTGGGAGGAAGATTCTCTGTCGGACTATGTGATCGGGCCCTTGTGTTGCGGCCAGTTCGGGGGGAAGGCACGGAAGAAAGCACAAGCCGACATTGTAGCGGATGAACCGGCTCTGTCAAAATTCTCAGGGCCCTTGGGTGGCGATTTGGATGGGCGTGAAGGGGGTGGATGATTCTTCCCACGGGACAGTTGAATCTTGGCTGGCAAAGCCTTATACTGCGCTGGAATGCGCGGGGGTTACTTGGTTATGGCTCCCTCTGCCGCATTGTATCGAGAGTGAATTCTTACACTGAACAGGCTTCGTAGAATGGGGAGAGAGGGATGCAATACGTGAATTTTGGCAGGGCGGGCGTGAAGGTTTCGCGCGTCGCGTTGGGGCTAGGACTGCGGGGACAGGGCGACGAAGGCGAGGCGCGCGAACTGGTTGCCGCTGCGCTGGACCAGGGCGTGAATCTGTTCGACTGCGCGAACATCTATGGTCTGATGGACGACCGGGCGGTGCGGGGAACGTCGGAGATGCTGCTGGGGAAGGCGTTGCGAGGGCGGCGGGACGAGGTGGTGATTACGTCGAAGGTGCGCGGGGAGATTGGGGACGGCCCCAATGACAGCGGCCTGTCCCGTTACCACATTCTGCGCGAGGCGGAGCGTTCGCTGCGGCGGCTGGATACGGACCGGATCGATGTCTATCTGATTCATGGGCTGGATGAAACGACGCCGGTAGAGGAGACGTTTCATGCGCTGGACAGTCTGGTGCAGCAGGGCAAGGTGCGCTATGTAGGCATCTGCAATCATCAGGCGTGGCAGATCGTGCAGGCGCTGCGTGTGCAGGAGCGGTTGAACGCGGCGCCGGCGATCACGGTGCAGAATCCCTACAATCTGCTCAACCGGGATCTGGAGCGGGAGATGTTCCCGATGGTGGCGGAGTTGGGAATGGGGGTGATGGTGTACAGTCCGCTGGCGGTGGGGCTGTTGAGTGGAACCTATGCGCCGGACAGGATGCCGGAATCGAATACTCTGTGGGGCGGCCGGCGGCGGCACGCGTACCAGGACGCGATTCGGGACCGGGCCGCGAAGGTGGTGGCCGAGGTGATCGCGGTGGCGGAGCGGGTCGGGGCGACGCCGGGCCAGGTTTCACAGGCGTGGATTCTGTCGCGGCCGGAGGTGACATGTATCATTTCGGGGGCGGATGTGCCGGCCCACATTGAGGACACGGCGGGCGCGGTGGGGTTGGAACTGCCGGAGGAGGAGATCAGGCGGCTGGACGCGGTGTCGGCGGGATTGCAGATGGTGTTAGACGGGACCGTGTTTGAGCCGGACCGGTGAGGGCTCGGCGTTTCAGACAGGATCCTGTGGTAGGAGATGCTCGATCTCGATATTGATCCCGTCCCACTTTTCGCGGAGGTATTCGGCGACGAGACGGCGGTGACAGTGGTGGGGTTCGTGCTCGCTGCACAAGAGACAGGCGTTTTCGAAGAATTCCGGCCGGAACTCTTCTTCGATCTTGCGGGAAATCATGAGGTTGCGAAATGAACGCTCATAGGCATCCCAAGTTCCCTTCTCCTTTTTGAAGGCATCACGAATGTCCTGCGTGGGCGCGAGTTGGGGGAGATAGAGGTAGTCAATCTTGCCGATTTCACGCAGGAAGTACTTCAGGTCGTTCCGCTTGGCAAAGCCGGAGAGCTGCGAGCGGTTGTTGAGGCGGATGTCGATGAGCGTGCGAACGCCTGATTGCTTGAGCTGTGTGAAAAAGGTCTCGGCGCTCTTGCGGGTGAAGCCGATGGTATAGAGTTTCACTTCAGAATTCCTGCGGCGACATTTCGAGCAACAATTCGCGTCCTGCCGCTGGTCGCCGGAGATTGAATGATCGCCACTCCGGCTTGCCCGGCCTGCTCATGGAGCCGTCCGCACGGCAAGGAGGTTGCCACTCGACGGATTAGGTGAACAACATTCTCAGCCATTTGAGAGGAGCAGCGGCTGCTTCACCGCCGGCAATGTCGGATGGCCTCTGAACCCCGATTCAATGACCGCGTAGCCCCTTATTGCCTTCTGGTTGCATCCAACAACGTCCAAATCAATGACGGTTTCTCACCAATCAGTAACTATCCCGTTTATCATTGCTGATCCACTGAGAATCGTCCTCCGATGCGATAGGCTGTCGGAGAGCCGTTGCGCAGACCGTAGATGACAGCATCGGGATGGCTGGCAAGCAGGCGCTTCGCGGCCTGGACATCGTCAGCGTCGATTTCATAAGTGCCGGTTTCGATGTCAATGACCAGGAAGCTGCCATCGTACTCTGGCTCAACTATTCTCTGCAGCCGTTGGCGATAGATCGTATCCCCTTTTGCAGCCACTTTCTCAGGCGTGTACTTGGCATATGGCATAGGGTCTTACTCCTTTCGCCTCGCCAGCGCCGCAGCCAGCGATCAGATCATACGACCATGGCCATGCCTTCGTGGCCGGTGTCGGCGGCGCCGCTGAGCGCGCCGGTTTCGGGGTCGATGTGGAGGGCGTGGACGAGGGCGAGGCCGCCGTGGCTATAGGGGATGTGGAGGGCGGGATGGCGCTTGTTGACTTCGTCGAGAACCCAGATGGGGATGCGGCGCTGGCAGGTGATGGCATCGAGCTGGCAGTCGAAACGGGGGGCGTGGACGGCTTTCTCGATGTCCATGCCGAAGTCAATGACGTTGAGGATAACCTGGAGGACGGAAGTGATGATGCGGGTGGCGCCGGGGGCTCCCAGGACGATGAGCGGCCGGGACGCGCCGTCGGACGACTCTTTACCGTAGACGATGGTCGGGGTCATGCCGGTGGTGCGGCCCTTGCCGGGCGCGATCGAGTTTGGATGGCCGGGCAGAGGGTTGAAGTTGACCATCGAGTTGTTGTACATGAAGCCGAGGCTCGGGGTGATTACGCCGGATGAAGAGCCGAGAGAATGGGTGAGGGAGACGCAGTTGCCCTGGTCGTCGATAACGGAGAGATGGGTGGTGTGCGGGGTCTCCGGTTGGGGGGGAGCGGGCTCGATGGGCTGGCCGCTGTCGATGCGTTCGCGCCAGTAGGCGGCCCGATCCGCGGACATCATCCAGTCGAGGGGCACGTCCTCGAAGTCGGTGTCGGCCATGTGCGGGTTGCGGTCGGCGAAGGCGGCCTTCATGGCGAGGCCGACGGTGTAGATGTAGTCGGCCGAGTTGTGGCCCATGGCGGCGAGGTCGTAGCCTTCGAGGATGTTTAGGATGGCGATGAGGGTTGCGCCGCCGTGGGGCGGGGTTGAGCTGGTGACAGTGTGGCCGCGGTAGCTGCCTGACAGGGAGGCGTCCTCGCGCAGGGCGTAGTTTTCGAAGTCCTGGCGGGTGACGAAGCTGCCGTTGGCGGCGAGGTCGGAGGCCATGCGCTCCATGAGCTGGCCGTTGTAGAAGTCTTCGCAGCCGTGCTGGACGATGTGGCGCAGTGAGGCGGCATAGTCGGGGTTGCGCAGGGTTTCGCCGGTGTCATATGGTTGGCCGTCGTCGCGCAGGTAGATGCGGCGGGACTCCGGGTTGCTGTTGATGTAGTCGCGCAGGCTCATCCCCTCCCAGTACTGGTTGGAGCGCTTCCAGCCGACAGCAAGGGAATCGGTGACAGTAAAGCCGTCGGTGGCGACGCGGATAGCAGGTTCCGCGGCCTGACCGAAGTCGATGGCGCCCCAGCGATCGAGAAGGGCGGCGAACATTTTTACGGCGCCCGGCGTGCAGACTGAGGTATAACCGGCCTCATTGACGTTGTTCTCGAGGAAAAATCCCCAGCCGCCGGGATTGGGACGGATCAGCTTATCCACCCACATATCATCCTTCACGAGCGCGCCGGCGAGCGCGGGGGCGTCAATACCGATCGAGCCGGACTGGCCCGCCATGCGCAGATTGATCACGGCATAGCCGCCGATGCCGCACATTTGCGGGCTCACGACGGCCTGCACCAGGGCAGCGGTGACGGCGGCATCGATGGCGTTGCCTCCGGACATGAGGACTTTGGCCCCGGCTTCAACGGCGAGCGGTTGTTGGGCAGAGATTGCGGCGGGCATCAGGTTCAGTCTCCTATTGGGAAAGGGGGCGCCGGCGTGGGGGCGCGGCCGGTAGGCGGGCGCAGTTCGCTGGAACGGGCAGGCGGCGTTACAACGAGCTGACGATACGAATGTTGGTTGCGGTGAGTTCTTTCTGGTCCCGTTCCGAGGGAATGAGGCGGAATTCAAAGATGTGATCGCGGCTGGGGAGATAGTCCTTTACTGAATCATCCTGCATCATCGAGAAGTGGAAGAAGGCGCTCTCGTAGGGGGAGTCGGGGCTCTTGCGTTTGTCGACCAGCCAGAGGTGCGGTGACACCTTGGTGAGGAAGCGCATATAGCCGAATCCCTTGTCCTCGTTGTAGTAGTAGCACCAGCCGCGCACGGTAGAGTCGGGCTGTCCCCAGTTGGCGACGCCGTCGGGGACGGGCAGGAGATTGGGGATCAGGTAGCCGGACATGAAGAGGTCCACCTCCTGACGCAGGCTGCCGGAGACATTGTCGAAGGCGACCACTTCCACGCGACAGCCCTTGTTCTGGAGCGCGCGCACGACCTGGACGAAATCTCCGTCACCGGTAGCGATGAGAACTCTGTCGAGGTTTTCAGACTGGAGCAGCGCATCCACAGCCAAGTCCAGATCGGAGTTGGCTTTGGCGTAGCGGTTGCCAGCTTCATCATCGTACCAGCGAACATTCTTAATGATAACCTTGTAGCCCAAATCCCGCAATGCGGAGTGAAAACGATAGGCGCCGATGCGGTAGTCGAAGTCCCACTGGGCGCGTTCTGCGTCGTGGGTAACATAGGCGTTCAATCGGACGGGTTCGCCCATGTCTCGGCATGCAAATTCGCGCAGGACATCATACTGCATACGAGAACCGCCATTGCGGTAGATGTTTGCGGCATCCACATAGACACCGACTTTGACTTGAGATTGTTGCCAGACCATTGAAAATCCTTTGGGACGAGTTGGTTTTAATTTGGGTGTGCAGACATTTGAAATGGATGCAGAATTTGTACAGATTTATTGTACTTCATGAATGGAAACTATACGAGTGGCGGAAACCAGGGCAATCGCATCTAATTTTGTAGGCCGATTCCGTTGAAATCATGGCTAGAACAAAGCGCGAATAAGTGGAAATCGGCTTCAGGTTGCTGGATCGCGAGCAGAAGTTGCCGCGGCACCGGCCGTCAGGCGTCGAAAT
>JAJDZJ010000070.1 GCA_022824685.1 Caldilineaceae bacterium
TCCAAATGATTTCGACGCCTGACGGCCGGTGCCGCGGCAACTTCTGCTCGCGATCCAGCAACCTGAAGCCGATTTCCACTTATTCGCGCTTTGTTCTAGCCATGATTTCAACGGAATCGGCCTACAAAATTAGATGCGATTGCCCTGTCCCCCCCACGGAATCCTTTTTCCCCCATCAAAGCCGTATGATATAGTGATATACAACCGTCTGAACACGTTGGATCGACCTCCCCTCCGTCGCTCACGTGTAGCCGTCGGGCATTTAGCCATGCAGAATGAACTGTAGCGAAATTTGAAAAACAATTCAGATAACGCCTCCCGACATTCGGCCGAAAACGCCCATCCGTCCGAACACTATCAGGCGGCTCCTGCTCCTAAAGACCGACAGCAAGACGAGCTCCCTTCCCTGCACATGCTGGAAGAATCGGCGGCTCAACTGGCCGCCCTGCGACAACGGGCCGAATACCTGCTCGAACAGCTGGCCGCAGGCCGCGAACCTGCCCCCGGCTCCCCCGCTCCAGATGAGGATCACCTCACGCAGCCCGGCGCCCCCGCGCACACAGGGAATCACTCTCCTGATGCCGTCCCCGCCCCAAGCCCGGACGAGGCGCCAACCGCCGTCGGATCCCAGGACCATCTCGCCCCACCTGATGCCCCCGATCACTCCCCACCGCCTGCCCAACCTGCCGGCCAGCGCGCAGATGACCAAGGACACTCGCCACCCTCCCCACAACAGGACACCCCGCAAAACCCTGGACTGACTCCCGCCCCCATTGAACAGAGCCAGCCTGCTTTCGACGAAACTCGCTACCCTGAATCGCAACAGGATCCCGCGCCTCTGTCCGACTCTCAGACCCAAAGTTTCCCGCTTCAAAGGTCACAACATCCTCCGCATTCGCAATCCCTTCTTGATACACCGGTGACGGTTGCTCCCCAACTCGACTGGAGCCAGGTCCAGGTCGGCTCCGATTCACCCCCGACCAATGTCCAAATGATCGAGGAGGAAATCATCAGCCTGTACCAGGCAATCGACCACGTTCGGGAAACGCGGCGCGAAAACACCGGCCATGCCCTGGCTCTGTTGCGAGAAGCGAGGGAAATCATTGCCGGCCAGCCCTACCGCATCGAAAGAGCCCAGTACAATATCGAACAGGCCAAACAGATCATCGATCGCGCCAGGTTTAGCCGCAGCCGTTCCCGCGGCATCGCCCTGAGAACCTTCCTCCTGCTCATCCTTTGGCTTTCAGGGCTCGGCGGCCTCGCGGCCCTCCTCTATCTGTATCCTCTCCGCGTAAACGAAACGATCAGCTGGGTCTCTGCAAACACGGGTTGGAACACGTCCCACTATACCGCCATCCTCTGGACTGTTTCAGCCGGCGGAATCGGCGGCTGTCTGGGCACAATCTCATTCCTCTTTGAACGCATGAGAGTGCACGAAGAATTCGATCGCCAGTATATCGTCCGCTCAACCATCCAGCCGCTGATGGGCATCCTCCTCGGCCTCGTCTCCTACGCGCTCCTCGCCAGCCTCTTCAACAGCCTGGACGCCTCCATCACCGCCCATCCAGTCACAGCATTTCTTCCAGCCGCCATTGCCCTTCCCATCGGCATCTGGCAAGTCTATGTCTACGCGCTGATCTTCCGCTTCACTCGGCTCTTTACCTTCCAACGCCGTCGCCGATGGTAGACCGCCCTCACGCCAATCCCGCTTCAACCTACTTCTCAGAAAAGCAGGCTCGCGCCATCCCGCCATCCTATCCTTCAGAGACTGTTTCCATCCTTTGCCAGCCAAGGCGATTCTGCGCTAGAATTCCGCCAGCGGCCTCGAACATATGAGCCGGTGCCCTGACGGATAACACGGTGCCTGAACGAAAACCTCTCATAGAACTGATTGTCTTCCTTCCAATCCGGCGCTCGTTCCGCCACCAGGAACCGCCCTCTCCTCCAGATGCTCTGCCAGGCTCAACGAGCGAGGACCGGCCTGACGCGCGCGCAGACCTCCCCGACCCCCAGTCCATCCATCAGCGTACCGGCGGCGCTGCCCGCCATCAGACCTTCCACTATCACCTTCCCCCCCAGCTAAGAGATTCCGTCCGGACCGGCCACCTGATCTGGGCCCCATTCGGCTCGCAGGAAGTCCAGGGCGTCGTCGTCGGCCCGGCAGAATCATCTCCGGTTGAAACCAAGGCGGTCTCCCGGCTGGCGCGCCCCCAACCGGTCATGTCTCCGGAACAGATCAACCTGGCCTTCTGGATCGCCGACTACTACGTTGCCCCAGTCTCCGAAGCCGCCAAGCTCTTTCTCACTCCGGGCCTGCTCAGCAAGAGCGGCGACCCGCCGAAAGTCCGCCTGAAGCGGGAAGAACAGATCGAACTGCTGATCGACCCCGCCTCCATCCGCGAATGCCTCTTCACTCTGGGTCGCTCCACCAGGCAGACCCAAGTCCTCACCGCCCTACTGAACGCGCCCTCCCACACACTCTCCGTCAACGACCTGAGAACAACCCTCAATCTTTCATCCAGGAGCCCCATCACCGCCCTGCAGAAGAAGGGACTGGTCCATGAACGCAACCAGAAGGTGGTCCTGGCCCAGTCTCTCGCGGCCACCGAGGAAGCCATCCTCAAGCTACGCGGCGCATCCGCCTACGGGCCCGTGCTGCAAACCCTTGCCCAGGCCCGCGCCCCTCTCTGGAAAACCGATCTCTACGCGCAGGTCGACACTGATCTCGACAAACTTCGCAACCTGCAAAAGGCCGGCCTTATCCGGCTCGAGCAAAAAGTGCGCTACCGCGACCCGTTGGGCGGCCGAATCTATCCCAGCACGCAACCGCCGGACCTGACCAACCAGCAACAGCAGGTCTGGGACAGAATCCGCGAAACCTGTTTCAAGCGCCGCGCCCAGCAATCTGAACGCCATGGCCGCCCCAAGGAACAACCTGCTGACCACTTAACGATACGAAGCAGCCAATTCCTCCTGCACGGCGCAACCGGCAGCGGTAAAACCGAAATCTACCTGCGCGCCATCGCTGAAACCCTCGCTCGGAACCGCCAGGCCATCGTCCTCGTGCCCGAAATCGCCCTCACACCCCAAACCGTCGCCCGCTTCGCCGGCCGCTTCCCCGACCGCGTCTCCGTCATCCACTCCGGCCTCAACAACAGCCAGCGCTACGACGTCTGGCGCAGAGCGCGCGACGGAAAAATCGACATCATCGTCGGCGCACGCAGCGCCCTCTTCGCCCCCCTGCCCCGCCTCGGCCTAATCGTTGTCGACGAAGAACACGAGTCCACCTACAAACAGGACACCGATGAATGGGGCAGCTTTACTCTCTTCTACGACGCCCGCACCGTCGCAACCCAGCTAGCGGACGCCACCGGCAGCGCCTTGATCTTCGGAACAGCCACCCCCTCCCTGGACGCGTACCACGCCGCCCAACAAGGTCGTCTGCGCCTGCTGGAAATGCCCGACCGCGTCATGGGCCACGCCGACTTGGACCGGGAACCCGTCCCCGAACCGGGCGATACTCCTGCGGCCGCCCCGTACGCTGCCCTTCCTCCTGTCGAAATCGTCGACATGCGCCAGGAGCTTCGCGCCGGCAATCGCAGCATCTTCAGCCGCAGCCTCCAATCAGAGCTCCACGCCGTCCTCGACGCCGGCGAACAGGCCATCCTCTTCCTCAACCGTCGCGGCACACACTCCTTCGTCATGTGCCGAGACTGCGGCTACGTCGCCGAATGTCCACGTTGCGATGCGCCCCTCACCTACCACGAACGCGCTGCCCAGCTCATCTGCCACCGCTGTAACGCCCGCACACCCATCCCCGAAAGCTGCCCCGACTGCCTCAGCCGCCGCATCCGCTTCTTCGGCGCCGGCACCCAGCGCATCGAAGAACTCGTCAGCCAGATCGCCCCCCGCGCCCGTCTCCTCCGCTGGGACAGAGACACCACCGGCCGCAAAGGCAGCCACGAACAGATCCTCGAACGCTTTGCCGGACACGAGGCCGATGTCCTCGTCGGCACGCAGATGATCGCCAAAGGCCTCGACCTGCCTCTGGTGACGCTTGTCGGCGTAGTCGCCGCCGATGTCGGCCTTTATCTTCCCGACTTCCGCGGCCCCGAGCGTACCTTCCAGCTCCTGACCCAGGTCGCAGGCCGTGCCGGCCGCAGCCGCAGAGGGGGACGCGTCATCTTCCAGAGCTACACGCCCCAACACTACGCCCTCCAGGCCGCAGCCGAACACGACTATCACGCTTTCTATCAGAGGGAAATGGCCTTCAGACGCGAACAGCAGTACCCGCCTGTCAGCAGGCTTGCCCGCCTAATTTACTGGCACAAAAACCTGAGAAACGTCCACGACCAGGCCGCCCGCATGATTCAGAACCTGCAACAAAGAGCCGAACAGCTGGGCATCTGGGGCGACGGCGTCGACCTAATGGGCCCTGCCCCGGCGCCTTACGCCCGCATTCGCAGCTACTACCGCTGGCAAATCATCATCCGCACCGCCAACCCCTCCGCCTTTCTCCACGGCATCGACATCCCCTTCGGCTGGCGCATCGATATCGACCCCATCTCCATGATGTAGCCCAACCCCGGATGACCGCCCTTCCACGAACCATACAACGCAAACCTGCCCCACGATTACACTCCTCCCGCCACCCGCAAACTCTTATCCACAATCCTCATTCACCTGCAGTCTCCCTACCAGCGCCCGGAAATTCCGACCCGGCGAAATCTTCCCCAACACACGCGCCCCCTTGGCGCCCGTGCACGCCGGCACGTTTCCGCTCTCTCCCCGCATCGTCAACCACGCCAGCAACGCAAACCCCAGCGCCTCCTTCGACTCCTCGTCACCAGGCACGCCCTCTACCTCCCCATACCGCGCGATCGGTACGTTAGCGCCGCACCGCCTCTTCAACTGGGCCCCGATCCGCGCGAGGAGAAACGGGTTGCGCGCCCCGCCCCCGCACACGACCACCTCCGCCACCGGCTTCGGCGCAAACCTGCGATAGCTCTCTGCAATTGAAGCCGCGGTCAGTTCAGTCACCGTCGTCGCAAAATCCGCAGCCGACAGCCCGGCCTCCGCCGCCTCCTGCCGATACTTCGCCGCCAGGCCGCCGCTGAACAACTCCCGCCCGGTCGACTTCGGCGGCCGCTGTTGATAAAAGGGATGGGCCAGCCAGCGCTCGACCAAAGTATCCTCACGTCGGCCCCGAGCTGCCAAACGCCCGTCCTCGTCGAACTGCATCGCCCCGTTTGTTGCGTGCGCCGCCGCCCAATCGATCAGCGCATTGCCCGGCCCCGTATCGAATGCCAGCGTCGTCCCATCCGATTCCCCGCCAGCCAAAAACGTGACATTGCCAATCCCCCCGATATTCTGCACCGCCCGGCAACCTTCCGAACCCGCCGCCGGCCGCAGAAAATACTGGTCAAATACCGGAATGAGCGGCGCGCCCTGCCCGCCCGCAGCCACGTCGGCTACACGAAAATCAGCCACCGTCGTGATCCCCGTCCGCTCCGCTATCACCGCCGCTTCTCCAATCTGCAGCGTTGACTGAACCGCGCCGTCCTCCTCCACCTCGTGCCACACCGTCTGCCCGTGTGATCCAATCAGAACGAACGACTCCAGCCCCAGTCCACTGCGTTTGACTACGCGCAACGCCGCCTCGGCAAAACGCGCCCCAAGCAGAAACCCCGCCCGGCTCAAGCTCCGCGTATCACCGCAGCCCGCGATCAATCTCTCAATCGCCCCCTTCTCCTCAGCCGACCACGCAACACGCTCAAATGCAAGCTGCCGCATCCCCAGCCCGTCCTCTGTACTTCTGATCTCCGCCGCAACCGCGTCGATTCCGTCAGCCGACGTCCCGCTCATCAACCCCACGACTCGCATCGCCTCGCCGCCCTCCCTACATGCGTGCGCGTACACCCTGCCCCGTAAGACATGCCCTCTCACACCGTATCCCTCTCGCCTCCCCCCAGTTTCTCTAACCCCCAATTCGCTTCTCCAACAGGGCCCACTTCCGATACGGAGCGAACCCGCACTTGCCGTAGAAGTCAACAATCGTCGTCCAGTCGATGACACACCCGTTTACGCCGCTGTCGTGCAACCGTCTCAAACCCGCGTCCAGCAGGTACAGCCCCATCCCCTGCCCCCGCAGATGCGCGCTGACCCCGATCGATCCCAGTTGCCCCCAAGGACGCGGCAGCCCGTACGGAAAAAAGCGCTCCACCGGACTGACGGAGTCCTCAAACGTCAAGCGGCACGCTCCCTGCACGCCCTCCGTTGTCCACAGCAACATATAGTCCGAAATCCGGCCTCCCGCCTCCAGAAACCTCTCCGCCTGCCACCGCCACCGCCCCGGAAACTCCCTCGCCAGGAAATCCGCCAGCTCCGTCTCCTGTCCCGGGGCCCCTGGCCGCGCCGCCGCCGCCACCTCGCGCAGCGCTGGCGGCCTGTAACTGCCAAGCGAACGCGCCGTATCCCAAGCGTACGGCTGCTCCGCATATCCGTACCCGCAAGCCAGAAAGAACGCCTCCCCCGCCGAATCGGCAACTGGCCCCGGTACCAACGGCCGCAGTCCACCACCTGCCACAACGCGGCCGCCCGACTTTCCCGCCGCCAGCCTCTCCTCAGCCCACCCCAGCAGCGACCGCCCAATCTCCTGCCCCTGGTACGCCCGCGCCACCGCGATCGCCTCGATCCAGCCCGCCACATCCGTATGAATCTCAGCCGGCGCCCCCGGGTACGCGCTGTACAAAACAAAGCCAACCGCGCGGCCGTCCACCATCGCCAGCCGCCCAGCCTTTTCAATTTCGGCGTCAGCCGTCAAATTGTATCGCAGGAATCTCTCAGTAATCGGAATCTCGCCGCCGGTTCCGTCGTTCCACTGTTCGACCGCCCACCGCGCATGTAGTGGATCGCCTACCTTAAAATCGGTTATCTCAAATTCTGCCTTCGTTGTTGAATCTGCCATTGGTCCTGTCACCCGTCCAACCTGAGGCCAACACCCTGCTCTACCGCTCTCTCATAGACAACCTTGGCAACCGCCACGTCTTGCGCCGCCAGACCAACCGACTTGAAGAAGGTGATCTCTTCCTCGCTCTGTCTGCCGGGTCGGTCCCCGGCGATAATCGCGCCCATCGCCGCATGTATCCGCTCTGCGCTGTACAGACTATCTCTGATCGGACGGATAAGGTCGCCAGCCTCGGCCAGGCAAGCGTCCACCTGATCAACGACAACCTTGGCCCGCTTCAGCGTCTCCGCGTCAACCTCGCTCGCGTAAGGAAGATGCGAACCAATCCCCGTAATATGAACGCCGGCCCGCAGCAGACCACCCTCGAAGAGCGGCTCATGCGCGCTCGTAACTGTAACCAGTATGTCAGCCGCCCCCACCGCCATCTCGATATCGTCGGTAGCGCTGGCCTCGATTTCCAAGTCGCGCGCCAAGTTGGCGGCCATAGCCTCAGCATGCGCAGGTTTACGGGACAACACGAAGATCTCTTCAATTTCCCGCTCGCATACAGCCGCCTCCACCTGGTACGGCGCCGCTGCGCCGCTCCCAAAGATCGTCAACGTCCGTGCATCCTCTCTCGCCAGATAGCGGGCCGCCACTCCGCCTGACGCGCCCGTGCGCATAGCCGTCAGAAACCCGGCATCCATCAGCGCCAGCAGCGCCCCGTTCCTGCCGTCAAAAAGCATTACATTCCCTTGCACCGCAGGCAGCCCGCGCATAGATGGATTCGTTCCGTAGAAGGAGATCAGCTTCGCGCCCAGCGCATCCATCTCCCCGCCCAGATAGGCAGGCATCGACATCAGGCTGCCTTCATGCCGAGTAACCGGTATGTTCGTGCGGACAGGAAGCTCCGCCTCCCCCAGATAGTCCAGACGATACGCCTCCGCCACCGCCTCGATTGCCGCCGGCATGTCCAACAGACCTTCCACGTCTCTGCGCGCTAACCAGAGAGGCATAGTTGTCTCCCACCCTATTGTTCAATTGTCCTGTTTCGGCGGAGAAAGAATAGCACAGAGGATCGTAGCAACACAATTGCCCCGCTTCCTCGAAAAGGGGTACAATTCAGTCCATTCAAATGCCGGATTCGCCAACCTGCCTGATGAAGCCTCGGTACAACTGCCCAGCGGATTCGGCGCCAGAACCCGTACGACCGTTGCCGCTGAAGCCCTGACCGAGAGCAGCCTCTCACCAAACGCCTACCATCAGCGTCAATGGCAGCTGTCCCTATACACCATTTCTTATCGCCCGCCCTCCCAGGAGGAACTCCATGCCCACCGAACTCATCGCCCCCGCCCGCGAGCAGGTCGCCTTCCGCGACTACCAGAGCCCGCCCCTCGCGCCCGACCAGATACGCGTCCGCAGCCGCTTCGGCGCCGCCAAACACGGCTCCGAAATGGCCATGTTCCAGGGCTACGCCGGCCATCGCGGCAACTACGACGGCGACCTCCACATCTTCACCCACGAAAGCCAGATGGTCACCTACCCCAACGGCCTCGGCAATATGTGTGTCGGTGAAGTTGTCGAAAAAGGCTCGGACGTACACGACTTTGACCTTGGAGAGACCGTCTTCGCCCACGGCTCCTTCCGCCAGGAACACGTCTGGCCCGCCGCGCGCGCCCGCAAACTCCCCGCCGGCGTACCTTGGCAGGCCGCTGTCTGTCTCGACCCCGCCGACTTCGCCCTTGGCGCCGTCCGCGACGGCCACATCCGCATCGGCGACGCTGTCGCCGTCTTCGGAATGGGCGCCATCGGCCTCTTCGTCGTCCAGCTCGCCAAACTCGCCGGCGCGCATCCCGTCATCGCCGTCGACCCCATCCCCCTCCGCCGCGATGTCGCCGAGGAGTGCGGAGCCGACCTCGTCCTCGACCCCGCCGCCTGCGATGCCGGCCTCCAAGTCAAGCTCGCCACCGCCAAACGCGGGGCCGATGTCTGCGTCGATTACAGCGGCCACTACTCCGCCCTCCAGGCTGCCCTGCGCGGCGTCGCCTACCTCGGCACAGTCGTCGCCGGCGCCTGGCCCGGCAGTTACCCCGCCGGACTCGACCTGGGCGCTGAAGCCCACTTCAACCGCCCCACCATCGTCTTCTCCCGCGCCTGCAGCGAACCCAACCCCGAATACCCCAACTGGGACGAAAACCGCCTTTTCTCAGTCGTCTGGCGCCTCCTCTGCGACGGCAGCCTCAAATCAGAACCCGTCGTCCAGCCCGTCATCCCCTTCAACGACCTGCTCCACGCATACCCCAAAATCGCCACTTCACCCGAAGAAAACGTCAAGCTCGGCGTAGCCTTCTAAGCGCTCCCCAATCTGCTCCGTCAACCTCTCATTCCCCCGCTGTTCCCCCGCAGTTCCCCTACACCAGATTATCCTCGATATAGTCCCAGTTTATGCGATAGCCCATCCCCGGCTCCTGCGGCAAATGAACATACCCTTCACTGTTCATCCTGTCCCCAATGTCCTCCAGATAAGGCGGCGCCGTATTGCAATCAATTCCTGGAGCCAGCAATCCCCGCTCATAGTACTCGCATGTATCCTCACTGGTAGACCCCAGAATCTGCAGATTCGCAAACCCGCTCATGTGAATCTCGCACCGGACGCCAAACGCCTCGGCAACCGCCACCATCTTGCGTACGCCCGTGATGCCTCCGCGAAGCACATCTATCCGTGTCATGTCCGACGCGCCCCGCAAAATCCAGTCCGCCCGCGTATACAGACTACCCGCCGCAATCTCTGGCGACAGAATCGGTATGTCCAGCTCCCGGCACAGCTTGATATACGGCTGAACCCGGTACTCATTCATCGGGTGCTCATACCAGTAGTATCCCAACTCCTCCAGCACGCGCCCCACCTTGTAGGCCTCCTCATACGTCCGATACGTGCCCCACGGATCAAAGCTCAGCACCATATCTTCGCCCACCGCGGCCCGCACCGCCCGGCACACCTCAATGTCCTTTTCAATATGCGAAGGCCTGCCCGGGACTGCTTCCTTCGTCACCGGGTTCCAGAAATAGTACGGGTGAATCTTATAGTGCATATACCCCTCCTCCTTGCACGCCGCGGCATGAGCCGCATACTCCTCCACACTCCCCATATTCGGAAACGTGCTCGCGTATGCCTTTACCTTGTCACGGCACCCGCCCAGCAGCTTGTACAGCGGCACGCCCATCGCCCTTGCCTGCAGATCCCACAACGCGCAGTCCAGCGCGCTTAGCAGATGCTCCGGTACATTCGCCACCCACATCCAGTGCCAGAACCGCTCCCTGTCATACGGGTCCTCACCCACCACCATACTCTTCAGCCGCCCCTCCATCTGTGCCCGGTCCTCCGGCGTCAACCCATCCGCGTCGCCATGCCCGTGCCCCCCAAAGTAATACCCCTCAGCCCCCTCGTCCGTCACCACCTTTGTCAGCGTCTGCGTCGCCTCCCGCGGAAAATTGAACCGCCCCTGATGAAACTGCTCCCGCACGACCCGAAAAGGAACCACCTCAATATCGACAATCTTCATCAGTCCTTCACCCTCCTTCCATGAAATCCCTCTCGTTAAAACACTCCCGCTCCCATCCGCAGCCTCTGGACCACTAACCACCACAGTTTCCCCGCAGTTCCTCGGCCGTTCTCTGCCCTTCTCCGTGTCCCTCCGTGTCCCTCCGTGGATCAACCGCAGTTTCCCCGTAGTTCCTCCGCAGTTCTACGGATACATCTCTTCCAGCAGCGCCTCCAACTCCTTCCTCGTTACCGGATCCAGCGAAGGCGCCGGCGCCCGCACCATCGCAGTCCGTATCACGCCCCGATGCACGAGAATTTCCTTATGCACTCCGTGAAATAGACCCGCTCCCTGTGCCGTCAGCCGCGCCACCGGAGCCAGATACCTGTAGAATGTCTCCCGCGCGCCCGCCTCGTCACCCGACTGCACCCGGTTCCAAATATTTACAAACGCCTCAGGCTGCGTGCAAAAGGGCATCGTCCCAACCGACCCGCGTCGCATCTCCTCAATAAAGTATCCGCCGCCCGCGCCTCCGAAAACCGTCAGCGCATCCCCGGCTTCCGCAACCATCGCGGCCACCTTCGCCACAACCGGAAAGCTCTCCACTTTGATGTACTGTACCCACTCGCATTCCTCTGCCAGCCGCTTCGCCAGGCCCGCCGAGATCGGCGACGCCACCACATCCTGAATGAATATCGGCAGTGGCACAGCGTCCGAAATGGCCCGATAATACGCCGCAGCCTCCTCCGCGCCAGCCGGGAAAAAAGACGGCGGCAGCACCATCAGCGCATCTGCCCCGTTCTCCTGCGCCATGAGGCTGTAATGCACCGCCAGATCTGTCCCGTTCGCCCCCGTATTGATTACAACCGGAACGCGCCCGCCGACCTGGTCCACAACAACGCGGGTCATGCGCGCCCGTTCCGCCTCAGTGAGCTTATATACTTCGCTCCCCATCGCAACGCCTAACCCATGAACGCCCGCTTCCAGATTGAAATCAATCAACCGCCGCAGACTCTCCTCATCGATCCTTGAATCCTCATCAAACGGCGTCACCAATATCGGATACACGCCCTGCATCACCTCAGTCGCCATCTCGCCACCCCCTCTCTCACCTTTCGCTAACTTCGTCCAGACTCTCCTTCAGCATCTTGCCCCCACTCCCCCATAAAAGCAAGCGCACCATTCCTCCCGCAACCCGTCCCCACCCCCCAGCGCCCCACCTCCTGCCTCCCCAGCCGTTTCCCCCTCCCCAACCCCTGTGCTATCATTCCCCTAACCCTACCTTCGCCCACCAAGATCACCACCAGAAAGGCCTAACCATGACCAACGTCCTCATCCTCTCCGGCGCCAATCACGGCTTCGCCTCCAGCGCCGAAGTCATCGCCGGCTTCCTCGGTGACGACCCCGCAATCAACGTAACCGTGACCGACGACAAGGACATCTTTGCCTCCCCCTCCCTCGCCAGCCACGACGTCTGCGTCCTCGGCACCGGATTCACCCGTTCACAGCGCCGCGACGACGGCTCCGTCACCTACCACTCCGAACTTTCCACCGAACAGGAAGACGGTCTCGTCAACTTCGTCTCATCAGGCAAAGGCCTCGTTGGCGTCCACGGCACCGGCTGGTGGATCGGCGGCAGAGCCGCAGACCTCCTCGGCGGCCACGCCAACTGGCACCCGCCCGGCCTCACCTTCACCGTCAACGTCGACGACGGCTCCCACGCCGTCATGCAGGGCATCGACGACTTCGAAGTCGACGACGAAATCTACATCACCGCCTGGGATCCCGCCATCCACATCCTGGCAAGCGCGCAGTGGGCAGATAGACCGCAACCCATGGCCTGGGTAAAGCCCTACGGACAAGGACGCGTCTTCTACACCACTCTCGGCCACACCTCCGATACATTCACGCGGCCAGCCGTCCAGAAGATGATGCGGCAGGGCGCGCTCTGGGCCGCCAACGGAGCCGCAGACTGACGCACTCCGAGGAAGACAGCGTCGGCCTGCTTGCCCCGCTAGCGCAGCCAACCTACCGTCACCTGCTGCTCAGCAGCGTGCTCTGGTGGCAAACCTACTCAATCTGGGTCGTCGTGGCCGGCGTCGTCGTCCTCGATATGACCGACTCCGCGCTCGCGGTGACCCTGCTCACCTTCTGGCGTCGCGCCGCCCAGCTCGTCTTCGGCGGCTTCGCCGGCTTCATCGGCGACCGCATAGGAAGACGAACCACCCTCATCCTGAGCCAGCTCGTGATCTTCGCCGCCTGTCTTTCGCTCCTCCTCCTCTTCCAAAACGGAAAACTCAGCGCTTGGCAAATCACCGCCGCCGCCTTCATCATCGGAGCCGCCTGGACGGTCGACGCGCCCGCCCGCGCCGCGCTCGTGCCCGACCTCCTCGGCAGCCGCCTCACCCCCGACGCCATGCTTCTCGAAGCCCTCGCCCACAGCATTCTGCTCGGCGCCGGCGCCTACCTTGCCGGCTGGCTCCTTAGCTTCTACGGGACCGCCGCCGGCATCAACGCCCTCATCGCCCTGACCAGCCTCAACATCCTCCTCCTCGTCTGGCTCGGCCGCGTCCAGATGCCCCAAACAACACCGGTCGCCGACGGCGGCGTCTGGAACTCAATCACAGGCGGCATCGCCTATCTGCGCGGCAACCCCAGCCTGCTCACCGTCGTCGCCGTCTCCGCGCTCATCAACGTTCTCCTATTCCCAGCCCTCAGCCTGATGCCCGTCTTTGCCCGAGATGTTTTTGAACGCGGTCCGATAGGTCTCGGCATGTTGAACGGCAGCTTCAGCCTCGGATCCTTTGTCGGCCTCTTTCTCACCCAACGCCTGCGCCGCCGCCTCTCCTTCCACGACATCTTCGCCGCCGGTTCACTGCTCCAATGCGTCGCCTGGGTCCTCTTTGCCCTCGCGCCGTTTTTCCAACTTGCCATGCTGCTTCAATTCCTGGCAGGCGTAGGCCAGGCCGGCTTCTACACCATGCGCAACGTCATCCTGCTCAGCTCCTCCAGCAACGAAATGCGCGGCCGCGCCATGAGCACCGTATCCCTGAGCCAGGGCATCGGCCTGCCCGGCGAGCTTGTCACCGGCACACTCGCCCAAACCGTCAACCCCCGCTTCGCCGTCTCAGTCCAGGGCGTCATCGCCGCCCTCGCCGCCGTTGCCATCTTCCTGAAAGCAAAATCGCGCCAGCCCGCCAACCCATGAACCACCAGCTCCACCCCTTTCGGAGTTCACTTGCATTTGCCTCTCTTCGCGACACTTCTCGATCTTCGCGGACCATTGCCCTTTTCCGTGACCTTCGTAGGTCAATCAGAAGCCAGTTTCAGCCAAAGGGAACCACAACATGACCACCACACTGAACATTGCCACCCCCATGCCCCCGCCCCACTGGGCCCTGCTCCAACGCAGACTCCTCCGCGAACAGGCCGAAGGATGCCGCGCCTTCTTCGAACACTACTTCGACAGCCGCGGCTACCTCCTCTGCGTGCCCCGCTGGGGCGGCGACGACGGCCCCGACGACGCCGCCGAGAACATCCTCAACTGGACCATGCTCCACGCCCTCGGCGCCGACGACGACATCCTTGACCTCTACAAACTCGGCTGGGAAGGCCACCTCCAACAGTATACAGAAGCAAAAACCGTCGACGTGCCCATGGCACGCGACGGCATGTACTTCAAAGAATTCCCAGTCATGTTCGACTGGTTCCACAACGGCGAAGGCTTCTCCGCCTTCTTCCTCCAGGGCCTCTCCGACCCCGACGACCCCAAATTCCAGCTTCGCTGCCGCCGCTTCGCCGGCTTCTACATGGACGAAGACCCAATTGCCAAGAACTACGACCCTGACCTCAAGCTGATCCGCAGCATGTTCAACGGCAGCCGCGGTCCCCTGCTCCGCAAAGCCACCGGCCTCGACTGGGCCGGCGACCCAATCGAAGTCGAAGGGCGCTTCCGCCTTGGGCACGGCGAACGCAGCTACGACGAAATGATCGCCCACTTCAAAGATTACAACGACGTCGTCGGCGACCACCCCATCAACTTGGCCGCCACCATACTGCCCCTCAACGCCTTCATGCTCGCGCACGAAGAAAAATACCGCCACTGGATCGTCGACTACGTCGACCAATGGGTCGAACGCACCCGCCAGAACGGCGGCATCATCCCCACCAACGTCGGCCTCGACGGTGTCATCGGCAGCGCATGCGGCGGCCGCTGGTACGGCGGCGTCTACGGATGGGGCTTCACAGTCACAGTGCCCCAGACCGGCGAGCTCGCGCACCGCACCTACTTCCACACCCGCGCCATCCACGGCTTCGGCAACGCCACGATCCTCACAGGCGACCGCCGCTACGCCGACACCTGGCGCGGCGTCATCGACCACATTAACGCCAACGCCCGTGAAATCGACGGACAGAACATGTATCCCAACGCCTACGGCGACTACTTCGGTGCGGAGGACTGGTACGACTTCCAGCCCCATCCCTTCACCTCCGGCGCGCTTGAAGTCTACTACTGGTCCATGGACGCGGCGCACCGCGACCTCCTCGCCGATGACCCCTGGATCCAGTTCCTCGAAGGCGACAACCCCGGCTTCCCCGAACATGCGCTTCTCTCAGACTTCGACCGGCTCAGGCATAACCTCGAAGTGATGCGCGCCGACACTGCCACTCCGGACACACGCCTTTCCGACGACATGAACCACATCAACCCCGCCGTAACGGAGAACTTGACCAAGCTCATGCTCGGCGGCCTGCCCACAGGACGCACCGGCGGCCCGCTCCACGCCCGCCTACGCTACTTCGACCCCGACCGGAGACGCGCCGGCATCCCACCCGACGTCGCCGCCCTTGTCCAGAAGCTCACCGACGACTCCGTCACCCTGACACTCGTCAACACCAGCCAATCATCCGGCCGCCGTGTCACAGTCCAGGCCGGCGCTTACGCCGAGCACCAGTTCGGCGCAATCGCAAGCAACGACCAAACCGTCGACATCTCCAGCGACACATTCGACGTCAACCTCGCCCCCGGCGCCGGGGCCCAACTCCACATCACCACCGACCGCTACACCAACACACCCACCCTCGCCTTCCCCTGGCGCAGATAACAACAGTCCTCCCCTTAGGGCGCCCCTCGCGGGCGCCCTTCATCGGACTCGCCATACTTCCCGTTCCCCCCAAACGCACTGTACGACCCCCCTCGCGCGCCCGCTTCGCTGCACACGCCAACCTTTCCTCCCCTACCTGACCCCCTCCGCCAGGTCAGACAACCGCCCAAACATCTCCCTATCAATCTCCACATGCAACACATGCGAAATCACCTGCGTCCAACCATGCACAAAATACTCCCACCCATCCGCCACCGTAAGCCCGCGCTCAGCCGCCTGCGCCTCAGCCTGCCGCATAAAATCCAGCTCCCCCCGATAATTCAGCTCCCACACCACCGCGCCCCTCGGAAACACCGCGCCTTCCGTCAACGGCGAACCTGGTGTATCCTTCCCCATCCCCGTCGCATTGACCACCACGCTCCCCGGCGCCAGCCCCCCCAATCCCTCATCGTTGCGCCGCGGCTCACTGTTTTGTACATACGCAAATTCAATTGCTTCTTTCTTCGCCTCCATCTCCCGCTCCACCATCTCCCGCAACCGCGCCAGCCGCGGCGCCGACCGGTTGACCACCACTATCCGCCGCGGTCTGTCCGCCTCCCTTTCCTTCCCAATCAGATGTAGCGTCAACGCAACCGCCGAACCGCCTGCCCCTAGCATCAGCGCATCGCCGCCCGT
Organism: Caldilineaceae bacterium; assembly: GCA_022824685.1. Taxonomy (GTDB): domain Bacteria; phylum Chloroflexota; class Anaerolineae; order Caldilineales; family Caldilineaceae; genus Bin5. Next base: position 16,269 of record JAJDZJ010000070.1, read on the forward strand.
CCGTCCAAAGTATCTCTCACCCAGAATCGAATCCAGGCTCAACCCGCCCGCGACAGGATCAGTCGCCCGTCCCACCAGCCTGTCTCCATCCTTCGCAATGCTCGAGACCTCTCCTGTCGCCCTCGCATACGGCCCCAGCTCGTCAAACAGGTCCCGCGCCGCCGACAGCAGATCGATCTTGTGCGTCGTCACCAGCGCCCCCAGCGCCAGCGGCGCCTCCTTTATCTCCCGCACGACCCGCCGGTACCGCTCAGGCGCGTCATGAATCGCCATATCTATCCCCACCAGCGAAACCTCCTCGCGCCCCATCGCCTCCATCCACAGCGGAAAAACGCGCTTCGACGAAGACTGCCCCGTCGTCACCCCAATAAAGTAAAAAATAGGCCCATCCGGCCTCACAATGTCAGCCATCCCTATCATTCCTCCCATTCACCATAGAAAACGTCCCCTATGAACACCCATTTCCGCTCGCATGAAATCATCCAGAACATTCCCACGTCCCCGCCGTTCCCCCGGCCTTGATAATTCCCCTTTCAGTCATTATGATAAGACGAAGCCCGAAAGCCGAAACCAATGAACCCTACCAACCCCGACAGACTCCACGCCACAGATCCCTGGCAGCAAGCCAACGAAGCCCGCCTGATCCGCAACGCGCGCCGCTGGGCCGAAACCAGCGAAACCACCCTCTTCACCGAAAAATGGCAGGGCTACTACGTCGCCGTCACCCGCGAAGGCCAGCGCCTCGTCCTCTGGATGCTGGACGCCGAAACCGCCAACACCGACTGGATCCAGAGCGCTATGGACCTGCGCCGGCCCCTCCGTCTTCAAAGCTCCTACACGCAGGCGATGATCCTCTCCCTCCTCTGGCTTCCCTCACCCCGCTCCATCTTCCTCAGCGGACTCGGAGGCGGCTGCCTCGCCACCACGCTCCACCACCACCTCACTCACGCCCGGCTCACCTGTGTCGAAATCGCCGCCCCGGTCGTCACCGCCGCCACCCGCTTCTTCGGCTTCCAACCCGACGACCGCCTCTCCCTCTCCATTGCCGACGTCCGCGCCTTTCTGCAACAGGACACTGGCGCCTACGATCTCATGCTGCTCGACGTCTTTTGCGACCACGGCGTTTCGCCCGAACACGCGACCGAAGCCGCCTTTCTCGCCCTCTGCCGCAAACGTATCCCTCCGCACGGCCTCCTCGCCATGAATCTCGGCAACAACGATCCCGCATTCGACAGCGTGGCCGGCGCCCTCCGCGCCCTCTTCGCAACCGTTTACACCTGCCGCGGACGCGGCAGCACCACCGTCTTCTTCGCCACCGACCTACCCCCGCGCACGCCTGAACAGCTGCTTGAAGAAACACAAGTCCTGACCCATCGCCACGACTTTCTCTTCTCCCTATCCTCCTGGACCTCCCGCCTCCAACAGCTGCACCCCGACCCTGTCGCGCCAGGCGCAGGTTCGAGCCAGCCCTCCCAACGGGATCCTCCCTGCCCCACTCCGCCATGACGCCAGCCGCCAGCTTCTGGACCGCCTGGGGCCTCGCCCGGTCGATCTTCATCTACTACGGCAAGCCGGGCCGCGCCCGCCGCGACCGCCGCTTCTATGTCCAATTCATCCGGCCCGGCGCCCTCGTATTCGACGTCGGCGCTCACGTTGGAAACCGCGCCCGCGTCTTCCTCCGCCTCGGCGCATCCTGCGTAGCAGTCGAGCCCCAACCCGTCTTCGCCGCCCTCCTTCGCAAGCTCTACGGCCGCAACGCATCCTTCACCCTCATTCCGGCAGCCCTCGGCAGCCGGCAAGGCGCCGCCGCCCTTCACATCAGCCGCCGTACCCCCACCGTCTCCACCACCGCCTCCGCCTGGAAAGACCGGGTCGCCCGCTCGCCCTCCTTCGCCCGCGTCTCCTGGGAAGATGGCATCACCGCGCCCCAAACAACGCTCGACGACCTCATCACCCGCTTCGGCCTGCCAGACCTCTGCAAAATCGACGTCGAAGGCGCCGAACTCGACGTCCTTTACGGCCTTTCCCAGCCCCTGCCCCTCATCTCGTTTGAATACATCCCGGCCGTCGCCGACCAGGCCATCGCCTGCATCGCCCGCCTCGAATCCCTGGGCCGCTACCAATACAACTGGAGTCCCGGCGAATCGCAAGAGCTGCAGGAGCCGACTTGGCTCACGCCCGACCAGATGACAGCGCTGTTGGATAGTCTGGAATTCGATCAGAACAGCGGAGATATCTACGCCAAACTCACTTGACAGCGCACACTGCCCAACCCGGGCATACTGCACTCCACCCTGTCCCCAGCATGAAATTCTTGGGGTTCCGTGAGCGAGCCAGTCAACACCACATCGCCGGCCCTGATTCCAAAGCCCCGCTCGTACACGTGGTTCAATGTCCACGCCAGCGCCTCGAGGGGATCGCGCCGCCGCGTTCCCAGCAAATGCGGCGCCGCCGCCCCGCCGTTTACCCGCAGCGCCGCCAACATTTGCGCCAAGTCCAACCCCTGCCAGTCCGCCGCAGCCTCGCCTAGCACAACCAGCCCTCCATTCCCATTGTCCGCGATTCCCGCCAGCATTTTCTGCCTTGGCGTCCATCCAACACGGCGCCCGGCTGCAAAGCGGGTACTCGTAATATCTAACGCCGGCATCGCCTCCACAAACCCAACCAGGTTCTCTGGAGAAAACACGCCCTCCCGCCCCTTCGGTTCTGAGCCGAAACGAAACCCAACTTCCGCCTCGACCGACGCCTGCTGAAGCCGTCCTCGCGGCACAACCGCCCCGTCCCTATACACTGTCGCGCCAAAAATCCTCCCCGGTATCGGCCCGTCATACCCCTCCGCCCGCTGAACGCCCACACTCGTCGCCCCCACCTTCCACCCCGCAACCGTCTCCCCAAACTCTCTTTCCAATGCGGCCGCCATCTTGTCCTGAACCAAGTACGCTCCCTCGCGATCAACTGGTAGTATCTCCGCTCCAATGTCCACCACACCACACGCTTGCCATGCCTCCGCCAGCGCCCACCCCAGCCCCAACCCTTCCCCTCTACCCATACTCCACCTCCCCAAGATTCCCTCGCCCCCACCATTCGACCACTGCCGCTCCGCCTTTGGTGGGCGGCCCTGGCCTGTCCCCAGTGCCCTTCCCCCCACACTGCACCGTCCTTCGTGGGATCCCTTACTCGCCGCCAGTGCCGCGACTTCGCCCAAAGACCTTACGGACGTTCCACGCGCACCCCAACCGTTCTTCGCGCCCCTTCGCGGATCAATCGCCCTTCTCCGCGCTTCGCAGAAAACCAACGCGAAACGCACCCCCAATTCCCCTCCTCCAGACCCCTGAAGATCAAAAAAGGGGACCGCGTGCCCCGGCCCCCCAATTCAGAAATTCGTTACTTGCGCCCCTGCGCGGCTCGTCCTCTTCCCCTACTCCCTACCCGTCCAATCCATACAACTCGGCGGCCGTCCTGCCCATAATCCGCGACCGCAGCCCTTCCGGGAACTGCCGCACTGCAAAATCCGGCGCGTCACCGTCCCAGTGCGGAAAATCACTCGAAAACATCAGCATCTGCTCTGCCGCAAACATCTCCAGCATCTGGTGAAAGTGCCCCTCGTCCGGTGGCTCCTCCAGCGGCTGCGTCGTCAACCGGATATGCCGCGCTGCAACCTCGCTCGGCAGCTCATTCAACCAGGGCACAGTCGAGTGCAGCGCCTTCCAATTCTTGTCCAACCGCCACAATATCGGCGGCAACCACGAAATCCCCCCCTCCACCATCACAAACTTCAGATCGGGAAACTTCGTAAACACACCCTCCGCCAACATGCTCGCCAAATGCGCAATATAACTGTTCACCAACGTCGTATGCCACTCAAAATAACTCGTCGGATACCCCGCCGCATTCGGCGGACCCGACAGCCCAACGCCCTCCGTCCCCGGATGAATCGCTATCGCCAATCCGTACTCGCTCGCCGCCTCATAGATCGGATGGAATAGCCGCTGCCCCATCGGCGTACTCGCCCCGCTCGGCAACTGAACCTGCACAACCTGAGGATGCCCCCCCAGCCGGTGAATCTCCGCGACAGCCATCTCCGGCACGTGCGCGTACACTCCGATCGAATTCAAAAACCTGGGACTATGCGATAGCCACTCCTCCACATACACATCATTCACCGCGCTGATCACCGCCGCCGCAAAGTCCGGCTCCGGCGACTGCGCCATGTGCAGGATTCCGCCGGGCAGAAACACACCGTAGTCAATCCCATATTTGTCGAAAAAGCGCTCCAGGAGCAGTTCCGGGTCACCATGTATCCTGCGCCCGTCCTCCAAACTCACGTCCGCGCGTTCCACACCCATCGGATTCCACCAACCCAGGTTGCCGGGACCTCGATTGCCTCCACGATATCGAGTCCGCCACGGCTCAGGCAACCGCGTACGCACTTGCTCTGGATTCACGGCCGGGTGAATATCCGTATCGACGACCAGCTCGTTTTTTTCAGTCATCTCCCCGCCAATCCACTCATCTGAATGCCGCTCACAAAGTACCGCTGCGCAAAAAAGAACAGAACGAGCAGCGGCGCGATCATCGCTGTTGAAGCCGCCATCATCAGGTTCCACTCGGTCGAATAGAGACCCCGAAAGCCCCGCAATCCAATCGCCATTGTCCAGTTCTCGGGGCTCTGAAGATAGATCAGCGGCTCAAAGAAGTCGTTCCAATTGTGTATGAACGCAAACACTGCGATCGTTGCCAGCACCGGCTTCGATAGCGGCAAAATCACGCCCCAGTAAATGCGTAAATTACTCGCTCCGTCAATCCGCGCCGCCTCGTCCAGCTCCAGCGGAATCGTCATGAAGAACTGGCGAAACAGGAAGATGTTGAACGCGCCCCCGCCGAACCACAACGGCACGATCAACGGCAGAAAAGTATCGATCCACCCCAACGTCCGAAACACGATGAAGGTCGGAATCAGCGTCACAATCGAAGGCAGCATGATCGTGGACAGCACCAGCAAAAAGAGCGGCTCCCGCAGCGGAAACCGCAGCCGCGCAAACGCGTACGCCGCCAGCGAAGCCGTCAACAGCGTCCCGGTCGTCGCGAAAATTACGATTCGCGCCGTGTTCCAGAAATACTCGTGAAACGCCACCGCCTTGAACGCCTCCGAATAGTTGCTCCACACAATCGGTTCCGGGATCCACTTGGGCGGCATCAAGAAGGTTTGACTGCCTGTCTTCAATGATGTCGAAAGCAGCCAGACTAGCGGCAACGCCAAAATCAGCGCGAAAACACTCAGCGTCAAATACCAGAAACCGGCCAGCATGACTTCGATCGCGGCCCGGCTACGTAACGTTTGCATCCTCAAAATGCTTCCCCGCGCTAGCGGCGCAAATCGCCTTCGTAGAATACCCAACGATCCGACAGCGCAAACTGCAAAGTCGTGAACAGCAGGACGATGATGAACAGGACCCATGCCATCGCCGACGCATAGCCCATCCGGAAATTCTCAAATGCCGCCCTGAACAGATACAGCAGGTAGAACAGCGTCGAATAGTTCGGACCGCCTTCGGTCATGATGTAGGCCTGCGTAAACACCTGAAACGCCCCGATAATCGCGATAATCAGATTGAAAAACAGGGCCGGCGTCAGCAAAGGCAGCGTTATTCGCCAGAAACGCCCCCACCAGTTCGCGCCGTCGATCGATGCCGCCTCGTACAACTCCACCGGTATGCCCTTCAGCCCCGCCAGCAAGATCACCATCTGGCCCCCGATCGACCAGAAGCTCATCACAATCAGAGCCGGTTTCGCCAGCCGCGGATCCTGCAGCCAGTAGAGCCCTTCCAACCCGATCCACTGCAAAAACGCGTTCGCCAGCCCCCAATTCGGGTGAAAAATCCACACCCACAGAATCGAATTGGCCACCACAGGCGTCAGCGACGGCACATAGTACGCCGTCCGGAAAAAGCGGATGCCCCGCAGATTCAGATTCACCGCCAGTGCCGCCAGCAGCGCCATGAACAGATGTAGCGGCACCCCGATGAACACGTAATAGCTCGTATTGTATAGGCTCAACCAGAACCTGTCATCGTTGAACAGCTTCACATACTGCGCCGGGCCCACCCACACCGAAGGCGTCACGATCTCCCAACGCGTAAACGAAATATACAGCGACGCCAACATCGGCCCCGCCGTAAAAATGATGAACCCCAGTATCCAAGGCAATATGAACAGATAACCGTCCCTCGCCTCCGTCCAAAGCAGCCTGCGTCCTCTCTTCACCCGTACCCCTGAGTCCTCCTTTACGCGCATCCCTCCGCGGATCAGCTTCCCTTCACTAGGCCTCTCAGTAGATCCCCGAGACCGTTACTCTGCAAAACTCTCAGAATTTCTCCGAGTCCCTCCGTGGATCAACTGCCGTTCGCCATTCTTCGCGCTCCTCAATGGATTTCACACTCGCCAATCGCAGATCTTCACGGAACGACTTCACGGCGCTCCCAACAGAACAAGGGCAGCCAGGGGATAGCTGCTAGTCACAAATCATCTGACTAAACACACAGAGTTGAAGCTACAAGCCAGGCACGTAGACAGCCAACTCCTCAACCCGACCTGCAATCGCATCCAGCGTCGCCTGCGCATCCGCCTTCTCAATGCCGTAGATCGAGTTCAGCGCCGGCTGCACCTCGCGGTGCACACCAATCCAGTCACCGGCAACCGGTTCCGGCCTGCCGTACTCAAACGCATCCAACATGATCTGCGCGCTCGGCGGCAGCGCATCCGCGCTCGCCTCCAGCAGATTCTCCGCCACCACCTTCAACGACGGTACATTCAACCCCGTCGCATCCACCCAGTGCCGGAACGCGTTCTCGCCGCCCAGGAACTTCATCCACTGCCACGCCTCGTCTGGATTTTCAGTGCCGCTGTACAGACTGTGCCCGGCCGACGCAACCCGCGTCGTCTGCGTATCGCCTTCGTCCACCGGCAGATGCGCAATGTCCCACTCAAACTCCGAGCTCATCACATTCGAAAAGACCGAGAACTGCGGGAACATGCCGATCCGGCCCGTTGTGAAAAGATCGCCCGTTCCGAATCCTCCCGCCTCGCGCACAGTCGCCGGCACGTGAAATCCGCTATCTTCATCATGCCATCCCTGTATCTCAACCACCTGCGAGATTCCCGGCTCCTGGTTCATCGTGAACTGCGTGCGGTCTGCGCTCAAAACGTCGCCGCCCTTCTGCCACATCTTGATCCATGTGTTCCGGTTCAGGTGCCAGTCTGCCGTTCCAAAGACCCGCTCCGTCCCTTCGCCTTGTGTGATCGCTGCCGCGCGCTCCGCGAAGTCGGCCCATGTCCAGCCGTCGCCCGGCCTCGCCGCGCCCGCCGCGTCAAACAGCTCGGCATTGTAGATGATCACCGTGCTCGTCGTCTCACGCGGGAACCCAATCTGTCTGCCCTCGAACTGAAAGTCCTTGTACGCCGCCAGCAGGAAATCGTCGCCGCTGATGTCGTCGTCCGCGTCGATAAGCGGATTGATATCCAGCTGGATGTTCCGCACCGCCTGACCGGAGTTCGTGTAACTGTGCGCCCAATAGGCGTCAGGCCCATCGCCAGCCGCAATCAGCGTCAGCAACTTCGTTTGAATCTGGATCGCGCCGCCCGGCTCCCAGATTGCATCGATTGTGATGCCAGGGTTCGCCGCCTGGAAATCCTCAATCAGCGGCTCATAGCGCAAGAAGGAGATTTCACCTCCGCCCTGCGTCAGGAACGATACCGACGTCGGCTCCGCCATCCCGGCGTCCCCGTCGTCGCCTCCTGCCGGCGCCGCCACAGGCGCGCACGCCGCCAGCGCCGCCGCGCCCGCCCCCATCGTCGCCACTCGCACAAACGCCCGTCGCGACAACGACATGGTACTCTTCCCATTCATCTTCCATCCTCCTTTACTGTCCAATAGTGCCTCTCTCGGGCCCTCCCAAACGGGCCCATCTCTGCCGCATACTAGCACAGTCCCCCCCGTTCCGCTAACCCCCCACCAATCCCCCAATTCCCCGTTCAAAAAACAGTTCGCCCCCCTCCAATGTTCGCCTCGCATCGTGTGCGCGCCCCGCCCTCCCCGCCGCTCTACCAAATTCCCGCCCCCCGACGCCACACCGTCCCCCCCCCCACAGACCCCCCACCCCAGACCACCGACCACAGC
>JAJDZJ010000102.1 GCA_022824685.1 Caldilineaceae bacterium
CCAGAGCGGCGCAGACTCTTGCGTTTGCCTTTCTTCAGACCATCGCTGCTCGGTGGCTTGCTGCTATTGTGACTATCTTTCGCCAGTTGACCCTGCATTTCCAGAATCAACGCCTGCTGCGCAGCAATCTGCTCCTGCAGCACTTGGATCAATGCTTGTTGCCCAGCCACTTGCTGACGCAACGTCTCAATTATCGAGAGACTTTCTTGATACAACCTCTCAAAATTCTCTCGCCCTGTTTCCGTGGCTTCGCTCACATTCCCTACTCTATCGCAGCCAACATAAGATTCGCAATAGCTTTCTGTTTGCCTTGCCTTTGCTCTCGTTCTTCTTATCCTTAGCCTGAGTAGTTACTCAAAATGCAAAAACTCAATATCGCCGAATTGGAGAAGGCGTTCCGAAATGAGTAAGCCCAACCCAAACCGACACGCCCCCCACGAAATAGACCGATATCTGGCAGAGCAAGCCCCCGAATTCCGGAAAACGCTCGAGCAGCTGCGGGCCATCATCAAAGCCGTCGCGCCCGACTGCACCGAACGCGTCAACTACAAGATGCCGATCTTCCGTCTCAAGACAGAATTCGTCGCCATGTCGGCCGCCAAGCGCCACTGCGCCCTGCACACCATAAGCTATGACGTACCGGCCGCCCTGAAGGACCAGCTCAAGGCAGCTGGCATCCGGACTTCAGGCGCTACCCTCCATCTCAAACCAGGCGCCGACCTGCCGGCGCCGCTGCTGGAAAAAGCCCTGCGCATGCGCCTCGCCGAGCTGGAGGCCGATAACAAGTCCGCCAAAGGCTGACGCCCCCGACCTCCCGGACCGCGCCCACGCCAACGCTCCGCAAAAAAAACCGCCCATCCGCAACTCCCCGCCCCGCCACCAACTGACCGCTAACCCCCGCAGTCCCCCCCGCAGTCCCCCCCGCCGCTCGCCCACAAATCAAAACCCATCCCCCCATATCCCCGTCCAGACAACCACCGCAGGCCAAAACGCTCTCAACCCCTTGACAACAACAGATTATTAGGCTATCCTTATTAAAGATTTAGCCATGAATAAAAATATTTTTTAGACATTTGAATTTTAGTCCCCCGGAGTCCCATCATGTTGAACACAATCTCACCTTCGCAATCCTTCCAGCCACCCATAGCGCACGTCAGAAAGACACCCGTCGTCTTCCTGCTCCTGCTCGCCGCGCTTCTCGTCACAGCCTGCAACCGTAACCGGGAGCCCGCCGTCGTCGAAGCCGCCGCCGTACAGCAGACCCAACCGGATCCCTCCGCATCCGCCTCCGCCCGCGCCGACGGAACCTTCCACATCGTCGCCACCACCACCCAGGCCAGCGACCTCGCCAGGATCCTCACCGACGGCATCGAAGGCATCGAAATCACGCCCCTCATGGGCGCCGGCGTCGACCCCCATCTCTACCAGCCCACCGAATCCGACATTCGCGCCATGAACGCCGCCGATATGGTCATCTACAGCGGCCTCCACCTCGAAGGCCAGTTCGACGCCGTCTTCGAAGCCCTGCGCGAACAGGGCACACCGATCTACAGCCTCTCCAAACCGGTCAAAGACGGCGGCTTCGTCATCGGCGGCTTCGGCGCAGACCAAACCCAGTCCGGCACCGACGACCCCCACTTCTGGTTCGACCCCCGCAACTGGGAGGTCACCGCCGCCGACCTGGCACAGACTCTGGCCGAACTCGATCCGGACAATGCCGCCGTCTACACCGCCCATGCCCAGGCCTACAACGAGCAGCTGCGCGCTCTCTTCGCCTGGGCCAGCGAAGGCATGCGCTCCGTGCCCGAAACGCAACGCTACCTCGTCACTTCCCACGACGCCTTCCAATACTTCGGCGCGGCCTTCGGCTGGCGCATGGCCGGCATCCAGGGCATCAGCACCGAGGACGAGACCGGCGTCGGCGATATCCAGCGCACCGCCCAGTTCGTCGTCGAGCAGGGGATCCCCGTCCTCTTCGTCGAGAGCAGCATCTCGCCCGATACCATCGAAGCCGTCCAGGCCGCCATTGAAGCCGAAGGCGGCGCCGTCCGCGTCGGCGTGCGCGAACTCTACTCCGACGCTATGGGCATACCCGGAACTTTCCCCGGCGCTTACATCGGCATGATCGCCGCAAACGTCTACACCATCCTGCAGTCCTACCAGTGCGCCGGCGCGCCCGTCTCCATCCCCGAATGGCCGGCTGCCATCGACACGGCGCCGCCAGAAACGTTGCTCATGGTCAACTGTGAAACTGAAGAAAACTGACCGCTGGCCAGCGGTGAATCCCTTGTTCGTCAAGGTCGCGCTCATTCCCCCGGGAGCGCGACCGGCCTCTATCCGCCGCCAGCGCGCCCAGGCCCGCTTGTCCTGCTGCCGCTGCGCGGCGTGAACACGTAAAACCGGCGATGCCCGGCAACACCCCGCGCGCCTGCAAGGAGTAAACTGAAGTGAGCGCCCTCAGCGGAAACGGCCCGCATAACGACTCGAATCCGGCCATGGAGATCGACGACCTGACCGTCGCCTACGGCGGCAAACCCGCTATCTGGGATATCGACCTGCACGTGCCCGAAGGCGTCCTCATGGCCATCATCGGCCCCAACGGCGCCGGCAAGAGCACGCTCATCAAAGCGGCCCTCAAGCTCATCCCCCGCGCCGCCGGCACCGTCCAGTTCTACGGCCAGCCCTACGAACAGGTCCGCGGCCTCGTCGGCTACGTCCCCCAGCGCGGCAGCGTCGACTGGGACTTCCCCACCACCGTGCTCGACGTCGTCACCATGGGCCTCTACGGCCGCATGGGCTGGATTCGGCGGCCCGGCCAGAGCGAACACAACACAGCCATGCACGCCCTCGAGCAGGTCGGCATGCTTGACTTCGCCGACCGCCAGATCAGCCAGCTCTCCGGCGGCCAGCAGCAGCGCACCTTCCTCGCCCGCGCCCTCGTCCAGGACGCCCGCATCTACCTCATGGACGAGCCCTTCGCCGCGGTCGACGCCGTCACCGAACGCGCCATCATCGCCATCCTGCGCGAGCTGCGCGCCCGCGGCAAAACCGTCGTCGTCGTCCACCACGACCTGCAAACCGCTCCTGAATACTTCGACTGGGTCACCCTGCTCAACGTCGAAATCGTCGCAACCGGCCCCATCGCCGACACCTACACGACCGACAACCTGCGCCGCACCTACGGCGGCCGCGTCGCCTACCTCCAGGAAGGCCAGCGCATCGCCGGCCTCGAAGAAGAATGACAATGACAGATATCACCAATTGCTCTAGGTCGATCAAAAACTACCCATCTTCGCGACCCGTCGCGCCCTTTCGCGGACAAAGAGAGGTGTTTTCCGTGGCCCACCGTCAACACCGGAAGGGGGCCCCCTTGCGGGCGCCCTCGTACACACGGCAATGTCGGACTGAACACTTCAAAGACCTTCTCGGAACAAAAGACGTGTTCTCTCCGTACTCAGCAGTTCACTAAGAACTGAGAACTGACTACCAAAAACTTCAAGCAGCATGACCAAAACCGACGCGCTCACCACAAAAAACCGCAGTTCCGACCGGCGCATCTGGCTCCTCATCGGCGTCATCGCTCTCGTCGCCGCGCTGTTCATTCCCTTCAGCCAGCTCTTCCTCCACGTCGAATACGACTACACACTGCGTACCGTCGCCCTCGGCGGCGCGCTGCTCGGCATCGTCAGCGGCGTCCTCGGCTGTTTCGCCGTCCTCCGCCGCCAGAGCCTCCTCGGCGACGCCCTTTCCCACGCCGCCCTGCCCGGCGTCGCCATCGCCTTCCTCCTCGCCGGCCGCGACCTCGGCCTCCTCCTGATCGGCGCCGGCGTCACCAGCTGGCTCGGCGTCCTCTTCATCCGCCTCGTCACCGCCACCACCCGCATCAAGCAGGACGCCGCCATGGGCATCGTCCTCGCCGCCTGGTTCGCCGCCGGCATCGCCCTCCTTGTCTACATCCAGGCCCGCCCCGACGCCAGCCAGGCCGGCCTCGACTCCTTTATCTTCGGCCAGGCCGCCGCCATCATCGAACGCGACGTCCGCCTCATCGCGGCCGTCGGCGCGGTCTCCTTCACTGTTCTCGCCCTCTTCTGGAAAGAGTTCAAACTCATCACCTTCGACCCCGAGTTCGCCGGAGCCAGCGGCTTCCGCGTCAACCTCCTCAACATGCTGCTCTCCACGCTCATCGTCGTCGCCATTGTGCTCGGCCTGCAGCTGGCCGGCGTCATCCTCATGGTCGGCATGCTGATCGCGTCCGGCATCGCCGCCCGCCAGTGGACAAACCAGCTCGGCCAGATGGTCATTCTCTCCGCCGTATTCGGCGCATTCGCCGGCGGCGTCGGCGCAATCACCAGCGCCGTCGACGCCGATATTCCCACAGGCCCGCTCATCGTGGTGGTCGCCTTCCTGCTCGTCGCCGTCTCCCTCACCTTCGCGCCCGGACGCGGCCTCCTCTGGACGCTCCTGCGCCGGGTCTCCGACCGCCGCCGCTTCGCCGCCCAGACCATGCTGCAGGACCTCTACCACTACGCCCTCGACCACGGCCGCGCCGACTCGCCCGCCCCCGAGTCCTTCCTTTTCGGCGTGCGCGGCGCCACCGCCAAAGAGGGCCTCCGCCAGCTCCAGACCGGCGGCCTCGCCCAGCGCCGCAACCGCGCCTGGATGCTCACCCGCGCCGGCATCGAAGCCGCTGCCCAGGACGACCGCAACCACCAGCTCTGGGCCCTCTACCGCCAGTACGCCGACGACCTCTCCCTGCCCATCATCGCCGAAGACCTCCAGCAGCCCATCGCCAACCTCCTCCCCCCCGAAGCCGTCGCCAGACTCGAATACAAACTCGACACAATCCGCAACGCCGCCACCTCACCAACATCCTAACCGCGGCAAGCCGGCGAAGTTACTGACCACTATCCACTAACCACTGACCACTGCCCTTCAATGTTTCAACTTGAAGAACTCATCATACAGCTACTCCTGAACTTCGTCGCCCGCGAAGACCTCAACGCCTTCCTGCGCAACCCCCAGCATACCGCCACAATTGTCGGCAGCCTCATCGCCGTATCCGGCTCGCTGCTGGGCACATTCCTGCTCCTGCGCGGCATGTCCCTCACCAGCGACGCCATCAGCCACACCGTGCTCCTCGGCATCGTCGTCGCCTTCATCCTCATGGGCTCCGTCTTCGGCCAGCGTCCAGACCTTTCCTCCGTCTGGCTCATCGTCGGCGCAGCCGCCGCCGGCGTCGCCACCGTCCTCCTCACCGAGCTCATCTACCGCTCCGGGCTCGTCAAACAGGATGCCGCCCTCGGCCTCGCCTTCCCCCTCCTCTTCGCCATCGCCGTCATCCTCGTCTCCCGCGTCGTCAGCGACGTCCATCTTGACGAAGACGCCGTCATGGTCGGCGAAATCGGCGTCGCATGGGCCAACACCAACAGCCACTGCCTCAGCGGCTGCGAATCCGTCACCATCACGCCCGACGACCCCCGCGCCGAAACGACGCGCCGGTGCACCAACTGCCGCGACCTCGGCATCAGCCCCCGCGACGACAAGGCCGAGTTCACCGAAATCTGCACCAACTGCGGCGACTACAGCCCGGCCCAGGCCTGGCAGGCTGGCTTCACCCAGCAGGAGCCCGTCCTCGTCTTCTGGCCCAAATCGATCACCGTCATGGCCGTGATGACTCTCCTCACCCTTCTCGCCATCGTCCTCTTCTACAAGGAGCTCAAACTCTCCACCTTCGACCCCACCCTGGCCGCCGCGCTCGGCTTCCGTCCCACCCTCCTCCACTACGGCCTCATGGTCCTGGTCAGCCTCGTGGCCGTCGGCGCATTCGACGCCGTCGGCTCCATCCTGGTCGTCGCCTTCTTTATCATCCCGCCCGCCGCCGCCTACCTCCTCACCGACCGCCTGCCCCGCATCCTGGCCTACAGCTCGCTCATCGGCGCGCTCAGCGCCTACACCGGCTACGACCTCGCACGCGGCAACCTCCTCGGCGCGGCCAACCTCAGCGACATCCTTGCCGCCCTCAACAACCTCTTCGGCCTCGGCCTCAGCGAACAGTGGGACTCTTCCATCTCCGCCTCCATGGTGCTGATGACCTTCCTCTTCTTCCTCGCCGCCTGGGTCTTTTCGCCCAAGTACGGCCTCGCCTCCACCATGCTCCGCCGCCGCAACCAGCGCCGCAGCTTCGACCACCAGGTCGTCCTCGGCCACATCCACCACCACCAGGACAGCCCCGCCGCCAAAGAGGAACTGGCCGTATCCACCCTCTACCGCCACTTCCGCTGGACACCAAAGAAGATGCAGCGTACACTGCGCCAACTGCGCGCACGCAATCTCGTCCGGATCGATGAAGGTCTCGTCTCCCTCACCGACCGCGGCGAGACCCGCGCCCACCGGTTCCGTCAGACGCAGCTGACCAACGAAAGCGTCGGAGAGCTATCCACATGGCAAAACTGAACCGCGCTGCGCCCGCCGCGCCGGCCGCAGCCGCCCTGCCCGTCACCGCGCTCGGCCTGACCGGCTATTTCTTCATCGGCACCGCCGCCGTCCTCATCCCGTCCGTGATGCCCTTCATCACCGACGAATACATGGCCACCGGCCTGACCCTGACCGCAATAGGCCTCATTTTCCCCGCCCGCGCCGTCGGCGGCATCCTCGGCAACCTCCTCGCCGGCGTCGCTTCCGACCGCCTCGGCTACAGCAAGCTCGTCTGGATCGCCGCGCTCGCGCTCGCCGCCTCCATGGTGCTGGTCGCCGGCGCCGGCCTCTGGCTCCTGTTCCTCGCCGGCTTTGCCCTGATCAGCATCGTCCAGGCCTCCCTCACCACCGGCATCAACGCCATGGTCGCCGACGCCAACCGCGACAGCCGCGCCCGCGCCCTCAACGTCCTCCACGGCGTCTACGCCGTCGGCGCCACCATCTCCCCCCTCGTCTTCGGCATCGTTCTCGAACAAGGAGTCCCCTGGCGCTGGACTGTCGCCGCCACTGGCCTCATCTGGCTCGCCTACGGCGCGGGCTCACTGCTGCTCTACCGTTCGATCACACCGCCGCCGCAACCCGCCGCCGCGCCTGGCGAGGACGAACCGGGCCGCGACCCGCAACAAGAAAAGACCCCGCAAAGCGAGGCCGGTACATCATTCTTCTCTTCAACCTGGGACACGCTGCGCGACATCCTGGGTTCAAACTGGGGCATGTTGCGCAACGCCGGCTTTCTTTCCCTCTTCCTCATCGCCTTCATCTACAACGGCGTTGCCTTCAGCCTCCTCGGCTGGGTCGCCCTCTTCATGCAGGAGTCCGCCGGCCTCTCCACATTCTCCTCCATCTCCATGATCTCCGTCTTCTATGTCGCCCTCACCGCCGGCCGCTTCATCTGCGCCGCCTACGCCGAACGCCTCGGCTACGGCCTCACCCTCCTCATCCTCGCCGCTGGCCTCGTCCTCACCTACCCGCTCGTCGTCTTCAGCACGACCGCCGCGCCCCTCGTCATCGGCATCTTCCTCACCGGCCTCACCCTCTCCGGCCTCTTCCCCACCGCCCTCGCCTACGGCTCCCGCCTCTACCCCCAGCACAGCGGCTCCGTCACCGGCGTCCTCAACGTCGCCATGACCATCGGCACCATGCTCCCGCCCCTCTGGACCGCCGTCTTCTCCGACCTCTGGAGCTTCCAAACCGCCCTCGGCATTAACTATTCAATGGCCCTCCTTCTCCTCGCCGTCTGCCTCTACCTCGCCCGCGTCGAACCCCGCCGCCCCAACTGACCACTGAACCCTAACCACCGACCACTGCCGTTGTGCGGTCGGTCCATCGCCCCTCCATCCCCGCCGCGTTCCCCATCGTAGGGGCGCTCCTTGTGGGCGCCCTCCAATTGCTCAAGACGACCCGTTGCTTCCCCCGTCCACCCGACACCACGCGCCCTGATTTCGATGGCTATGAAAAAGGGGCAACCATTGTGGTTGCCCCCGCAGTCACTATTTAAGATGCAAGAAGTATTCTCTATTTCATCACCGACGCCACCCACCAAAAGCTAGAAACTGTAAACTCAAAACTGCCCTTCAAACTCCCCGATCTCCTCCGCTCCGTCCAACACGCCAATCTCCAGATGAAACTCCCTGACCTCACCCGGCTGAATATGCGTCAGATACCCTTCCCTGCGGTTCCACGCCCGCCCCAGCATACTCACATTGCCCGGCTCCACACCCGTCACATACGTCCCCCGGTGAAAATGCTGCCACTGGTTCACCAGCGGAATCTCCGCGATCGGGAACTTCCAGTACAGCCCCAGCCCCAACCCATCATTCACCAACCCCACCTGCACATTCCCGTCCGCATCCGCGACCGGCCGGTGCACGAAAACATCGTCGTGCGCCTCCTCCTGCGGCGGCTTCGCCACCTGGTAAACCTCCGGCCCGACCTCCTTGTCCTCCAGCCACTCCGTCGTCTTCTCGCTGTTGATCAGCAAGCGCGTCCCGCTGTCCAGCACCGGAAAGCCCGGATTGCAGTGATACACAAACATCAACGGCGACGGGTCCACGCTCAGATTCTCGATCCGGTCATGAATGCGAATCGACTTCTCGCCCAGCACAGTCGAAATCTCCCGCGTCAACTCCAGGTTCGTGCCGAAGAACACCGCCTCCCGCATCTTCCCGTGAACGCGCACCACGTACTGCTCCCCCTCCCAGCCCGCGTTCGCCACCACATTCTTCGCCGGCAGAAAGGCCAGCCGACCGTGCAGCCCCAGCTCCTCGTTCTCCTCCTCCGGGTCCACCTCCGGATGCCCCGTAAACGTCATCCCGCAGCTAACAGTGAGCCCGCCAAAAAAGCCCCGCAGCCAACCATTGCCCTCCGGCTCATAGAACGCCGGCCCAACATCGCCCGTGCTGCTGCGAAAGCACAGCGACATCCCCTTATAGTGCGCCGACGCGATATCCAGCGCCCGCCCCGGCAACACCGAAAAGCACAGCCCCGAGGCGTTAAACACCTCAATCAGGTCCGACCCGCGCTCAATCCCCTCCACCAGCTCAGCCTTCCGCGCCCCCGCCAGCTGCGACATATCCCCAACCTTGTCCAACAGCTCCCGGCGGCTATACTCGCGTCCAAACAACGTCGTCATCATCCCGTCCTTTCAGTGCATGAATTTTCGCGGTCAACGATAGCATAGCGTGGATTGACAAGCAAAGCGGTCGCAGATTCAGACATTTTGGTCCGGACCGCGCAAAGTGTTAGATTGACGGGAAGTCAGATGCCAAGGAAGTCTGAGCTTGGCCCCAAATACTGAGCTTGGTCCCAAAGAAATTGTGCTGCAAGCTAAAGTATGAATTGGAGCGATTAACCTAGCACATTGTGGGAGAGTTTCATGGTCAGCGACATACTTTGAGGATGCCATCCCTCTCCAAAACAACCCTGCCAATCGCTTCGCAAGCATCGAATTCCTCGACGCCCCATCCAAAACCAGCCGCCCCGAAGAGTCGTAAACTGAGCGTTTTCGGAACCAGAACCCCTTGTGAAATTTACTTCTGAGTGAATCAACTGTGATAATCCAGTGCCGTCTACGGTATTGAGGTCGTCCAAGTCAGTAGGTGGCCTCCCGTTTATTCAACAGTCGAAACAAACGGAACAGCAATCTTGAAAGCAATTCGTCTTTCCTTTCATGCCCAAGAGCAACTCCATCGCCGTGGTGGCACTGAAGAGGAGGTAGTCGAAGCAATTCAGTCATCCCAGTGGGAATCAGCCAAAAGAGGAAGGCTTGCCTGCAGCATGGATTTCCCATATCATAACGAGTGGAACGGCAAGATGTACGAAACCAAGCAAGTCCGGCCTGTATTCGTAGACGAACCAGATGAACTCGTGGTGATTACCGTCTACACGTATTATTTCTGAGGTAAGAAAATGAAAATCACCTACGATCCCGAAGTAGATGCCCTATACATCTGCTTCAAAAAGACAACCGTGACTACAAAACACTTGGAAGAAGGCATTGCCTTCGACTACGACGCGTCCAACCTCCTCGCCGGTATCGAAATACTCGACGCCTCCCGGCGCGTAGAAGACCCAGACACTCTCAATCAGGTCGTGTTTGCAAAGGTGTCCGTCCGCGAGGTCGAAAACCAGATTGTAGCCGGATAGTGCGCATATCTCGTTGCTGAGGCACGCCCCGGACAACTATAGACTCCACGTCTACAACCATTCCCGCGCCCTCTACCGCTGCCTCAATGACTCCCCCAATCGAATCCGAAGAAGCCGAGCCCGGCGTCGTTCTCGACTACAACGAGACCAACCAAGTCGTCGGCCTCGAAATGCTCTACCTCTCCAAACGCTCACCCAACCTCAACCTTGCCACCCCTGAACTCATCACTGCCTGACTGACCTGCCCCCCAAAAACTGGTCCAGTTAATATGTTAGAATTGGGCCATAGAAAGGGGGAAAGATGGCTAAGAGGAGACATACGCCGGAGCAGGTAATCAAAAAGCTCAGAGAGGCTGAGGTGGCGCTAGCCGAGGGCGGCACAGTGGCTGAGGCCGCGCGCCGGATAGGCGTGACCGAGCAGACCTTCTATCGGTGGCGCAGCGAGTATGGGGGTCTCTGGATCGACCAGGCCAGGCGTCTGAAGCGTCTGGAGCTGGAGAACAGCCGCCTGAAGAGAGCGGTGGCGGACCTGACTTTGGACAACCAAATACTGAGGGAGGCGTCAGAGGGGAACCTCTGACGCCCTTCGCGTCGTTGCCAGTGTGTCGACCACGTGAAGAAACTCTTTGGGGTCTCGGAGCGACGCGCCTGCCGGGTGCTGGGTCATCCTCGCTCCACACAGCGATACAAGCCAAGCCCTGCGGACGATGAGAAGGCGTTGACTGAGGAGATCGTGGAGTTGGCCAGTCAGTTCGGCAGGTACGGCTACCGTCGGATCACCGCCCTTCTGAGGCATCGCGGCTGGCATGTGAACCACAAGCGTGTAGAGCGGATATGGCGACGTGAAGGGCTGAAGGCGCCGGCGAAGCAACCGAAGAGAGGGCGTCTGTGGTTCAATGACGGCTCGTGTGTGCGTCTGCGGCCTGCGTGGAAGGACCATGTGTGGGCCTACGACTTCGTGCACCTGAGGCCCCATGACGGCACAGGAGTGCGGTTGCTGACCGTCATTGACGAATACAGCAGGGCGTGTCTGGCGATGTGATAGAGGCGCTGGCCGAGTTGATGGTGACGAGAGGCGTGCCCGACCATATTCGCTCGGACAACGGCCCGGAGTTTACAGCCCAGGCTGTGCGTGAGTGGCTTGGGCGGGTGGGAGCCAGGACGCTCTACATCGAGCCTGGGTCGCCGTAGGAGAACGGCTACCTCGAAAGTTTCAACGGCAAGTTGAGGGACGAATTGCTGGACAGAGAGGTCTTCTATACGTTGCTGGAGGTGCGTGTGCTGACGGAGCGCTACAGGCGGACTTACAACCGGATCAGACCACACAGCTCTCTGGGCTATCGGCCGCCGGCGCCTGAGGCCCTCTTAACTGCCGACCCTGTCCCCGTGCCTGTCGGACTAACATAACAAGTGGTACAAACATCGGGGGCAGGTCACATCGCCAATTAGGTTCAGTAATTGTGAGTACTTCATAGCTATATAGCAAAAACGCAAGTAATTGCAACACTTTTAGAGTTTGTGCGCTCAGTTACACTGGTGTTTATGCAGGAACTATGAATCACAGATAGAGTGGTTGATGGATGCAACAAGCCCTCCTCGTTCATTTATATTATAGTAGCCGGGTAAATTGAGCCAGCATTTCAGCAGGAGAACAGGTATGATGACAAAAGACGGAATAACAACCTTCGCCACAAGACCCGGCCTGGAGATCGACCCGGAGTTACGCTTATCGCTCACCTGGGTTATTGCCGTGCTGGTCTGCGTGGGGTCAGCTGTGACGTTCATGGGTGAACTGCTGGTTGACCCGGTACAACGGTTGTCCCAAATACCCTTGGTATGTTTTGGCCTGGCTATGCTTATCTGGTGGCTGGATCGGTTGGGTGGGACTATGCTCAGCCGCTGGTTTACCCTCATCGGTCTGAGCATCCTCATCAACCTGGCATTCATCCGATTTGGGATAACCGACCTCTACCTATTGATGATCTTGTTGCCCCTTTTGGCGCTGGCGCTCATGACCTGGACTGCGGCGCTGCTCACGGCTTTACTGGAAACTATAGGGCTGCTATTCCTGTGGCCAACCATTGGGATAGACCCCATCTCCCTTGTTCTGACAATCGGGCTGATCTGGACGGTACTCGGCCTGCTGTTGGCCATCATCGGCCCCCAGGTTCGGCGCAGTCAATGGTCATACGATCAGTTTCACCGAGCGCAGCAGCGATTAGATGAAACGCGGGATCAAAAAGTCCAGTTGGCCCAAATGCAGGAGGATTTGAAGTCGGCCTACCAGACCCAGGAACTGCTCAATCAGCGGTTGGTCGTCCTACGTCAGATTGCTGAGGAAGCTCATGAAGCCAAGGCCGCCTTTGTGGCCAAGATCAGCCACGAATTTCGGACGCCGTTGAATATAATTCTGGGTCTGATTGACACGATGCTGGAGGTACCTGAAGCCTATGGGAAATCGCTGCCACCCTTGCTCATGCAAGTTCTGGAGGTCATACAGCGCAACAGCAATCATTTGGCCAGCATGATCAGCGATGTCCTGGATCTCAGCCAGGCCGATGCAGGCCGGCTGAGACTGCATCGGGAATGGGCCGATTTGGCTGACGATATAAGAAATGCGGTGGTGATGGTGGTGCGTCCGCTGATTGAAAGGAAAGCACTCACTTTGCAGGTCAGCATTGATGACGATTTCCCCCAAGTTTACTGCGACAGAACCCGTATCCGCCAGGTGGTTCTCAACCTGGTGAGCAATGCGGCCCGCTATACGGAGACTGGCGGCATTATCGTCAAGGCAACGCGCCAGGGCAGTGACATTCTTATCAGCGTAACGGATACGGGTCCCGGTATCACCCCGCAAGATCTGGACAGAATCTTTGAACCGTTTGCGCAGGCGGACCAAACGCGACCTGCTCAAGGCGGCAGTGGACTCGGCCTCAGCGTCAGCCAACAATTCATCGAACGTCATCAGGGTCGGATATGGGCCGAAAGTAAATTAGGCTTCGGCAGCACCTTCTCATTCACCCTGCCCATCGCCCCGCCGCTGCCGGACGGGGGCACGTCGGCCCCTGGCTTTGCCGAAGACTGGGTTTGGCATGAACGCACCACCTGGCCTCAATTGCCCGAAATGCCGCGCAAACAACGGATAATGGTTTGTGATGAAAGTGGCGATTTGGCCCCCCTGCTCAGCCGCCATACCGATGAGATTCAGTTTACCGAGAGCCGTGATCTACCTGGCGCCCTCGAAGCGTTGCAAACCCATCCGACCCATATGCTGATCCTCAATGCAGCCGCTCCCCAACATTTGATCTTATTAGTGGAAGAGGCCCGGCAAGCCATACCTGATATGCCCATTCTTGGGTGTGCCTTTCCGCCGAAAATCAATTATGCCTTAGAGGCCGGGGCTGTCGACTATTTGATCAAGCCGATCAGACAGCCGGATTTAGCCAAGGCCTTGAATACGCTTGACAAGCCGGTGAAGCGCATTTTGCTGGTGGACGACAATCCGGATATTCGCCAACTCTATACCCAGATGCTCTCTATCATTGACCCTACGTTGGAGATTACCCCCACCGCCAGCGGGGCGGAAGCGTTGGCCGAGCTACACCATCGGGTCCGGGGCAGTGAGGCTCCAGATTTGGTCCTACTGGACATTCTTCTGCCCGATATGCCCGGTTGGCAGGTTTTGGCGGAAAAGAATCAAGACGCGGCGATTCGTGACATTCCGGTGATCGCAATCTCCGGCGAAGAGCTTGTGGCCTGGCCAACACGCAGTAGCGTACTGTTGGCAACGATGGGAGCGGGGGTACCGATTAACAAGCTGCTGCCCTGTTCGCACCGGCTTGCGGCGCTGTTAATGAAGGCGGATGGGGAATTTGAGTGAGTAAATATCACTCTACCCTCTGCAAAAGCGAACGCTAAAAGCTCCTCATCCGATGCCCCGAGCATATTTGCCTCAGGTACGCTGAGAACGTCTATCCCTCGTTCACGAAGTCCCCGGATAGCGGCTTTTGACACATGTTCATCCGTATAACATCGAATTCTACTCACGGCCGTGTTTCTTCAGCTTCTCTTGTAATGGTGATGAAGATTGATGTAGCAACGCCATTATAAATACTTCATCTCACCCCGCAACCCGACTATATGCTTCATCCAGCGCCTCGATAAACTCCCGCCGCCGCACCGGCTTTGGCAAATAAAGCGACGCGCCCAGCGCCAAAGCCAGCTCTTCCCGGCGGATGACAGAGCAGACAATGATGGGAATGGCCCGGGTATCAGGATGCTCATGCAGATAGGCCAGCAGTTCCCAGCCATCCATACCGGGCAGGAGCACGTCCAGGATGATTAGGTTTGGTTTTGTGACGGCAATGGTTTCAAAAAGGCGTTCGCCATCGGCCAGATGGATGATCTGATAGGGGGTATTGGTGACAGAGATCCGGAAGAAGGTTACCAGATCAGCGTTATCATCCACCACAAGTACGGAAATGGGGTCACCGGCAGATGGCAGCCTGAACCGAAAGACAATGGTTTCAGCGGCCCGCCGGATATTGAGCGTATCACCTTGATCGCCCAGAAGCTCTTGGATGAGGTCGCTGCTGGGCAGCGGGGCGCTGTCGGGTAGCGTATCGGTGACGATGGGGCCACCTGTCACGGTGAGGGTGATGATATCCCCTGCCATTTCAGCCAGCAGGACAATTTCGCCCGACGCCATGAGTTGCACCAACTTCTCGATGGCGGTTAGTAATATTTGCCGCAGCGCCGAAGGCTGAATCACCGCGGTCAGATTTTTTGGGATGGGGTCAACCCTTAATTGAATGTTGTGTTTGGCCGTTAGCACCTGGCCGACCTGCACCACCCTGGCGATGACGGCGGCCACCTCGCTCTTGGTCTCCGGCACGTTCTGCTGCAAGATGGCTAACTCTTGCTGCACCTGAGAACGCCACGGGTCGGTTTCAATGTTGCCGCCATCTGTTGATGGTGTGCCAGCGACTGCTGGCGTATCTGTCCTCCTTTGGCCCCACAGCCATTGCGCCAAATTATGGATGGCTCGCTTCTGTTCGCGACGAATCTGGCGAATCGACAATTTCATGCGATCACTCGTTTCTTCTTGCGTCAGACCTTGCCGATAGCGCAAACATAAGAGTTCGTATATTCGCTGACTGTGGGCATAGGGCGCAACATCGGGGGCTGGTTTCAAAGCCTCAATGGCTTTGATGAGCTCAGACTGCATCTCCTTGACGCCCTGCTGCTGTGGCACCCCTAACACCTGCCACAATAGCACCGGTGGCTGGTAAACGGGGTCGTTGAGATGGGGTAATGCTTCGTATAAGGCCTGTTCGAGGACTTCAATCGTTTCCAAATCTTGGTTTTTCGGTTCTGTCATTGTCTTCGCCACACCCTTGTGATATCCATACGCTAGCCGACATTCCCAAAAACTTTTCGAGCCGTTTGGATGCGCCGCTGCACATGCTCAATCTCCGCCAGTGCGTCACGAATACGAACAGCCAATTGGTGAAGTTGACTATTCACAAAACCACGCCATCACGTTCAATAATGGCCCTCAGACCAGGACGACACGTATCAGGATCTATCAGATCAACCTTAGTGTCAGCACTTAATCCTGTCACTGCAGCCACAGCAGCGAAAAAACGTTCGGGGGGAATACCCCAAGCTGCCAGATCAATGTCCGACCAGACAGAATACCCATTCTCCGAAGCCAACGAGCCAACAAGAACAACGTGTCGAGCCATAAATTTTTCACGTAAGAGTTTGCTGGCCTGCCGGGCCAGTTGCCATGCCTGTTGTTTTCGATCTATAACGAGCGCATTTGTTACTTCCGAAGTGGCTTGCGTTCTCGTCGGCTGATATTTTTGCCACTCTTTTGGGGTTAGGTCCAATGCGGTTTTGCTCATAACTAAAATTGTATCGCAAAGTATCAGCCGAGGCTAGTGTTCCGGCAAGAATTTTTCCCGGATAGAGCGTTTGCGCGGAACAGTTAAAACGGGTTAAAAAATCCACCAAATCCTGCCAATCCGTATTCTAAATGCGCCCATTTCGATTTTTTGGCCGGTGATTGGCCGGTTCATGGCCTTGTATATCGCTTTTTAGAGGAGTATCCTGACGAGGTCAGGATGGTGGAAACCATTTGACATAGGAGCAAATGGTGATTGGGGCAAATTACCAGTAACTTCGCAAGGCAATGCTGAACAATTACTAACGAATGAAAGGAGCCGCCCATAAAGCAATAAAAGAATGGACATTGTAGTCATAACATTTTCAGAGGAGTCGAACTGTCTCCATCGAGACGACACCGGAGAATGAAAATGAATAAGAAACGTTTGAACCGTCGTGACTTTCTGAGAGTTGCCAGTATGCCGGCAGCCGGCCTTATGTTGGCCGCCTGTGCAGTTCAGCCAGCTCCGGACAACTCGGCCGAAGCCGAAGGCGCAATGGCCCAAGCAGATGCGCCAGCCCCAGAAGTCATTGAGATATCCGCTGCCAGACATGGCTTTGATGATGATGCGGTGCTTGAAGGGGAGATTATTTCTGTGTTTCGAGAAAGTCATCCGCACATTAATGTCGAGCCCATAGCATTGCCCTGGGAAGATTACAACACCAAGATCCCGGTCATGATCGCCGGGGGAACGGCGCCGGACACGTTTGCCTGCCATCCCGCGTTGATGTTCCAGGTTGTAGACGCAGGGGCCGCGATTCCCATTAACGATTATATCGATGCGGACTCCGACTTGAACTACGATGACATTCTGTTCCCCGGCGATGCCAGATTCGGGGACGACATTATGGGGTTGCCGCTCTGGACCTCGAGCCATTGCCTGAGATTCAACAAGGATCTCTTCGAGAAGGCAGGATTGCCCACCCCGGCCGACCTTTATTGGGAGGACGGAGAGGACGGATGGAATACTGACAGCTTCGTGGAGATGCTGAAAGAACTCAGCATCGATACGGATGGAGATGGACAGATCGATCAATGGGGATGCGAGGGTTATTGGGGAACCCACACCCTGGCCATCGTCCGCGCCTTCGGAGGCGAATACCTGGACGATCTGTTCGACCCAAGCAAGTGTACTGTGGAAAGCGCAGAGGTCAAGGCAGCGGTCCAATGGATGGCCGATTGTGTCCTAAAACATGAGGTCCAGCCTTCGCCGGCCCTGAATCTGGCTGAGTTGGGTATCGAATTTAGATCCGGCGTGATCGGTATGGGCATGGCCGCCGGGGGCGCAGTAGAGGATATTCGACCAGGACGGGAGTTTCCCTTTGGCTGGGACTTGGTCCCGCTACCCGCCGGGCCTGAAGGCTTCATTGTCTGGGGCGACACGGACCAGTCTGTGACTTCGAGCACCACACCAAACCCCGACGCTGTCTACGAATGGATGAGCTGGCGAAGCAGCGCGGAGGCGGTACAGCAGACGTATGATGCGGGCGTCCTGCTGGCCACCTATTATATGCCAACTCGCAAGTCTATTTTCGACATGGAGGCATACAACAAGCCGCTGAGGGATGGTGGTCTTGATCCCAAGATGATCCCACGCCTCCTTGGCCACGTGAAGCCAGATCCCTTCGTGTACAGAACGCCGGCTGCCCTGAAAATTATCTTCACGATAGTGTACGAAGAGATAAAGAATGTGCTGCGGGGCACCAAGGATATCGATGAGGCCATGGCGGAAGCCTGTGTGCTAACTGAAGAGGCTCTGGCCGAAGTCTCCTAGGTCACGTTGACGTTTGATTTGTTCTGTCAGCTCAGCGACAATAGTAGGATGTCTACATATAGAATAGCCAACTATCAGTGGCAGAAATTGTACGTGTTTCTGCAAGGACACCCTCGTGCCTACGCAGGGCAAGAGGAAAAGTGT
>JAJDZJ010000037.1 GCA_022824685.1 Caldilineaceae bacterium
CCCTCAGTCGGCGAGATAAGTTAAATTCTCCGTCTACGTGCCATCTTTCGTACATTTCCCTGTGTCTTACCCCGACCTGGAAGAGTATTCGGCTGCATTTCGATGTTCTGACCCAATTTAGATGCAATCGCCCTGGGGGCAAGTTGGGTCATGTTATGAAGGTGACCGAGTCGGCGGGTCATGCAGGTCCGTGCAACGGTGCAGGGAGGACACCACGACGCCTAGGACCTTACCCGCACTGTGAATTGGATGTACTGCCCATGCCACCATTTTCAGTTCATGTTACTTTTGAGGACCTGGAACCCCGGATTTTGATTTTGCCATTTCTCGATGTCTTTTCCCAAACTTGATGATCGAAAATATTGATCGGAATATGCAAGCCTCAAAGACTTCTTCAGAGATTCACCTCTGACTTCCCCTGCATTCTTATTGCCTAGAACACTTCTCAGTCCAATCGAAAGTATTTCGATCACATCGGTACCGTTACATATTTCGTAGGAATCATACTCGAAACTTTGCAGTTCTTCTATCGCGTTAGAGAGGGCACTACTTGACAGATGATGGCATTGAGAATGATTCTTAACCGTTTCTATTAGCGTCGAAGTATCTGCTGCAAAGGATGAGCGACGGATCCAAGCCGAATGGTTCAATTCTCTGAATCGCAAGTCTAATCTTTCTCTCAGAGAATGCAGACGCAAGTATCCCAGCGGCAACGCCCTATCTATCAAAGCCTCTAGAACACTTCCTGCAAAAGCCTCAAGCTTCCTTCGACTTCCCAACTCGGTTAGTGTTCGGTCGAGGGCTGGCGACTTCACCATCATCATGATCAGGTCATGGCACTCAGGTATCACCAAATTCTGACTTCTTTCCGGAAAACCCTCAATTCGGTCAAAATCTGCATCAATAATTCCCAGCACACCGTCGAAATTGTCTCTATCTAGGATATCTATGACGTTACAAACGTTGCATTTTCCGTCCGCCACCTCAATGGTGCAAGTCGATTGTGAAATGAAGTGCTCCATGAAAAGGTGATCGTCCCGGCCTTCCACGATAAGGAAGGTTCCACTGAATTGAGAACGTCTCATGCGAATCTCATTGGCAAGCTCATTTGAAGTAGATTTAATCATTTTACTTCAGGACTTTGCAATTCAATTGTCAAGTCCCACCTATCTCCTATGATTTGAGGAGAATGTGTAGCTAATAAAGCTCGAAAATCCGACAACTCCGCCAACTCTTGAAGATCCTTCAGCATCTTCCTCTGCCAAGCGACATGTAGTGACAACTCCGGTTCGTCAACCATGATGAGGGAATCCTCTTCCGTTCCGAATAGCAGATCAAACAAGAGCACGATTTCGTGTTGTTCACCCGAAGACAGCATCTCCAGTTCAAGATCTGTGCCATCTGAGTTCGACACTTTGAATCCTTTTGGGCTGACAGAAACTTTCTTGTACAACAGACGAGAGTTGGCTATTCTCACAAATGCATTTGCTCGTGCGTATAGGTTTTCAAATGCGTTCAGTTTCTTAGTCGCATCTTGAGCGTAAACTGCCAGAACGCTCCTCGTAGACTCATCCACTGCATTGAAGACAGGATCTCTTAGACTCTCATGTTCTTGAGGCAGAAGTCCGGCTTCAACTATTTCGGAGCGCCGTTTTTCTACCAGTTCTAGGTCCTTAATTAACTGGTCTATCGAGGGTGATTCCCTACCTAGCTCTTCAACAAGCCTTGCTGGAAAGGAGCGGTCCAACGATTGAGACAAAGTGGCATATTCTGTTAGGGTCTGCTGAACCTTACTTTCCAATAGTTCCGAATAGCGCCTAACTGTTCGTTCCGCCGTTACGCGAGGATAGGAGGACCGAACGCGAGGATAGGAAGACCGATTTCGAATGCTTCGTTGATCGGTAGAAAAATCGGTAAGTCGTTCTGTATCAATTAGACGGACCGACAATGACGTTCTGATTTTCTTTAGCCAGGGAGGATATCGTTCCTCCGGCATTTCAACATCAAAAGGAAGTAGGTCCGCGTAGGTTGCAATAACATTGTCCAAATCCAGGACTTCGCTAGTGTGGATGTTTCGCCACTCTCTAGTGGAAATTCGTTCAAGACGTGGAACGAAATCTTCAATTGCACTTAGGGGGAATGTCACATCATGCGCTCTGCTTAGCGGTTCTGGCTCAAAAGAATCTTCCGTTTTCGTGGGTGTGTCATAGGAAAATATTGGTGAGGACTTGTCTGAATTACGAACCACCGTGAGAATCGACTCATCTTCAAATGTGACGTGAAGCTTTTCGAATGGCATCCGACCAAGGCTGCGAAGTGAACGATTGAATAGCACATCTAATAACCGCAGGATCGTAGTTTTTCCGAATCCATTTGGACCGAAAATTATAGTTATCCGTTCACATGGATCCAATGCAATTTCATGGTTGAATCTAGAGAATAGACCATGAACTGCGATTTTTGAAATTTTCACAAGTGTCTCCTGACTAAATTTCGCGTGGAGTATTCTGACTTGGAGTCGACCTCTAGAATACCAACGCAACCATTTTCGTTAACAGATTGCATAAATGGTGGGACCCGGAAATTTAATGTAAGTTTAATTTGAGACCAAGACTTTTCGCACGGGCTGCATCCTGGGCTCGTGGGCGTCCCGCCCGCTCATGCAAAATTTGCAAATTTTTAGTCTCATTTGGGACCCACATTAGCACCGATTCTACAACGCGCTTATGCTTGGTCCAAAAACCTGGACTACAAGGTAGAGTGTGCATTCGAGCAATTTTCAAAGTTCAAGGATGAACAGTTCAACGGTCAAGACGCAGTGGCAGTGCAATCAGACTACTAGCCTTGCTCCCTTCGGTCGCTTCTTCCCGCCATGAACCGATGGCTCGGCGCACCATTTGGCGGAAAGGAGGCGGACGGCCTTGTAGATCTCCTCGCCGAACCCCAGGAGATCGCAGATGACGCGCCGGTCCAGGAGGGCGCGGTTGGGGTCGGTGTCGGCAAGGTAGGCGGGCAGAAAGTCCTTGTTGCGGAACTCCTCGAAGACTGTCTCAGCCGTGCGCAACTGTTCACCGGTGAGGGAACGAATGTCCAGCACTGGGAGAGATTCCGCCGCCCTGATTGTGATTCTTCCCCGGCCCGCCATTTGGCGGTTGGAGTGCCACCAAAAACAAAGCAGCCCCAACGTGCTGTTTCCCCACACAGCGAAAGCATAGTCAAACCGTTTGTCGTCGAATATCACATTCGGCCAAGCTGTTCCGCCTATGCTTACCTGCTCGGTAAAGGCAACAGTCAGAGGTTGAGAGTTAAATCGAAAATCGAGGTTGACGTGCGCCCGGCTGGCAGCAGCCCAAACATCGGCCGCTTTGCCCTCCATGCCCTGCCTGACCAGTAACTGCGAGTCGGGGGAGCAGACCATGCGGGTCTCATTCTTGGCATTGTGGTTCCAAAGGGCTGGATAGGTGGCTGTAGGACTGGGATCTATCTTGTCAAAAGGGCCCCGAGGGGCCGGCCCTGTAATGTCGCGGTGCACGAAGCCAAGTTTGCCTACGTCGGCCAGCAATGCCGCGCTCAGTTCAATTGGGGATGCGCTGCCGGGAAGCCACAACCTGGAGTGGGACAGGGCGTAAGCGGTCTGAGCAACTGAGTAGTCGGACATGCGCACGGCGCCCCAACCTGCTCCGCCTGGAACGCGCGGAGCGCTGATCACTTTTCCCGTCAGCTGTTGCCCGACCGTTAGGGGGGTGCCCCCGTAGGGCCCGTCTTGAATACGTCTGATCTGACTACCGTCAAGAGCTTTTCTTGCCAGTGCGCTCGAGTGAGCAAACCCTTCCGGAGTGCGACTGAGAGATATGAAACAACCTACGTCATCGGGCGGTTCGTCCACTCTGAGCCTGCGGGCGACAACCAGGCATTCAGCCATTCCCGTGTCTGAGGAGAAGGACAGGTCATCGTTGTCAGAGGCAGCTATGGATAGCACAGTCAACCCAGTGTAACGGTCCGCTAGCATTTTGCGGAAACCCTGCCAGGACAGACCAGCGCTAGCTGACAGGGGGAGGACCAGCGCCAAGACCCCGCCGGGCTTCAGCTTCTTATGGCCCAGAGCAGCAAAGGCGGAGGCAATACCGGCGTTACCGTGATAGCAAGTGTCTTTCGCCAGCCTGTTGGCCTTCAGCCCCATCTCCTTCTGGTCTGCATCAGAAGCGTCAAAGGCCGCGAAGGCGGGATTGGTGATGTCGGCGTGCGCGCCTTCGTGGTTGGTGGCGCTGGTGAAGGGCGGGTTCATTATCACCAGGTCAAAGCCGAAATCGGGTACCTCGGTGCTGACCTGGGCAGCCGTCTCTTCGCCCGCGCTGCCAGTGCGCAAGGCCGGATCACTGATGTTGAACAGCGTCTGCACCCTGGAAGACTGAAGCAGCTCGAGCGAGCCAATCATCACGCCGCCGTCCCTTTGGCGGCCGTAGGGCATGGTGTAGAGACGTGAGTTGGTAAAACCGACCGCCGGTTCGACGCCTGACAATGTTGCACCGGTAATGTGGATAGCTGACGGCATGACGTCGCAGCCGTAGAGAACCTCCTCCATCATCACTTTGTGTAGCTTGCTGCCGTCGCCGCCGGCGCGCTCGTGGCGAGCGGCGATCTGCTCGTAAACAGCGGAAAGCAGCGCGCCGGTGCCGCAGGCGAAGTCCCCGATTCGCAGCTTGCCGATGGCCTCGGCGTTCGACCAGTCCACGCCTTCCAGCTTGGCGACTGCGAGCCGAGCAAGCAGTGCGGCGGAAGCTGGCAGGGTGTAGAAGGTGGCCAGGAATTTGCGGTCGGCGATGAGCCGTTGGAAGATGCGACCGGTGAGGTCATGGGCATTTTCGACACCGGTGGCGTTGACGCCCTGGGCGGTATTCCGCAGACGCCGCAGTATTCGGGCCGCGTCGGCGGAGTCCAGATGCTCGAGGATATCCTTGGCGATAGAAAAGATGGGCCAGTAGTTGATATTGAGTATAGCGGTCCAGGCTGCCAGCACTTCTCCCTGCGGATTGTCCACATTGTCTCCGCAGGCGTGCGCAAGGGACTTGATGCGGGCGTGCATGCCGGCAATCTGATCGTGGAATACGAGGGCGTTGGCGATGATGGCGCAGGCCATACGGCGGGTCTGGCGCACGTTGGCCATCCCCAACAGATTGGCGATTGATTCTGTGATGCCGGGGCGGGTACGGTCCAGTTCGTCGAGGATTTTGGCGGCGCCGTCGATGCCCTCCTGCAGAATTTCTGTAGCCCGATCAACGGCGTGCTGCGGAACTGAGATAAGGCGAACCATGTCTGCCAGGTCCTCAACAGAGCCGTCCAGCCAGCCGGTCTCAGGGAAGCGGGCGGCGCCGCCGTTCTCGGTGAAGACGCAGTATGACAGACGGGCATCAGTGAGGGCGGCGGAGAGGTCCTGCGCGTCGCCTATTTCGTCCGGATAGCGGAGGGCGATGGCGGCCTCGATGACGCGATGGTAGGCAGTGGTCTTATGCCCAAGGCGGTCCTTCGCTTCCGCTTCGACGCCGGCGGCGGGCATGTACTCGGCCTCGATAACAACGGGCGCGCGGCCGGGCGCCGTGATCAGGATGTCGGGCCTCAGGCCCGGGTGTCCGTAAATGGCTTGTGTGTTCTCCGAGCGCACTTCGCTACGAGGCAGCATAGCCCCCAGCAGTGTTCCCATTGCGTTGTTGACGCTCGGTTCGGTCTGGTGCGGCATGTAACCCCATTCACCTCTCAACAGTTGATTGACTTGCAGAAAACGAATTCAGCCAGCCATGAGCGACCGGCCGAACTGCAGGACCTCTGCGGCCAGGCGCTGTTTGGAGGGCAGGTCGGTCATGATGGTGTCGGTCGCCAGCGATGGCAGGGGAAGCCGGCTTTGCTCGGCCCGGTCCTGCTGGTCGATGATGAAGCCGTCGAGCAGACCGGCGTAGTGCTCGACGATGGTGAGCGGCAGGTGATTGATATGACCCATTTCGCGCATCATCTTGGCTGCCGGCCCTTTGAGCGCGCGCCCGCCTACGATCGGGCTGACCGCCACGACCGGCGCGACGCCGTCCTGGATCGTCTCTCTGAGGCCGGGCACCGACAGGATCGGGTCGACGCTCAGGTAGGGGTTGCTGGGGCAGATGATGATCTGCGCGGCGGCGCGCAGGGACTCCGTCACTTCGGGGGATAGCGTCGCCTTGTCGGCGCCGACGAAGGTGAGGGCGCGGAAGGTCGGTTCGCAGCGGCGGCGCACGAAGTAGTCTTGGAAGGGGAGATCGCCTTCGTCAGTATGGACGAGGGTGCGCACCGGCTGGTTGCACATTGGCAGGATGCGGGAG
Source organism: Caldilineaceae bacterium (assembly GCA_022824685.1). Taxonomy (GTDB): domain Bacteria; phylum Chloroflexota; class Anaerolineae; order Caldilineales; family Caldilineaceae; genus Bin5. Next base: position 6,345 of record JAJDZJ010000037.1, read on the forward strand.
GGCACGGCCAGGGCTTGGCGCAGGCGGTCGGCAGTTTCGGTCAGCGTTGCGCCTTCGTTCAGCCACCGGTTGCGGAGCAGATGGAGCGCGAGGTCCTTGTCGCCGAGACGGAACCATGCCTCGCCGCCGAGACGCTCCGTTTCGGTCAGCACGCCCCAGGTTTCGCCGGCGCGGCCCCAGCCGGTTTGCGGATTGTTGACGCCGGCCAGCCCGTAGAGGACTGTGTCGATGTCGGGGCAGATGGTGAGGCCCCAGTGCTCGAAGTCGTCGCCGGTGTTGACGATGACGGTGAGCGCGCCGGGGGGCAGGGTTGCCTGCAGACCGGCCGCGAGTTTTGCGCCGCCGACGCCGCCGGCCAGAGCCACGACCGGGGACGGAATTTCGTGTTTGGGGGCCATTGGATGCGTTCTTCTTGTTGCGCGTTGAGCGGTGCGCGGTTCACCGCCAAGTTACCCGTTCGGCCAGAGGCAGCCGCTCCCGCTGCTTTTCTTCGGCGGCGTAGCCGAGGGTGATCAGCGCCTGGGGATGCCAGCTTGCCGGCAGGTTGAGTACATCGCGCACCAGGTCGGGCACGAACAGGGGCGCGCACATCCAGCAGGCGGCGAGGCCGTAACGGTGCGCGGCCAGGAGCAGATTCTGGCAGGCCAGGGCAGTGCTTTGCACGGCCATAAGCCATTCGGCCTCCTGGCGGCGCGGGTCCGGGTAGTCGTCCATGCCTTCGAGGGAGAGGGAGACGGCCACCAGGGCCGGCGCGCCGGTGATGCGTGCGTGGCTGATGCGTACGCGGCGCTCGATGATCGCTTCGTCGACGCCGTCGGCGCTCAGGTCGGCGCGCCAGCGCGCGCCCATGCGGTCGCTCAACTCCTGCTTGGTCTGATCGGTGGTGACAACGCAGAAGCGCCAGGGCTGGCGGTTGTGGGCCGAAGGCGCCCAGATTGCGGCGGTCAGCAGTTTTTCCAGCAGCGGCCGCTCGACCGGGTCGGGCAGGTAGCGGCGGACGGACCTCCGCCCGCGGATAAGCTGCCAGAACCAGCCGTCATCGACATCGGAGGCCCAATCTGATTGGCGCCAGTCGCGGTGGTCGTCGAGCGGATCGGCTGACGCAATGCGCTGTTTTTGCATGGGACGGCATTATAGCATGGGATGGGGGAAAGGGTAGTGGTCAGTGGTCAGTGGCAGGGCAATCGCATCTTATTGGGAGAGAACTTTCAGCAGATAGTCAGTTTTCCAACCAGCTCGTTTCCGTTTGGCGGCAATACCGACTTTGGCGCTTTTCTCTTTGCGTAGGAGGTTCAGGGCCAGTTTGCGTAAGATG
>JAJDZJ010000025.1 GCA_022824685.1 Caldilineaceae bacterium
GGGGTAGAGGGGGACCGGCTGCGCGAAGGTCCAGCCGGTGAAGGCGAGCGCGCAGTTCTTGATGTCCTCCTCGGTGTAGTTGCCCACGCCCATCGAGAAGAGCTCCAGTAGCTCACGGCCATAGTTCTCGTTGGGTTCGCCTTTGATGTTTTCGTTGTTGTCGAGCCAGGTGATCATGGCCGGGTTCATGGAGAGTTCGAGCAGGATCTCGCGTATGTTGCTCATGCCGATACGGCGGAAGAGATCGATCTGGTCGCTCATGGCGAGGGCGTGCTCAACCTTGGCGAAGCCGGTGGCGAAAACGTGGTGCCAGAAGAGAGCCATCTTCTCTTCCAACTGGCGCGGGTTGTTGAGCATGCGGTAGATCCAGGTGCCGGAGAGGATATTCGGCATAAACTCACCGCCGAAGTAGCGCTTCACAATATCCTCGTCGATCGGCGGGCAGCGCTCAATATCCACCAGGTCTTCGACGACTTCGTCGTACCCCTTTGCGACAAGAGCCTCAAGCTCTTCACGGCTGGCGCCGAACCCCGCCCGACGCAGCAGATGGGCCATCAGGCCCAGATCCTCATCTGCCATTTCTACCTCCTCTTTACTGCAGTGGTCGGTAGTCAGTGGTCGGTGCGACCTGTGACAGTCGAGTCATCTCTCGCGTAGGAGGCTTTCCATTTCGGTAACGAACCAGATCGATAGGGCGCCGCCGCGTTCGTCGGGGCCGAAAATGGCGGGCCGGTCGAGGTAGTCGCGGCGGTTCTGCTGGACGCCGGTGCCGGTGCAGACGTCGACGAGGCCGCCGTGGTCGTCGATGCGGGCGGCCACGCCTTGCCAGGCGCGCATAAGCATTTCTCGGTAGCCGGCATCGAGCCAGCCGCGGCGGAGTCCGCGGGCGAGTGCGTAGCCGACCATGCAGGTGACGGTCATTTCGGGGTAGGAGCCGGGGCCGTTGACGACCTGGCGCCACATGCCGCTGCGATGCTGGTAGCCGCGCAGGGCCTGTAGATGGCGGCGGTGGATGGCGAGCACGGCGTCCCGGTCGGGGCGGCTGTCGGGAAGGTAGGTCAGCGTTTCTGCGTAGCTGAGGGCGGCAAAACCGTTGCCGCGTCCCCAGTAGAAGGGGGTCTCGCGGTCGTGCCAGAAGAGGCCGTCCGGTTGCTGTACGTTGGCATCCAGGAGGAAGCGGGTCAGGATGTCGAGGTAGGCGCCGTCGCCGGTGAGCTTGAAGGCGCGGCCGAGGACGGCGGCGGTGAAGAACATGTCCTCGACCTGGTAGCTGGGGTTGGACGGGATGGGCACGCCGTTGTCATGGGTGGTGCGGTAGCGGTCGGCGGTCTGCACGAGAAGGTCGGCGTAGCGGCTGTCGCCGGAGGTAGCGGCGAGTTCATCGGCCCAGACGAGGCCGGCCAGGTTGGCGCCGCCGTCGCCGCCGGTGGGGAACCACTCTTTTGCGCCGGACATGTAGGGCGCGACCATGGCTGCGATGGCGGGGGAGGGATCGGGTGTTTCGGCGTCCAATTGGGCGAGACGGAGGCGTCCGCTGACGGCGACACCCTGGGTATAGATGACCGGATCGAGTTCGTGGCCGTAGACGTCGGCGAGAATGCGGGCGGCGTCCAGGGGCGAGCGGGCTACACGGGTTTGCAGGGCGCTGCGAGTGGGGGAACGGGCGCGGTCGGGGATCTGGGTGAGAACGGTCCACAGATTGGCGAGTTCGTCCTCCAGATCGGCGGCGACGCAGGTGAGGCGCAGGCTGTAGATGGGCGGCAGCAGGTTGGGCTCGCCGGTGGACATCGCGCCGAGGAGCGAGCTATCGGCCGGCAGCGTGGTCGCGTTGAGTACGGAACCGAACTGCGACAGCAGCTCGAGGCAGTGGGCAGAGCCCTCCCAGGTCGTGCCTTCGCCGAGGCGGATTTCGAGGACCAGGTCGGGGGCCTGAAAGCTGATCCAGCGCCAGAGGTAGTGTGATTCCGGATTTTCGTCGTAGTAGCTGTCACCCGGCGGGGGGTAGCCGGTGCCGGGGTTGCCGCCGGCGCCGTTTTCGGGCGCGCTGCCCAGGGCGAGGCCGTCGGGATTGCCGCAGGGGACAGCGCTGAGGGCATACTTTTGAGAGAGACCGGGTGCGGCGCGGTAGGCGTTCAGCGCGGCCAGGGTTGCGTCGGCGTCTTCCTGCTTGCCGGAGAGCCCGCCGATGAGGACGAGTTGCAGGCGCTCGCCTGAAGGGGGCTGGTCAACGCCGTGCAGGAGCGCTGGGATCTGCCGTTCGGTGCGGGTGACGCCGCAGGCGTCGAGATGCCAGAAACCGGGCGCTTTTGAAAGAAGGGAGTCGATCTGTTGGTCGAGAGTCATGGGACGGCAGTGGTTAGTGGTCAGTGGTCAGTGGTTAGTGGTCAGTGGTTAGTATTGTTGCTGGCGGGCTCGCATTTTCTGTAGGGAGAAGGTGTCGGATTCGTAGAAATCGAAGAGGTCGGCTTCGCGTGTGCGCACTTCTTCGGCGAGGCGCAGGACGTCGTCTACGTGTTCGGTTGGGATGCGTACGACGCCGTCGGAGTCGGCGAGGAGAAGGTCGCCGGAATGGATGCGAAGGCGGCCGGCTGTGACGGGCGCGCCGAAACGGTTCATGTTGAAGACGCCGTGGCCGGGGACGGCGCCCCAGGCCCATACAGGCAGGCCGACGTGACGGATGCCGATCAGGTCGCGTACGGTGCCTTCGGCGATGAAGCCTACGACGCCGAGCCGCTTGTGGACACGAGCCATTCCGTCGCCGATGCAGGCGCCGCGGCCGGGGTTGGTGTCCAAGTCCTGGAAGACGGCGATGAGGGGGCCCTGCTGGCTGCCGAGGTAGTCGTAGTAGTCGATCCACTCGAGGGCGGTGGAGTCTTCGTCGTTGGTGGTGACTTCGGCGGTAACGGCAAAGCCGGCTACGAGGCCCATGTCGGGCATAAGGCAGCGGATGGTGTGGTCGGTGTAGTCGAGATTGGGCAGGCCGAGCTTGAGGGCGACGGCGTTGAAGATTGTGGCTGAGTCGTAGCGCTTCAGTGCAGCGATCTGCTCGGACAGCATTCAGAATCTCCTGATTCAGTGTATCGCAGACGGGCTTGGGGCGCCTGGAACTGTGTGGTCGCTATTCGGTTTGGTAAAGCGGTTTTGGTTTGCGCCTGTAATGATATAAACAATTGTTTCAGACTGCAACCTGTTTTTTTTCCTGTCAGGGGGAGCGGATTATGGTTTTTCGCGCCCAATGGGGTGGAATTGACCCAGGGCAATCGCATCTAAATCTGTAGGCCGATTCAGTTGAAATTGTGGCCAGAAGAAAGCGAGAATAAGTGGAAATCACCCTGCGCTTACTGAATATCGACGGGAAGACGCCGCGGATCAGGCCCTCAGTCGGC
>JAJDZJ010000214.1 GCA_022824685.1 Caldilineaceae bacterium
GGCCCTCAGTCGGCGAGATAAGTTAAATTCTCCGTCTACGTGCCATCTTTCGTACATTTCCCTGTGTCTTACCCCGACCTGGAAGAGTATTCGGCTGCATTTCGATGTTCTGACCCAATTTAGATGCAATCGCCCTGGGTAAAACGGTGGCAAACGGAGAACCACCCTGCGCGGGATACCTGTCTTCGCAGTGTTACGGTTGTGCCAACGAAGACGATTGGCTCCGGCCGAGTATTCGTTCAAGCGTAGCACATTTTCGAGCATTCGGAATGTAAGCACGGGTACGCATTTTGGCTGCTGTGCCGCTGTGGAAAACCGGCTTCGCAGAGTTTGTTCAAGGGTCGGCGGCTGCGCATAGTTCGGATGCGGATTGCCTTCAATAGCTGAAAAATGAATGGACGAGGTCTGATGGTCGGCTGCGCCGTTCCCAGCGCTGAGAGAGGCGCGAAAGAGTGAAAGCGAGCACGAAATACAGGACACCTACAAAGGTGTACATGGTGACCCAGTAGGGCGCGTTGGTTATGTCGGCGCCAAGGGCCATACGGGCGACGGTCATGACTTCGGCGACGCCGATTACGACGACGACGGAGGTGTCTTTGAAGAGGCTGATGGCTTGGCCGGTGAAGGCGGGCAGCATGACGCGGAGGGCGTAGCGCAGCTTGACCAGGACATAGACCTGGCGGGGGCGGCTGCCCATAAGACGGGCGGACTCTACCAGCTCCAGGGGCACGGCGGCCAGGCCGGCACGCAGGATTTCGGCCTGATAGGCGCTGGAATAGAGCGCGAGCGCGACCAGGGCCGAGGTGCGGGGGCTCCAGTTGAGCCCGAAGCGTACGCCTCCGACACCCTGATGCACGAGCACCAGCAGCAGGATCAGCGGTATTCCGCGGAAGAACTCGACGTAGGCGACGGCGCACCAGCGCAATGGACGCCAGCGCGATCGTTCGGCGCTGCTGACGGGCACGGCGAGACAGAAGCCGGCGGCCACGGCGAGAACGGCGAGGATGAGGCTGAGAAAAAGCCCGCCGGGCCGTTGCCCTGAGAAACCAAACAGAAGGGCAGGCAGCTTTTCGATCAGGAAGGAAAGGTGGTCACTCATAAGCGATCAGGAATCAGGGGCGCGGGCGGCGAGCAGGCGCTGTCACCCTCAAGCGACGAGCCATTGCTTCTCGACCCAGCGCAGCAGGCCGGAGAATGCGAAGGCAAGCAGAAGATAGACGATGGCGGCGAGCATCAGGAATTCGAGCGCCAGGAAGGTGCGGGTGATTGCGGTCTGTGCGCTGTGAAAGAACTCGGGGGTGGCGACAAAGGCGGCCAGCGCTGTGTTTTTCAGGTGGTGGATCAGGCGGGTGGAGACGGCTGGGAATGCAGTGCGGAGGCCCTGCGGCAGCAGAACGCGCCAGAAGAGTTTCAGGCGCGAGGCGCCGAGCGTGCGGGCGGCGTCGACATGTTGTTGGGGGATGGCGCCGACGCCGGCGCGAAAAAGCTCGGCGAGGTAGGCGCTGGTATTGAGGACCAGGGCCACGCCGGCGGCGAGGGTATAGTAGGGCAGAGAGAGCCCGCTCCAACTGCTGATCCAGTTGAGAACGGCGTTATCGAAAAAGAGGGAGCGACGGAGCTCGGACGGGAAGAGATTGGGCAGGGCAAAGGCCCAGATAATCATGAGCACGAGGGCGGGCAGATTGCGGTGCGTCTCGACATGGAGGACGGCGAGCCCGGCAGCGAAGCGATTTCCGGAGATGCGCATTGTCCCGGCAGCGACGCCGAGAATGAGTGCGAGCGCGGCGGTGACAGCGGTGAGGACAACGGTGAGCAGAAGGCCTTGCAGGAGCAGATTGAAGAGATCGGGCGTGAACCAGTTGGGAGTCATTTGGCGCAAATGAGGAGCATAGAGGGGCTTTCGTCGGTCAGGTGTGCGCAGGTGTAACCGTCATAGCGCTTCAGGACCTGCAGGCCGGAGGAGGCAATCAGACGCTCGACATCTTGTTGGGTGAAGAGCCGGTAGCGGAGGTTGTAGGTTCGGGATTCCTGGGGGGAAACGATGAGGAACTGTTCGGTGACGATGCCGGTGTGGGCGTCGTAGCTGCGATCCACCTGCGCGTAGCTTGTGTCGCTGCCGAAGCGGTCGGCGGGTTTGAGCGCGTCTAGGGTAGGCTGCTTTTGCGGGAGTTCAAGGGCGAAGCGGCCGCCATTTCTCAGAGAAGCGGCGACGGTGGCAAGCAGGCCGCGATTGTCGTCACTTGACGAGGGCGCGACCTGTCCGAGGGTTGTAAAAAGGCAGATGGCGGCATCAAAGGGATGGGGCGGGGCGTAATCTTCGGCGGCGACCTGCTGGAATTCGGCCTGCAAGCCGGCTTCGCTGGCCCGTTGTTCGGCGGCTTCTATCATGGCTGCCGCGGGGTCAATGCCGAGGACATGGTGGCCGCGCCGGGCGAGCTCGACGCTGTGGCGGCCGAATCCGCAGCCGACGTCGAGGACGCGTGCGCCGGGGGGGAGCGGCAACGCGTCAACCAGGAAGTCGATTTCCTGACGGGTTCGTTCTTCCGTCAACAGAGGGTGGCGGAGAAAGGGGGAGCCGTGGGAGAAGAAGTCCTTCAAGGTTCAGTTTCCGGCAGCCGAGTCATCCGGTGGTGCGTGCAAGGCCCCACTCACGGTGGGGAGATACTGATTGCGCTTTTGTCACAAGGAATCGCGCACATCGAGCATGGGCAGGTCCTGGCGTTCCAGGTCGTAAAGCGCTTCGAAGGGGATGGCGGCGTCAGCGGCGGCGGCGGCTTCGGCCCAGTCTTCGACCCAGTCACGTTCGATGCCGTCGACGTCGTCAACGACGCGCAGGCGGTCAATGTCGTAGGTTTCTTTGAGCTGCTTCATTTCGGCGGCGACGCTCTCCGGCGACCTCTGGCGAAAGTCCTTGCCGTGAACCGAATCCCTGCACCAATCGCAGCCGTAGGGGCAGCCGCGAGAGGTGGCGATGGTCAGGGAGGAGTATCCGTTTTCCTCGCGCCAGGTGTCGAGGTAGCGATCCATGTCGATGAGGTCACGGGCGGGCAGGGGCAGCTCGTCCAGGTTTTCGACGGGGGGGCGCGGCTGGTTCACGACCGGTCTGCCGGCGGCGTCGCGGTAGGCGATGCCCGGTTCCCGCGCCAGCAGTTCGGGCGTGAGGGAGCCGGCGTCGATGAGGCGCAGCAGCGCGTCGAGGGTTTGTTCGCCCTCATGGTGGACGACCATATCGACCTGGGGAAACTGGAGATAGGAGGCGGGGTCTTTGGTCGGGTCGGGGCCGCCGAGGATGGTGAGAACGCCGGCGGTTTTGGCGTCGGCAGCCAGGGCGAGGGCCGTGTCGCGCAGGGGCAGGACGGCCGAGATGCCGACGAGGTCGGGTTTTTCTGCGGCCAGCCGTGTGGAATAGGCGCTGACGTCTTCTTCGAAGGTGCCGTCAAAGACGGCCACTTCGTGGCCCTGGGCGCGCACGTAGCTGGCGAGGTAGAGCAGGCCGAGCGGGAAATAGGGGCTCTGGAGGGCCTGTTCTTCCGGATTGAGGCTGAGGAAGAGTGGGTGACAGAGAAGGATTTTTGCCATTGGTCTGGATTGCTGTCTGCAGTGGACAGTTTCGGCGAATGGCCGTCCACTTAGAACCAAGTGTGATTATACACTGAGGGGCTGCAGGCGCCTAAGGGCGGGGAACAGGGCGATTGCATCTAAATTGGGTCAGAACATCGAAATGCAGCCGAATACTCTTCCAGGTCGGGGTAAGACACAGGGAAATGTACGAAAGATGGCACGTAGACGGAGAATTTAACTTATCTCGCCGACTGAGGGC
>JAJDZJ010000010.1 GCA_022824685.1 Caldilineaceae bacterium
TTCAATGCGAGCGGGCGGTATGTCGAATACCTGCCGTTTTACATGCCGCTTGGCATCCACTGCCTCCAACTCTGTCTGGCAGTGCGGGCACGCATCGGGCCCATGAAGGATGACATGGTCCGGTTCCGCCACTTGCAGCAACGTTCGTCCCTTGCGCCCGCGTTGCCCCCCGCGCGGCCGCTGACCAGAGCGGCGCAGACTCTTGCGTTTGCCTTTCTTCAGACCATCGCTGCTCGGTGGCTTGCTGCTATTGTGACTATCTTTCGCCAGTTGACCCTGCATTTCCAGAATCAACGCCTGCTGCGCCGCAATCTGCTCCTGCAGCTCTTGGATCAATGCTTGTTGCCCAGCCACTTGCTGACGCAACGTCTCAATTATCGAGAGACTTTCTTGATACAATTTCTCAAAATTCTCTCGCCCTGTTTCCGTGGCTTCGCTCACATTCCCTACTCTATCGCAGCCAACATAAGATTCGCAATAGCCTTCTGTTTGCCTTGCCTTCGCTCTAGTTCCTTTTGTCCTTAGCCTGAGTAGTTACCTGACAACTAAAAACTGCCCTCCCCCCGCCCCGCCCCGATAACCCGCGCAACCAACCCGCCATCCTGCATCGGACCCGTCAAATCCTCGTTCCGAAGCGCCGCCGGCGCCGCCCACAGCATCATATTCTGATAATAGTCCGCCCCGAACGCACGCTGCCCCGTGTCCGCGTCGCCGCGCACCGTATTGGGCGCGTCCCACGTATAGCCCCAGCGGCAGCTGATGTTGTCCAGGCAGCGTCGCAGGAGATCGCGGCCAAATTCCTGCTGCCCGTTATACATGTACGTCATCGCCAGCATGTACAGCTCCGGCGGGAAATAGCTGAAGGTGCCGTAGCCGCCCACCTTGGCCGGCGCGCCCTCCGCGGTGGCGTAGTTGACCGCGCCCGACTGGCTCAGCGCGCAGTTGTTCTCCGCCACCGTCTGCAGCGTCCGCTCCACCCGCGCCGGCGGAAACGCGCCCGCGACCCCGTGCCAGTCCGTCACCCACTGCCCGTCCAGCTGGTAGCCGAAGATCAGGTCGGACTTCTGCCCCGTCTCCGGCTCGTTGAAGTTCAGATAGTAGCCGTCCGCCCACAGATGCTCCTCCAGCGCCGCCGCGCCGGCCTCCAGCCAGGCGTCGCAGCGCGCCCGGTACGCCTCGTCCCCCATCGCCTCCGCCATCCGCCGCATGATCTGCACCTGCGCCATGCGCACGCCGCCGGCATGGGTCACGTAGCCCTTCCAGCCCGGTTCCGGCGCCTCGAACCACTCCGTATCGCCCAGCCCGTGCGAATCGGTGCCCGGCGCCGGCATCGCCATCACCTGCGCCAGCCCATATTCCGGACGCAGATTCATCGAGAAATCGTTGCAGCGCTTGAGCGAATCCCAGAACTCGGCCAGCGCCGCGTCGTCGCCCGATGCCTGCCAGTAGCGGTCGACCATGATGACGTAGCAGGCCCCGTTCAGCACCGTCTGGTAGCCCACGTCCGGCGCGCTCAGGCCGTAGCCGGGCCGGTTCGCCTCATCGGTCGCGGTGATGCCGCCGAAGATCCAAGGCGGCCGCCCGTCCGGGAACTGGTACGCCTTGTAGCCCCGCAGCGTCGAAAGCGCGGCCTCCGGGAAGAAGTAGACCAGGGGGATGTTGCCGTAGAAGCTGCACGGCAGGCACTCGATCTGCGGGCAGCCGCGCGGGCACTCGTTCAGCCCGAACAGCCCGTCCTCTTCTCCGCACCACGCGCCGATCGGAGGCCGCGCCTGGCCCCAGATGCTGCACTCCGGGATCAGATGGAGATTGTTGATCAGCGCGTCGGCCAGCCAGCCCGGCAGCTCCTCCGCGCCGTACAGCGCCTCCTGCCACGCGATCACCCGCTGCAGCAGCCGCTCGTGGTTGCCGGCCAGAAACCGGGCCGTGGACAGCGCGTCCGGATAGTGGCGCGCGTACATGTGCGTAAAGAGTTCAGTATCCTCGTGCGCGGGCGCGCCGCCCGCGCGCCAGTGCGGCGCGTGCCAGGCCAGCACCACGCGCACCGTGCAGTTGGCGCCAGGCGCGAGGTCAAACGGGATCGCCAGCGACGCGCCGCTGTCCTGCCCAGAGGGCGCCGGCAGTCCGTCAGCGATGCGGCGCCACGCCTCCCTGTCCGCATTGAGCGCGCCGCCGTCTGCCGCCGACTCGTTTCCGTCTACCACGGCCAGCGCATAGGCCATCTCCCAGGCATCGCCCTGCCGCCCGCTCTCCACCAGCACCCCCTGCAGCGGGCCCGCCAGCCGCCGGCGCCGCACCCCTTCCTGCGGGCCGAAGCCGGGGAAGTTGAACGCCAGCGTACCGCTCTGCGCTGCTTCCTCCGGGTTGCGCAGGTGGATCTCGAACACCGCGCCCGGCGCCATCGAGACCTCCGTGTCCCCGGGGATGAAGGGCGACCAGGCCCGCACGCCCACCTTGACCGGCGCCGCGCAGTTGAACTCCATATCCAGAATGGGATAATGGCCCCAGTAGTCGATCGAGTCGGCAATCGCCGCGCCGGCAAGGCCGATCTCATCATAAAGCGGCGCGTAGTCGGTCGGCGGGAAGGTCACCGCGCTCTGGCTCGGCTGCGGCGTGTCCCGCTTGCCCAGCGTGTCCGATACCAATATCCACGCGTCCTCCTCGCCGTCCTCGCCCCGGCAGGCCAGCCCCAGCATCGGCAAATTCAGAAGCGCCCGCGGCTCGACCAGGTGGTTGAAGATCGTGCTATAGCCGAACATGCCGTTCGGCTCCACATCGATGCAGCCGGTATCCAGCCCGCCCAGAGGCATGCCGCACGTGGGCCGCGGCTCCCCGCGGTAGACAATGCCGGTGACGGGCTCCCTGTAGCCGGCCGCCTCGAAGGCGCGCCAGCTGGCATGGAGCAGGTGGGCGGGAAAAAGTCGGTCACTCATCGGGCTCTCCTCTGCGTTTTGGGACAGTGACTTATCTGCGTCACGAACGACTCAACTATAGTCAATTCGCGACCATGAGCAAAGCGAGCGAAGGCGTCTCTCACGCCTCACTCTTCTCTACTCTCTCCTCGCTTTTGGGGTGGTCGGGCTGTACGGTGAAGTGGCCGGGGCTCGCTTACGTCAGCAGACGCTCCATCAATGGAAAAAGACTGTTCTGAAACCCGCCGTCAATGACCAGCGAATGGCCGGTGATCGCGGCGGCGTCCTCCGATGCCAGAAAAACGGCCGCGGCCGCAACCTCCTCCGGCTGGACAAAGCGGTTCTGGGGAATCGTCTGCTCCCGTTTGGCGCGCATCTCCGCCGTCGGGTAGGAGTAGTCGGTCATCTCCGTCTCGGTCGTGCCGGGATGGATCGTGTTTACGCGGATGTTATGTCCGGCCCACTCCACCGCCATCACCTTGGATAACATGGCGACCGCCGCCTTGCTGGGGCCGTACGCCCCCCTGTTGCAATGCGCCGCGAGGCCGGAAACCGAACCGATGTTGATGATGTTGCCGCCGCCCTGCCTTATCATAAACTGCGCCGCGGCCTGGCTGCACAGGAAGGCGCCCTTCAGATTGGTGTCAATCACCCGGTCCCAGTCCTCCTCGCTCAGCGTCTCCATCGCCGACCTCAGCGTGATGCCGGCGACATTGGCCAGAATATCGATCCGCCCCAGCGTTTCGACGGCTGTACGCATCAACTGCTCAACCTGGGAGCGGTTCGAGACATCCGCCCGGCAGGTCAACGCCCGCCGCCCCAAGGTCTCAATCTCGCCCTGCACCGTGCGCGCCTTCTCGGCGGAGGCATGGTAACCAACCACCACGTCCGCGCCCTCACGCGCGAACGCAAGACTGATTGCCTTGCCGATCCCGCGCGCGCCTCCGGTAATCACCGCGACTTTGTTCGCTAAGCGCATTGCCTTCTCCACCGTTACCGGGACAACTGACCTGCTGAACGAGCCTGTCTCTCCTCTTCACACGCCCGCCGTGCGCGCGAGCGCTTCCTCAATGTGCCGCCGGATCACCTCCTCCAGCGGGGAAATCCGTACATTCAACTCCCGCTCGATGCGCTGGGTCGACCAGTTGAAAATATTGGGCTGATCGGGCGCCGATTCGTCAAACGTGATCCTGGCATCGGGCAGGTGCGCCTGGATGGCGTCGGCCCACGCCTGTGCCGTAATCGCATAGGCCACCGAATTGTAGACCGCGTAGTTCAGCTGCTCCTGCAAACAGAGTTTGGCAAACAGGTCCGCCGTATCGTCCACATGAATGATGAGCAGCCTCTGATCGCGGCGCGAGGGGATCGTGAACGGGTTGCCCGCGGCCAGCTCGTCAATACACTTGCTCTGCCAGGCAGAGAAACCCTTCGTCCGCCCTGGCGCGGCCACGTTGGCGATGCGCAACCCGGGAATCTGCATGCTGTAGCGCTCCATGTACTTGGCCGCCATAAACTCATTCCATAATTTGTGCGCCATGTAGACCGTAACGGGGTAGCAGTGGTCATCCTCCGTAACTGGGCGGTCGCCAAAAGAGTCCTGCAGACCGTAGACGGCGATGGTCGAGGCGTAAACGACGCGCCGAATACCCATCAACCGCGCCGCCTCGAATACGTTGTTCATGCCCATCTGGTTGACCCGCATCGCCAGCTGTAGCTTCTCCTCGGACTCCGGCGGCAGGATATAGGCGAGGTTGACGATCCTTTCTACGTCGTACTTCCGGATCGCGGCGATGATGTCCTCGAAACGGGTAACGTCTGCCACGACGATCTCCACATTGTCGAGGTCGGCCACCGCTCTGTAATCGGGATAGAGATCGAAGCAGATAACGCTCTGACCCAGGCTGACCAGACGCCTGGTCAACCTGGAGCCGATCAGCCCTGTTCCGCCTAAGATCAGAATAGACACATTAACGCCCTGACATCGGATTGTCTGTTCACGGCCTTTTACGCAAGCACGGTGCGCGCCAGCTCGTCGAACTCCTCCAGCGTGAGGGACGGCTGCGTCTGCAAACGCTCTCGCAGCTTGTCCAGGATCGATTCAACGTCCCGCGAATTGTACCGATGCCCGGTCACGTCCAATCGGGCGCGCACCGCTTCGCCGTGCAGAGTCGTGCTGCCGAAAACGACCGTCCGCTCCTGCCCGATCACGTGCGGGTGGACGCCCTCCATGGCCTCCCACAGCCCCTTGACGATGCAGTAGACATGAAGTTCAGCCTCGTGAATGTAGGCGTTTTCCCCCACCAGCGGCTTATTGATCTGCCGCCTGAAACCTGTGACTTCCTCAACGAACCTGGACAACTCTGTCAGCTTCTCCAGGCGGATACCCGTTGAAAGCCCATAGTGTGTCTCCAGCGCGACGACGACTTCCTCCAGTTTGGTGAGGCCGCCTTTGTCACCCAGCCCGTTGACCACCAGGTCCGCCGCTTCCGCGCCCGCGCCCACCGCGGTCAGCACATTGGCCGTGCCCAGACCGAGATCGTCATGGCAGTGGATCATCAGCGGCACGTCAACCAGGTTGCGTATCTTGCGCACAAGATGCTGCACGCCCGGCGGGCATCCGTAGCCGTCTTCGTAGAGGATCAGCAGGTCGATGCCGGCCCGCGCCGTAACCGAGTAGAACTCCTGCAGAATCTCCCACGGCGTGCGCGATACGTCGGGATGACCGTAGGCCACGCGCAGGCCGCAGCGCTTTGCATACTCGATCACTTCAACCGTGCGCGGGATCAGCGCCTCCCTCGCCGGACCAAGCTCCATGACCTGCTCATCCGACGCCCAGATGAGGATCGGATGCTGGAGGACGTCGACCTGCGCCACTTCCAGCTCCTGGCATCGATCCACGTCCCGCTGCCAGTCCGCTGACCAGACGCGGGCAAAGCCGGTGATCGCCAGTTCCGGGATCTCGCGCCTGATCAGTTCGGCTGTCTCGTAGTGGCCCTGCTGCGCGCCGACATAGCCGATATCAACCTGCTGCACGCCGGCCTCGTACAGCTTTTCGGCGATCCGCACTTTGTCTCGCGTCGACATCGACAGTCCGGGCGTCTCCTCGCCCTCGCGGATCGTGGTGTCGCGTACATAGAACCGGTCGGGCAGATCGAGCGTGCTGCGCACCTCCTCGGTATGCATGTAGCGATCCAGACACCACTTGTCGGGCATGTAGTAAGGCCCGAACTCCGGCCTTGATTTGCTGGGCATGGCGGTTCATTCTCCATCACTGGCAAGTGGGTGTTCGTTAAATCGTGCTTGAAGGGGCGCGCTTGAAAAGGCGGGCAAACGTTCAGTAACCGGGGGCCTCTATTGCGAGAGTTCGCCCAGAAGCCGCGTGATCCCCTCATGGACCAACCGTTCAGCCTGCGGTTGCGGCGGCAGCCAGGGCCGGTTCCGCGTTGGATGGCCCCATGACTCGTAGCCGCCGGCGGGCCCCAGATCATAGTCCTCTTCGGTCGCCACGTACCCCGTTATCCCGTTGGTGTGGCTGAAGACAAACGTATTCCGGAAGGGCGACACCGCGTCTGCGTACAGCTGGTACTCGGCAAACATCTCGGCAGTAAACGTGAGCAAACACAGCGCGTCGCCGACGGCCAGCGCTCGCATTGAAAGCGGATGAAACTGCTGTTCGCCGCTCTCGGCAACTGCCAGCAGCTCGCGAAAGCGCGTGCTGTCCGGGTCCTCCGCCAGCGCCGCCCTGCATTCGGCTGCTGTCGGCGGCTCTTCAAGGGGAAGGGGCAGATCGAGCGAGCGCGCCTTGAGCGCGCCGGGCGCAACCGGCCGTGCGTCGGCCAGCGCCCGCGTGACGGCAAACGCCAGCGAGAGCCCCGCGGCATCACACGCGCCGAAACCGCCGCGCAAAGGATGGCCGTTGATGTCGCCGCAACAGCCTTGCGCGAACATGAATACGCCCTCCGGCTCACCTTCTCTTGCCAGCAAGTCGCGCAAATGCCTGACCGCGTAACCCGGAAAGTCCGGACCGATCTCCTCGCTCAGCCAGTGGACGATCACGGGATGGGCGGCGTGCGAGAAGAGCGCCGCAATCCGCCTGCCGTCGGCATCCTTCGCCTCGAGAACGTCCACCCACGGCACAACTGCGCCGTCGGAATTCGGCGCCATCACGATTCCGCCGTCCTGCATCAGTCGCCGGTTGTATCCGATCTGCACAGGCGCACGGCCCGCGTTCAGCACGCAAGGCCGCAGCGCACTGTTGGCGCGCTGCACCAGCCCGGCAATGCAGTCGGACAGCCACGCGCCCGCCTCAGGCGTCACTTCTCGCCCGTCAACGCCCGGCGCATTGTGCGTCTGGGTTGTGGTGATAATGATGTTGCCGCCTGGGATACCCGTCGTCCGCTCGATGCGCCCGACAAGCTTGTCTGCATACTCGACGCTGAACGTCCCCATGTCTGCGGCAACGATGACAAGCCGGTCGTCATCTGCGCCAAGAACCAGTGCGCGCGCAAACAGGTCATCATAGACGGCCGGCCTGTCCTTCACACGCGTAATGACCGCCTCGGCCGCGCCGGCCAGCATGGTAGGGATGCTCTTCATGGCTTCACCACCGGTAGCAGAAGATGCGACGGATACTCGGCGCTGTGGTAGATGGTCTGGTTGGCCGGCCGGCTCGGCAGGTCCTCACCGACCGGCGCGCCTGTGTTCGGATTCAGATCATAGGCCGGATAGAGTGACGAGGTCACCGCCAGCTGAAGACAGTGACCCGGCTGAAAGGCCATCGAAGTTGCCATGAACTCAACTGTGTACCGGTACACCCGGCCCGGCGTGATGGGGGAGGGCGGGGGACTGTCAGTCCTGTCTGCCCCGGCGCGGTAAGAAGCGCGCATCACCGCCGAAGTCAACGGAATCGACCTGCCGTCCGGCTGCAGATCGCACAGCAACGCCACCCAGTCCGTATCGACGCAGTCGCTGGCCGCGTAAAGGGTGATGAAGGCCGTGCCGGTTACTTCCAACTCCTCTGTCAGCGGCGCGCTGGTGTACGTCAGCACATCGGCGCGGCGCAGGGCGTAGCGATAGTCCATCGCCAGCACGTGGGAGTCCCTTATCGGATCGGGCGACTCCGCGTCTTCCACCGAGGGCACGGGATCTTCGGGGTCGTAAACATACCGGTCGCCGCCCTCCTCTCCGGGCGGCGTCCAATCCAGCGTCCCGTAGCCGCCTCCCTGATCCGGTTGCCCGCCGCCTTCGGGAAACATATCCGCGGCCCCGCCGCTGTGGAGATAGAGGGGGACCTGCGCCATCCCGCGCACGGGCCATACGCCTTCGTCCCGCCAGCGGTTGCGGCCCATGGTGAAAATCCTGACCTTGGCATCATCGCCCTGGCCGTTCTCCTCGCCCTTCAGCCAGTAGTCGAACCAGCGCAGATGAACCGCCCTGATGTCCAGCACCGCCTCTTGCGTGAACTCCAGATCACCTAGCCGCGGCTGCGGATTGGCCGAACCGGCATGGTCCCACGGACCCACGAGCAGCCACTGTCTGTCGGCCCCGGGTGAGCGGGCCGCCATCCCGTTGTACATGTACATTTCGCCCCACTGGCAGTTGTCAAACCAGCCGGTGATGTGCAATGCAGGCAGGTCAACCTGTTCAAAGTAGTCCTCGAACGACATCTGCTGCCAGTACTCGTCGTACGTGTTGCGCTCAAGCCACGTGCGCCAATATGTGTTCGTGCGCCCGACCACCTTGTCGACATCCTTGAGCGGTCGCGTGCGGATCAGCTTGTTGAAGTTGTAAGGCGAGGCAACGCCCGGCTGATGCGAGGTCAGCGGCTCGAACGGGTAGTGCTGCATCGTGCGTCCGCCGGTCATGTTCAGCCAGCGAAACTGGAAGACGGGGAACTTCCCGTTCATATAGTTCTCATCGTGCATCCAGCGCATGCCGCCGGTGACGGAAGTGACGACCGTGGTCAGGTGCGGAGGCCGCTCACGCGCGGCAAGCCACTGCACGGTGCCGCCATACGACCCGCCCATCATGCCGATCTTGCCGTTCGACCAGGGCTGCTCCGCGATCCACTCGATCGTGTCGTAGCCGTCCTTCCCCTCATTCACGCGCGGCTCGAAATGGCCTTCCGAATCGAATCGCCCGCGCGCATCCTGTAGCACCACCGCATACCCTCGCGCGCTGAAGAACTGGGCGGCTTCCACCATGCGGGGCGCGATGTTGTCATAGGGTGTGCGCGCAAGGATGACCGGGTAGGCTACCTCCTCCGCCGGCAGGTAGATATCGGTCGACAGTTTCACCCCGTCGCGCATCGGCACGGGCGTGTCCCACATAAAGCGAATGTCGTCTTCCAAAACGCCCCAATCCTTTGCTTGCAAATGTGCGGTGAGGGGCAGAGCAGAGGCGATTCTCTACCGACTCGCCGCAGGCTGATGGGAGTAGATGTGCCCCGACCTGAGCGTCTGAAGTTCGGGCAGCCCGGTATTTGAAATATCCGTATCTGTCTCTGTCTGTGTGGATGATGACCGTTGGACAACTGTTGGGACCGCCGCGTCGATTAGCCGCTCAATGACCCCTCCAGCAGGCCGCGCATGAACAGCTTGCCCAGCAGCAGGTAGACCGCAATCGTGGGCACGGACGCGATCAGCGCGGCGGCCATCTGCAGGTTCCAGGGGATGACGCCCATGCTGGAGAAGTTCTTGATGGCTACGGTAACCGGCGCCCTGGCCGGGTTGCCGAGCACGACCAGCGCCATCAGATACTCGTTCCAGATCCTTGTGCATTGCCACACACCCACTACTGCAAAGGTCGGCCCCGAAAGCGGTAAAATGATGCGGCGGTAGATGCCGAAAAAGCCGCAGCCGTCGATCTTCGACGCGTCCACCAGCTCATCCGGGACACTGGCATAGTACCTGTAAAACAGGAGCGACGTGATCGGAATGCCAAAGATGCAGTAGGCCATGATGAGGCCGTTCACCTTACCGTACAGGCCCATGAACTGCAAGACCCACACCAGCGGGATAAGGATACCCTGGCCGGGCAGAAACATGCCGAACACGAACAGGAACAGAATCACATTCGAGCCGCGAAAGCCCCACTTGGCGAAAACATAGCCGTTGATCGAGCCCAAAAAAGTTGAAACGATGGCTCCCGGAATCGTGATGCGCACACTGTTCCAGAAGTTGGAATCCATCTGATTCCACGCCTCGCGGAAGCTGCCCCAGTCGAGGCTCTTGGGCATATTCCAGATCTCGAATGAACTGATGTCTTCGAGCGGCTTCAACCCGGTCAGGATCATCACATAGAAGGGTACCAGGTAGAAGGCGGCAAATGCGATCAGGACGGCATATTTGGCGCTGCCGACCAGGAGACGATTCCAACTCATTCTTTCTCCTCACGCAGAACGCTGATCAGATAGGGCAGGACAACCGGGATGGACAAGATGAGCATGAAGGTAGCGACCGCCGCGCCCAAGCCGTAACGGTTGGAGCGAAAGGTCTGCTCGAACATGTAAAACCCGAGCGTATCGGTCGCAAAACCGGGGCCTGTGCCGATGATGCTGGGAATCTCGAAGTTGCCGATGGAGCCGGCGCCGGTCAGCACAACTGCGGTATAGGTGACCGGACGCAGCATGGGAATGAATACATAACGATAGAGCGCAACCGTGCCGGCGCCGTCGATGACCGCCGCCTCTCGCAACTCGTCCGGAATCGCCCGCAGACCGGCAAGGTACAGGGCCATGACGAAACCTGAAAACTGCCACGCGCCCATAATCGTGATCGCCAACATGCCCAGCTTGGGGTGCATGTACCAGAGGGGCCGGAAGCTCTCGAATCCCATGTTGGCAATCAGCAGATTGATCCCCGCCGACGGCACCTGCAGCCAGCGCCAAGCCGTCCCGCTGACCACCGCTGAGACGGCAAACGGCATCAAAAAGACGGTGCGAAAAAAGACTTCGCCCCTGATCCGCTCATTGAGAAGCGCAGCGAGGAGAAAGCCGATTACGATGCACTGCGACATGTAGCCGACCGCAAAGAGGACGAGGTTGCGCAGGTCGATGTGGAAGCGGGGATCGTTGACCAGGCGCTGCCAGTTCTTCAGACCGGCAAAGGAGAGGTCGAGCGCCGGACGGTTCCAGTTTGAGACCGAGATGTACAGCGTCCAGCCCATGAAGATGTAGATGAATACGGCCACGGCGATGATGGACGGGGCCAGCACCAGGATCGCGACTTTGCGGTCGTCGCGGAGCCACTTTGGCAGCAGCGCCGGAAGCGACTTTGCCCTTGCGGAAAGTTCGGAATGCATGGCTCGATTCAGGTTCTTGAATGGGAAGGAGGAAAGCGGACAGAACTGGCGCCTATCCGCTTTCCGTGCAAAGCCTGCGAATCAGCTACTCGCTTATGCCGGAATCTGTGGCGGCCTGAATCAGCTCCTCCTGCGCGCGGGCAACGTCGCCGTGCCCGGTCAGCATGTTGTTAACAATGTTGCCGAGGTCGGTCACGAAGCTCTGCGGCACCAGACCGCCGATGAACGGCAGCAGTTCATGCGTCTGCCAGGCGTCCATCGACTCGCGCAAGTACTCGTCGTAGAGGCTCACGTCGCCGTCCGTGCGCACCGGGATCGAGCCTTTGAGGGGGTTGAAGGCGTCCTGCCCATCCCGCGAAGCCACGACCTTCAGCCAAGCGATGGCGTTGTCGCGGTTGGGCGCATTCTGGGGCAAGCCGAAGGAGTCGGCCACCCAAACATACTTGCCCTGATGGTTCGGGATGTCGGCCCATCCGACCAGCTCCTCGATCCCTTCCGACTTGATGAAGCCCCAGAACCAGTCGCCCATCAGAATAATAGCCGGGGTCTCGTCGTAGTCGGCGGCAAAGCGCTCCACCTGGTCGCCCCAGCCGACCTCCAGCCAGTCGCCGGAGGCGTACTCCATCGCCCGCATGTGAAGCTCCAGCGCCTCAGCGACCTCCGGCGCATCCCAACCAACCGAGCCGTCGAACAGGCCGAGATAGGTCTCGCCGTCGGTCACGCTGTTGAGGAAATAGTTGTAGGTGTGGAAGGCCAACGCTCCCAGAGACGCCCCGCCGATGGCCGGGATACCGGCCTCCTTCAACTGTTCCGCCACAACGAAGAACTCGTCCCAGTTTGAGGGCGGATCTGTGATGCCGGCGGCCTCAAACCTGTCGAGCCGGTACCACATAATGTTCTGGCGATGGATGTTTACTGGCACGACATAGGGCGTCCCTTCGTAAGAGACGTTGTCGATCACCGACTGCGGGAACACGTCATACAGCCCCTCTTCCGCATAGAGGAAATCCAGCCCTTCCATTCTGCCGGGCACAACATGATCCTCGACGACGCCCACACCGGCCCAGACCTGGAACGAGTCCGGCGGCTCGCCGCCCAGCATGCGCGTCTCCAACACCGTCCTCATGTTGACGCCGTCGCCCCCGCCGATTGCTGCATTGTCGAACTCAACATCGGGATAGCGTGCGTTGAAGACCTCGATGATGGCGTTGAGCCCTGCCAACTCGCCGCCGCCGCTCCACCAGGAGAATACCTCTACCGTACCGCTCGGCTCGGCGGCCTCCATCGCCATGTCTGCCGCTGGCTCGGATGCAACCGGCTGGCAGGCGGCCAGGGCCAAAGACACAATGATGAGTAAAACCAGACAAAAACGTTTCATCGTTCCTTTCCTCCTTGTCAATGGTTGATACCCAGGCAAACTCGACTGTGCATTGTCAATAAAATTAAATTATTTTGTCTCCGTCAGGCCATTGTAGCATAGGGGTCACATGTGAACAATCGCAAAAACGGGCCAACGTCCTGGCGGCGAAGTATGGCGCAGCCTGACAAAGGGAGGAAGAGTTCGCGGTTGCTGCCTTTCTGCGACTGGGAATGCGGGGAATTGAGCTCGCCCTGGGCGCCGCGGTCAACGCAGTCGCAGTTTCGCCGGCCGGTGCGGCCCGCGGCAACGACAGCCATGTCCTTACAGCTAAACTTGCAATTGTTAAACCTGCGCTGCGAGAGGGGAGGGTAGTGTAAGAAGGAGGCTGAGCGGTTTCCGCCCGATGCCCCGGGAGAGTGGCTGAACTGCGCCAGGAGCGATCTGCCTCCGGCAGTCAATCACTCATCAGGAGCATGCTTAGAGGGCAGTTGCTTTCCCACGCCCAGCAGGCTGCGGCCAAAACAACAAAAGCGGCGATGACTGAAAACGCAAACCGTTACACTTGGAGGGTCTTTTTTGTGAATCAGAGTTCAGCAACCGGCGCGCCCAGTTCGGCGGACAGCTGCGCGGCAACCTGCATGACCGTCTCGGCGAAATGGGGCAGTTGCTCATGCGTGATGCGTGTGGTCGGCCCGGAGATGCCCAGGGCCGCGATCACCTGTGCGCGATGATCATGGATCGGCGCCGCGATGCAGCGCACGCCGGCAAAGGTCTCCTCATCGTCGACCGCATACCCATCCACGCGCACCCTTTCCAGGTGGCGCTTCAGGCGCGATGGAGCGGTGATCGTCTTGGCCGTGTAGGAGGTCAGCGCGGCGCTCGCCACCCACTCCGCGGTGACCGCATCCGGCTGCGCTGCCAGCAACGCCTTGCCCAGCGCCGAACAGTGCAGCGGCCGGCTCGTGCCCAGCGCGAAATTCACGCTCAGCGCGGCCTGCCCCGGCTTGTGCGCGATGTAGATCACATTATTGGCCTGCCGCACGCCCAGATTGGCGGTCTCGCCGCTCTGGTCCCGCAGCCTTGTGAGAAAATCCCCGGCGACGTCCGACCAGTCCAGCAACGTCGCAACCTTGCCGTAGAGTTGGAAAAACTTGGCCGGGTTCGAGGTGAACTCGCGCGTGCGTTCATCCTGCAGCAGATAGCCCTTCGCCATCAACGTATACAGCAATCGATAGGCCGTGCTGCGGTCAATGCCGAGCGCCTCCGCCACGTGGGATGGGCGGACATTGCCGTCCAGCGCCATCTCCAGCGCCGCCAGCCCCCGCTCGAGCGATTGCACCAACTGCTGCCCCCGTCTGGGCGGCATTACTCCCCCTCGTGTTGCGTAATTCGCACATGCAGCGTATCTTTTATACCATATACGCTATACTGTCAATCGTAAAGTCGGGGCAGAGAGGATTCGCCGAGTGCGCGCCTGCCGGGTCTGGCATGAGGATGCGGAGCAATGGGCAATGGGGTAATTCGGCGAGCAATCCTCAAGGACGAACGGGGATATTGGTCAAAGGTAAACTGGGGCTCATCGAAGGAAACGGGCGCCGGTCGATAGATAGCTAGCCGCACCGAGGCGACTGCTTTTGAGTGCCTTCATCCTCCTCCAGCTCGGCGAAATTCGTGATCGTTACCTCGCCTTCGGGAAAGTCAGCAACGATTTTCAGTCTGCCCCCAACAGCCTCAATGTAAGAACGGAGACTGGAGATGTACACGTCTGCCCGCTGCTCCAGCTTGGAGATCGCGGGTTGGTTCACCTTCAGCATCTGCGCCAACTCCTGCTGGGTCAGCGCTCGCGCCCGGCGCAACTCGTGCAAGGGCATCTCCGCCAGCAACTCCTTCTTTGTCTCGTCGATGCGGCGGCTTCGCTCCCGCGAAAATCCCTTGGTCAACTCGCTGAACGGATGGCGTCCACTCATTCGATTAACCCCTCCCTTTTCAGTTCTTCCAGATGCTGGTCGTACAGGGCGTCAGCGACTGGCACGCGCTCTTCGTAGAACCGGTCGTTTCCGCTCTTGTCTCCGCCGATAAGCAGGATGGATGTTCGCCTGGGGTCAAAGGCGTAAAAGACCCGCAAGGGCCTGCCATGGCTCTGCGCTCGAAGCGCGCGCATGACCCCTTGGCGTGAGCTTCTGACGTCCGAGGCGCAGGGATACGGCAACCCAGGGCCATACGCCATCAGCAGTTGGACCCCGGCGGCCACAGCGTCCTGCTGACTCTCCGAAAGCGTTTGCCACCACTGCTCAAACTCATCCGTCTACTCGGCCTCCCAAGGTTTGAGTGCAATATATTCCATATAAGGAATATTCTGCAAGTGAAACGCAGACCCAGCGTCGCCGGGATTGGGCCAGCCAGTTCGCGACTCTGTCGAGCAATCGTGTCATCCGAATACGAAGGATGCGAAGATAGCGCGCCACTGCGCGGCGGGGATAGAATAGACGCGTAAGGCAGTGTGGACCACCGCTGCGGAGATTCCGCCTCGGACAGGTATTTGACGGATCGTGGAGACTCAGCAGATCATGGTTGCCAGGCATAATGCCCGATTCGGGCTACTGGGCCTGAGGCGACGCTACAAGCTACCCACACACCGCCCAAGCCCATCCATTCCCGCATACCGGCATTTTACCGACAGCGAAGACGACGGCATCGTGTGTGAGTGAGGAGGAACTGCGATATGGCAACGGTTGAGCTTCACTGGCAGAAAGTTTCTGCCGTTGGCGGAGACGAGATTCACCGGTGTGAAGTCAAGGCCCGCAACGGCAAGGACGCGCTGGTGATGGAGGTGCATGGAGGGAAACTGACGGGCGGCGTACACATCGTTACGGCCTTCTACTGGTTCGAAAACAGCCAGCGCTCCATCCCACTCCACCCCTTCCGGACATCCGGCACTCTTGATGACGCGAAGACGGCGCTGACGGAGTGGTATTTCGCCAACGCGCCGACGCTGCTGACGACGCTGGCGGGATGAGAGGGGGCAGGGTTTTGGGCCTCAATCCGTGGGCCGAAGCCCGCCTAGCAGTATCTGGACGACCGCGATAATGACGGCGTAGTCTGTGAATGAAAGTTGGGCGGAACCGGGCCTTTTTGGGGCCGACGGCGGAAATCCGACCATGCTGGAGGCATGTAGAGCGTCTTAATTCGGTCGGGGCAGCTGGCACACGTTGCAAGTTGGGGGAGAGTTGAAGCAAGTCTGCCTGCGAAGATGCCGTCGTCCACGCCGGCGCCCGGGCTGAACCAACCGGTTTGGCCGCCCAGAGGATGCCGAGATCCTGAGAATGGTCGGATAGCGCGTGAAAACCAACTTTGACACCCACATAAAAGGCAGTATAATCGCAGCGCTTTTTTGGAAAAATGTCTGGAAGCCGGCCTGAGCTTGGACGACCTCCGAGCGGGCGTCTCGACGAGGAGGCAGGCAACAATGTCAAAACAGCGAAGCGCCGCCATTCTTGCGGCCGGTCTGAGCGCGTGGTTGGCGGTCATCCTATTGACCGCGGCCGCCATTCTGTCCTTCACAGACCAGGCCGCGGCGCAG
Source organism: Caldilineaceae bacterium (assembly GCA_022824685.1). GTDB lineage: Bacteria > Chloroflexota > Anaerolineae > Caldilineales > Caldilineaceae > Bin5. The sequence goes on from JAJDZJ010000010.1 coordinate 16,154, forward strand.
CAGGACTCGACCGACTCCACCCTTTCCGCGCCGACGCTGACCGCAGAGGCCGGCGACGACGGCGTGGACCTGAGATGGACGGCGGTAACGGGCGCAGCCCGCTATGAGCTGTGGGCCTGGACCAGCGCCGCCGGCTGGTGGGATATCGGCGGCGACAACCTGACCGGCGCCTCCTTCACGCACGCCGACGTAACCGAAGGCGTCACCTACTGGTACGCCGTCCGCGCAGTCACCGCCGGCGACGATACAAGCGACTGGTCGGTCTATGCGTCGGCGACGGCGGGCACGCCCGCTCTGCCCGCGCCGACGCTGACCGCGCAGGCGACTGCGAACGGGGCAGAGCTGAGCTGGACAGCAGTGACGGGCGCGGTCCGCTACGAGCTGTGGGCCTGGGACAACGTCAACCTATGGCAGCAGATCGGCGGCGAGAACCTTACCGACACCTCCTATGCCCATGCGGACGTTATGGCCGGCACAACCTACTATTGTACGGTCCGCGCGGTCAATGCCGACGCCGGGACCAGCGACTGGTCGACGTATGCTTCGGCAACAATAGGTTCACACACCGCCACGCCGTCAGCCACCCCCACGCTGCAGACCCAACAGCAGCAGGGAGATGAGGCTATGGCTACGCCCACGCCGACCGGGACACCCACACCCACACCCACCCTCACGCCCAACGCCCAACAGCAGCGCAATGAGCCCACGGCGACTCCCACAGCCACCCCCACACCTACCGCAGAGCAGCCCGGTCAAAACGTCCCGGCGACGGGTAGTCCTTCCATTAGCGGGACTGCGGAGGTCTGCAAGACGCTGACGGCAGATGTTTCTAACATTATGGACGAGAACGGGATGGTCAATGCCAGCTTCTCCTACAACTGGTATGCCGGGGCCGGGTATTTCCGGGCGGCAGTAGTCCGCGACCCCAAATACATTGTTCAGTCGCGCGACGTTGGGTTGACAATCTCCGTGACCGTCAATTTTGATGACGATGCCGGCAATTCGGAGACCGTGGACAGCCTGGAGACGGCAACGGTCATAGCAGCGACGAATCCGGGCAAACCCAAACCGCCTGTGCAGGTCAGAGCGCTAACGCCGGAAAGCGGGAAACTCTCTGTGTCATGGACCCACCCTTACTCACTTAACTGTGGTGACGGAGGTTCGACGGTCACTGGATTCAAAGTGCAGTGGAAGGAGGCGGCAGACGACTGGGACACCCCGGCTGACGTATCGGAAGCGACCGTAGCATATGGGTCATTGAACGCATCGTACACGATAAGCGGATTGACGGATGGCGTGGAATACACGGTCCGTGTCCGTGCAACAAATGCCGTAGGCGACGGCGCTGCATCATCAGAAGTCTCCGCCACGCCGCAAGCAACGCAGTAGCTGGTCGGGACGCGAGTTTCAGCGTTTCGTCGAGGAGCTGGCCAGCACGCTACATTCCAGCAAAGGTTCAAGGAAAGACTGAGTTCGAGTTTGATAGGCGTTGCGGGCTCAGTCAAGGATGACCGTTTCGCAACCGGATTGGCGTTCTAACAGCAACGCCACCACCGCCAAAGGGCAAAGGGGGCTCTTAGTTCCAAACGATGGAACCGAGAGCCCCGCATCATAGACGGCGTCGCGTCGGCGCCCTCTTTAGATTACAAGAACCGCTTCCTCAACTCCCACCTACTCACACACCACCCCGTCCCCGTCTGGATCCCGCATATACTGATACGCAGGATGATCACTCCGCACAGACCGCTGCTGCGAGTTTCTGTCCCCTTTGAACAACAGAGCCCGAGATTCTTGCCCTTTCTTGGCCACATGTTGGCGACTTTAACCATGCCGGACCGCCGAAAGCTGCACTGAGCGCCACTTTCAAGCCTGCAAATATGGGAGGACCTCATTGCAGCTGGTCGTAAACGCTCGTATACGCTCGTGGACACTCATATAACGCTCATCCAACACGCATACGAGAGCCCCTACGCCGCGAACACCCGCTCTGCCCACAAAGATATAGAGATTGCAAACCAAATTCAGGTACTGTAGAATACCGGCCAACCTCGCGCAGTCTCTACATCAACATGCCAGGAGGAGATTCCCGTGAACGCTACGCCCATGAAGAGACGACAGTTCCTGCAGTTGACGGCCGGCGCCATCGGCGGGGCAACCCTGCTTGCCGCCTGTCAACCCGCTGTAGCTCCGGTCGCATCCGATGACGCAGGTGATGGTGGCGCAGCCGCCGAAGGCATCCAGCTCGAATACCTGGGCTACGAGCCCGACGAAGTACACGGCGAGGCATTCGGCAAGTTCAAAGAGGTCATGCCCGACGTGGACATTCTCATCAGTCCTACAATCGGATCCTGGCCGGATATGCTCGCTAAGATCAACGCCCGTATCGCTGCCGGCGATCCCCCGGACATCGCCATCGTGGCCACTTATGGACCGCCCAGAATCTGGAGCAAAAAGGGCATCCTGATCGATCTGAATCCCTATCTCGACGCAGACTCCGACTACGACGACGACCCGGTCGCGCCGGCCCTGCTTCAGCTCTACACCGTCGAAGGCAAGCTCTTCGGCCTGCCCAAGGACTACGTAACCCACGCCGTTATCTACAACAAGGGCCTCTTCGATGAAGCCGGCGTTGCCTACCCCGAAGACGGCTGGACCTGGGCCGATTGCCTCGAAATGGGCCAGCAGTTGACCTCCGGCGAAGGGCAGGACAAGATCTTCGGTTGGATGACGCAGACCGGGCCCTGGGCCAACGAACATTGGATGTGGGCCAATGAAGGCAAAGGATACTTCGACCGCTGGAACTGGGACCTCACCACGCCCACGGCCAACGATCCTAAGAATATCGAAGCGATCGAATGGCTCGTGGACACCATCCTGACCCACGAGATCTCACCCTCGCCCGAACAGCTGTCCACCGAGGGCGCCAGCTCACGCCAGCTGACAGGCCGCATCGCCATGTGGGCCAGCCACACGATCGATACCGTCGCCCTGCTCCAGAATACCGACAAGATCGACTGGCATGTCGTGCGCAACCCGCGTGCCTTCGAGGGCGGCCCCACCACAACCATGATGTGGACCTCCGGCTTCGGCATCGTCGCCGACACCGACCATCCCGACGCAGCCTTCGCCTTCCTCAAGCATATGTCGATCGGTGAAGGCGCCCTTGTGTTGGGCGCAACCGGCTTCTCCATCCCCGCCGGCCGCCCCGAAGGGTTCGTAACCGAGGAGATGGCTGCCCGCGGCGGCGAAGTCTTTGTCGATGCCTGCTTCAACTCCGACCTGGCCGCCAACGACTCGCTCGGCGTCAACCACGGTGAACTGCTCGGCACCGCCGTCATCCCCAATCTCGAGGCCGCTTTCCTCGGGCAGATGACGCCCGCCGAAGCGCTCAACGAGATACAGGTGGTGATGGAGGACATCCTCGCCGACGCCAATGAGGAGCAGTACTAAAGATCGCCTGCTCGCTTGCGTTCTGTCCACAGACCGTAACGTTCCGAGAGGACAGGCAGGCAGACTTGACCCGGTAATCGACCAAGCCTGCGATTTATCTGGAGCCGTCGCCGCCCACCGCGCGGTTCCGGGTATATCGCAGGACAGATTATGGCCCAATCACAGGCGCTGACCCGCCTCGCCGTCAGGACAAAAATACAGGGAATCCGCTGGCACCGATATGAGGGCTACCTCTTTGTCGCGCCTCTCATCATCGGCATCGTTGCCTTCATCTTCCTCCCCATCGCCGCGTCCCTTTACATGAGCTTCCATACTTGGGATATGGTCAGCCCCCCCGAACTGGTCGGCCTCAAAAATTACGCCCGCTTGGTCAGCCGCGACCGTCTCTTCTGGAAGGTTCTGGGCAACACGTTCAAATACGCCGGTTGGATCATCGTGCCCTCCGTGACCTTTCCGCTCATTTTGGCCGCTCTGCTCGACCGGCCAATCAGGATGCGCTACCTCTACCGGCTCGCCTTCTTCCTGCCGCTCGTCACCTCCGTCGTTGCCGTCGGTCTCATGTTTCGCTGGCTGTATGACGGCGAGTTTGGTCTGATCAACTACAGTCTCTCCTGGGTCGGAATCGACGGACCCAACTGGCTCAGCGATCCCTTCTGGGCCATGCCCGCCGTCGCCATGGTCACCGTCTGGCAGGGGCTCGGCTACAATATGGTCCTCTATCTGGCCGGGCTGCAAGGGATTCCCGATCATCTGCACGAAGCGGCCACCATCGACGGCGCCGGCCCCTTCAGCCGCTTCTTCAGAATCACAATCCCGCTGCTCACGCCGACCATGTTCTTCATTCTCGTTATGAGCGTGATCGGCACCTTCCAGACCTTTGGCCTCATCTATGTTATGACCCAGGGCGGACCGATAAATTCGACCAACGTCTACATCTACTACCTCTGGCAGATGGCCTTCGGCAGCTCCAAGATGGGGTATGCTTCGGCCATGGCCTGGATCCTTGCTCTCGTCATCTTCACAATCACGATGATCCAGGTGCGCCTGGCCAGGCTGTGGGTACACTATTGAGAAAGCGGCGCCGATAAGGGGATACCCGTGCAAAGAGTTTCAACCATGCGCGCGGCGCGCGTTGAGCGTGTGGCCAGCAGCAGACAACAACAGCTCATCGCCAATACCGTTACGCATATTCTGCTGATTGTGCTGGGGTTGGCCGCGCTCGCGCCCTTCTGGTGGATGATCTCGACCTCTTTCAAGACCGAATTCGAGGCCTTTCAGATTCCACCAACCTGGCTCCCGCTTGAGCCAACCTTGGAGGCCTACGGGGATCTCTTCCTGAACCAGCCCTTTGGCATATTCCTGTATAACAGCGTCAAGATCGCTGTTCTGGGCGTCGGCGGCCAGCTCATAACCTCCTCGCTCGCCGCCTTTGCCTTCGCCCGGCTCGATTTTCCCGGCAAGAATGTCCTCTTCATCATCGTTCTGTCGACCATGATGGTGCCCTATGCCGTCACCGTGATCCCGCTCTACATCGTCATGCACCGCGTCGGCTGGGTCAACACACATCTGCCCCTGATCGTGCCCGCCATGCTCAGCTCCGCCTACGGCACCTTCCTTCTCCGCCAGTTCATGTTTTCTTTGCCAATCGAGCTGGAAGACGCCGCCCGTATCGACGGCTGCAGCTCCTTCGGCATCTACCGGCGCATCGCCCTGCCCCTGATGAAACCGGCCCTGGCCACCCTCGGCGTCTTCTCCTTCATGGCCTCCTGGAACAACTTCTTCGGCCCGTTCATCTTCCTCGACCGCAAACACCTCTTCACCGTCCAGCTCGGCGTCGCCCTCGTCCAGCGGCAGTGGTACACAAGCTGGCCCCGCCTGATGGCCGGCTCCGTCGTCGTCACGCTGCCCGTGCTCCTCGTTTTCCTCCTGTTGCAGCGCTACTTCGTGCGCGGCATCTCTCTGACAGGCATCAAAGGCTGACGCGGAGCAGTCGACTGCAATGGTTTCCGCCGCGCCCTCTTTCATCAACCGATGCCGAAAAGGAAGCCACAAACTGACAACATAACTATGGCTATCACCAAGCCCCTGACAGCTTTCAGCGCTTTAGCCTAATTTGCCCTGCTTCTTCCGCTCCACCTCGTCCGATTCGACATCCAGCAGTTCCGCCAGATAGAGCTGTTTGGTTTGCGCATCCGTTTGCGCAAGGAGATGCAGCGCGCCCATCACGTCATCCAGCGCCCTGTGCCCCCGTTTCACCTTGATGTCGTGCGCAGCCAATAACTGCTGCAATCCTTTTGAGGTAAACCCCTTCTTCCTCCAACCGATCCCGTTCATGGAACAGTGCCAGCGCATCGTCTCGGTTTGCGGGTACAGCTTCGTCACGAACCGGCGATCGAAAGCGGCGTTGTGCGCGACCAGAAAGTCCGCCTTGCTCAAAATCCGCCGCACCACCCGGTCTTTCAGCCGTTTGCCCCGCACCTGGTCGAACGAGATTCCATGCACCGCCTCCGCGCCAGGGGCGATAGCGCATGACGGCTCCCGCAAGCCGCGATAGCGGTCAATCACGCGTAATTTTCGACGCGATACGTCGTAACGAAACAGGACGATGGCAAACTCGATTACCTCATCGTTGCTCGTCAGCCCTGTTGTCTCCGTGTCCAGAAACGCTCCAACGCCCTTCATTTCGTTCCTCGTTTCCCCACTGTAACCGCCATGTTTTTCCCTCCGTTTCCGCCCGCCGCGCCCGGCAACTCATGGACCTGCCCCATAACGCCCCGCGAGCCTTCCCTTATACTACCCATGCCAAGCCGGACCAAGCCCTGCTCCCTTTGAAACCGGCGCTGTTCACCCTGGGCGTCTCCTTTTTTTTCTTGCAGCGCTACTTTGTGCGCGGCATCTCCCTGACAAGAATCAAAGGCTAACGCTCTCTCAATAAACCGCATACCCGTCCGCGCGCGGACGGCTGCGCTGGCTGCGGTTGAGAGACTTCCGGGCAGGTGTGGTAGCGAAAAAGACTGCTTCGGGAACCAAAAGATTGATAGAGAAGAGTCAGCGAAAGAGCGTCGGCACATTCTGACTACGAGGTTGCCCTGAAAAAGGGTGAACCACTTCTCCCATCTAGTCCGCGTCGCGCGGAAGATAATCTGGACTACCGCTACCCATTCCGTGAGATACAAATGCAACGGTGGACTTGTCAGTGATGCCAGGAATCTGCGCTGCAAGAGTCAGTGTGCCGTCTTTATGCGAAAACTTCACGTCGACATCGCTTGATAAAAACTCATGCGAAGTGTATTCGTATTCGATTCCATTATGTACTCTTATGGCGCGACCGCATTTATACAAACCTCCGGTAACCATCGGCTCAGACGGCCTGATAACGACCATCTCTGGTTTTTGAGGATCGTAGTAGGTGGCTTGAAACATATAGTCGAGATGACTCATCGGAGTCAGAGGATCTCCCTCAATGCTGACGAGAACTATCCAATGATTCGTCTTAAGTCTGAAATGTCCTGGCTCGTGACTATATTGCGCCTTTTCGGGAAGATCGCGAAGGTGGAAAGTCGCAGTCAGGACTTCGCCGTTCAATTCAGAACTTACGCCAATAATGTCGGCTGAGCCAGACAAATTCATTGTGACCGACCCTTCCACACTCTGCCCTGGCGATATGGCGATGTAACCCGGCGGATAGGCGCCGTGAATCGACCGTTGGTAGGGCGACGGTGGTAGAAACGGACAACCGTTCAACAGGACCACACACGCGGCAACCAGCAGCACTTTGAACATCATTCTCTCCTTGTATCCGGCTGGGGCAAACTCTTCACCTCACCGTCATTCAGGACTGATGCCGCTTCGGTGATGTCAGTTAAAAGACGCCCGGTCGCCTGCGGTCGGCTTGCACTGTCGATCATACCAGACAAAGTGACCGGAGCAATCCCCTAGAGGGACATTTCCCAGCCGCGTACCTTCGCCGCGACCGCCGTGCCGGCCTCGATGACAAGGCCCAGCCGGCCGCTCGGGGCATGGGGCAGCGTGTAGCCCTGAATCAGCTCGTCGTCGATGTAGAGCTCCGCAAACTCGTTGCGCAACAGCAGCCGCCAGGGCATCTTCTGTCCTGGCGTGAAGGGGAGCGGCTTCGCGTCCTCCGGCTGGAAGGCGTAGCCGTCTCCGGTCGGCGAGGTATAAGGGCCTGTTGTCAGACGATCATCGCTCTGCGCAACCAACAACGTGCCGGCGCCGACCGGGTCGCCTTCGATGAAGAGGCCAACGCCGCCGAGAGGCCCGCTCAACTCCTGAAAGGTCAACTCCGCTTCCAGGATGACCCCGCGCGCCAGGTCGAATTTTATCGGAAGGATCGCCAGCCCGCCGGCCGCGGCAGCCAGCTGCAGGCCCCCGCCTTCAACAGGACATTCACCGGGCAGCAGGCCGTAGAAATCGCATCCCTCCAGCCCTACCGGCAGCGGACGCTCCTTCAGCGCTTCGTTACCCGGCCACCAGCGCAGGCTCAGAATGCCCTCTGCGTCACGGCGGACCGTTTTGAGCGGCGAGAAACAGGATTCGCCGCCCTTCTGGCGCGGCACAGTGTGGTGGTTGAGCAGCAACTGCTCGCCGCAGCGATAGAAGCGCGCAAAATAGTTCAGACGCCTGGGGCTGTTGCCCAGCAGCAGCCGCTGGCCGGGGGCGAGACGGTACGGCCCCATCTGCGACCTGGACGACAGAACGTACATCCCGCACTCGCCTGCCAGCAGCTCCGACAGATGCCGCGACCCCAGCGCATGCGACTTGCCGACCCCCAGAAGCATGTAGTAGCGGTCGCCGATCTTCTCCACCGCGCCGACCTCAATCCGTTCGCCCCACAGGCCGGTCTCGATCACCGGCGGCGCCGCGCGAAAATGGCGGCCGTCATCGGAGACAACGCAGCCGGCCGTGCCGCACAGCCCCGGCGGCCCATCCTTGGCCACCGCCGTGAGGAAGCCAACATAGCCCGGCCCGTCCTCCCGCGGCAGCACCCAGATGCAGTCCCAGCGCTGGCTCGTGAACATCGGCTCCTCTGCATACCAGCGTGGGTCCGACCGGCACACATACTCTTCGTCAGGCAGCCGACGCCAGTGCAGCAGATCGTCCGATTCGGCGAAGAAGATCTCCTGCACCCCGTTGCGCTCCTCCGAAAAGTTGAGCATGAACTTATCCCCGGCGCGCCACACCATGCCGGTGCCCAGCCAGTTGGCGTCCTCGGCCTTGTGGATGATCGGCCCCCGGTCGGCAAAGTGGACACCGTCATCCGAAGTAGCCACACTCATGCCGTCATAGCCGCCGTCCGCGTGCATCCGGTGGAGATAAAAGAGGTAGTGTGCGCCATCGTGATAGTACAGCCAGGTATCCCAAAGCCGTGCCGCGATCTCCGGTTTGAAAATCATGCTCTTTTCTCACATTGCAAGCTGCGTTGGCCGGTCCGGAACCTCCGCCAATTGTGTGGCTTCATGATAGCGCAGGCAAGCGCGTCCGCACAGCCACTCCTGTTCGCGGCCCGTTAAATGTCCCACCATGCGCACATTTCGAGCCTGGCAACTGCCTCCAATCCTGACCCCCTCCCGCCCTCCGCTCGGAATCCACCGGCCCTGACCCCTCGCCGGATGCATCCCAAATTATTGTGTCGATTTGTAGCGCCCTATTTTGCGGGCCAGAAAACCGGCAACGTTTCAGCTACAACTGATTCGCGACGCTGACGGAAGTGCTCCAAGATGGCTCTCTCTCCTCTTCACAACCATCCCCAATCAGCTGCCGCAGTAACTGACCACTGCAGTTGTATGCCTGCCGCCAACTAACTACGTTTTGGAGAAAGATTGAATGGTGTCGGAGGTGAAGGGTTGGTCAAGCAAGGCGCTAAAAAAGAGGGTTGTTGGCATGAAAACTGTGCTACAACAGTCCCGTCCATTCCTCAATCTAAGTTCCTTGTACGGGTGAGGTCACGAAACACGAATAACCGACCATGCCTGATTCACACAGCAGCTGTCCAAAAATCTGGGAGGCGCCCTCGCGCTGACCGAGCGAAAAATACCACAAATTCGTGATATACTTGCTGTAACGGAGTGGGCTGTTATCTGTTGGCCGGTATGAAGAGCGCATTGCAGGGTACGCAACGTCGCTCGCACGCGGCAGCTGCGAAAGACAAGAAACTGAAAACTAACCACCAACAACTGCTGTTATGATCCGCATCGGCCTGATCGGCTGCGGCGGCATGGGCCAATCCCACCGCGCGGCTTTTGAGAAACTGCAGGGTCGCGCCCTCTTTACCGCCGCGGTCGACCCGGACCTGTCGCGGGCGCAGGCGACCGCCGACCTGATGGGCTGCGACACCGTCGCGGCCGACTACCGCCAGGTTCTCGATCATATCGACGCCGCCATCCTCGCTGTGCCCCACCACCTCCACCATCCCATCGGCATCGACCTGCTGCGCCGCGGCAAACACCTGCTGATGGAGAAACCGCTGGCCAACTCGGAAGCCGAATGTCTCGACCTGATCGAGACCGCCGAGCGCGCCGACCGCACCCTGATGGTCGCCTACTGCATGCGGTTTCACCCCATCGTCGTCGAGATGGAGCGCCTGCTCAAGGCCGGAACCTACGGCGACCTCTTCCAGCTTTCGATCTGGACCGAGCAACACACCCAGGGCGAGCCGGGCAGCTGGATGCACCGCAAAGAGACGCTCGGCGGCGGCCAGCTCTTCAGCCACGGCTGCCACTACATCGACATCCTGCTCGCCTGGATGGGGCAGCCCGTCTCCGGCACCCATATCGGCACCAACTTCGGCACGCCCTGGATGGAAGGCGAGGGCACATCCAACGTCTCGCTCAAATTCGCCAGCGGCGCGCTCGGCTACCACTTCGGCACATGGGGCGCCAAAGGCACGCGCCTCAAATACTCATTCCACGCCCACTGCACCGAGGGCATGTTGGAAGGGCAGATCAGCCAGGGGAGATTGCTGCTCCATCAAGGCGCGCTGGAAGCGGAGAAAGGCAGCGAGCAACTGCTGTTCCAGGCGGCCGTGGGCAAGCATCTCGAGAACGAGCTGATCCACTTCGTCGACTGCCTGGAGCACGGCCGCCCCCCGCTCACCGACGCCCGCCGCAGCCTCCAAAGCCTGCGCGTCATCTGGAAGCTCTATGAAGCCGAAGCGCAGGGCGTGGTGGCCGACCTGCGCGACATCTGACCAGCAGCGAATCGTACACGCCACTCACCGCGACTCACCACCAGCTACAGGCTAGGAACGACTATGACAACACCAACATTTCGTTTCGCCGTCATAGGCTTTGGCCGGCGCGGACGCTACCACATGGACAGCCTCGAGGCGATGGAGGATGCGACGGTCCGCTGCGTCGCCGTGGCCGACCCGCGCGATCCCACCGCCGAGGAAGAGGAGCGCTTCGGCCCCGCCTTCTATAACGACTACCGCCAGATGCTGGCCGATACGCCCGATCTCGACTTCGCGCTCGTGGCCAGCTACGCCGTTGACCACGTCGAACATGCGCTCGCCGCGCTGCAACGGGGCATCCCCGTCTTCCTCGAAAAAGCCGTGGCCTTCTCCTGGGCGCAGACGGTGGAACTGTATCAGGAGGTGGTCCGGCACAGCTACCCCCTCTTCATCGGCTTCAACCTGCGCCGCTTTCCCGCCGCGCTGGCCATGAAACGCATCATTGACGAGGGCAGCCTCGGCCGCATCCAGAGCGTGCTCGGCCATGTCAACACCGGCAACCGCTGGTCGCAGGGCGTGTGGTCGCATTTCAGAACGCCGCCCTCCTCCACCCTCGTCGAAGGCAAACTCACCCACGACACCGACACCATCCAGCACTGCCTCGGCGCAGAGGTCCTGGACTGTACAGCCACCATCACGCGCAATATCTGGACGGCAGGCGATGACAGGCCCATGACCGCCGGCGACGCCTGCTCCATCTCCGGCCTGCTCTCCAATGGCGTCCTCTACACCATCCATCTCACCACCTCCGGGCCGGACTACGAGCGGCGTTACATCGTCAACGGCACGGAAGGGCAGGTGGAAGTGGTGATGCACAGCGTGCGCGCAGGCCAGACACCGGCAGCGGTGACGCTGTGGCGCGACGGCGAGGAGCCGCAATCGATCGAGCTGCCTCCCGCCGTCGGCGGACACGGCGGCGCCGACTTCCGCATCCACCGCGACTTCGTCGCCTGGCTCCGGTCCAACCCCACGGGACCCCACGACCCGCGCTCCATCCTGACCGGCATGATCATCCCCTTCGCCGCGCAGGAATCCATGGCGACCGGACGCCGCATCGACTGCGCCGCGCGCCTGCGCCAGGCCGTCGCCGGCGTGAACCGGGAAACGAGCAGAGAGGCGTGAGAAGCAGGCAAGAACTGCGCGCCCCTCACTCCTCGCCCCTCACTCCTCGCCACCCTCTCATCTTTTTTAAGGGAGTTTCGCCATGCGCAATTATCGGGTAGGCGTTGTCGGGCTGTACCGCGGCCTCGGCCCGGCGCGCGTCTTCGACCTCATGCCCGACTGCGATGTGGTCGCCGGCTGCGATATCGACACCGGCGCCCTGGAGCGGTTCGGCGCCCTCTTCCCCCAGGCCCGCCAGTGCAGCGCATACGACGAGATGCTGGCGCACGGGCTGGACATCGTCTTCGTCGCCTCGCCGGTCCCTCTGCACTGCCAGCACACCGTGGCCGCGCTCGAGGCCGGCTGCCACGTCCTGCAGGAGGTCACCCTCGCCGCCAACATCGACGAGTGCCGCCAGATTCTCGCCGCGGTGCAGGCCCACCCGCGCCAGAAGTTCATGCTGGCCGAGAACTGCTGCTACTGGGCGCACATTCTGAGCTGGCGAGAGATGTGGCGCCAGGGCCTGCTGGGCAGCTTCATGTACGCCGAAGCCGAATACATCCACGACACGCGCCATCTGCTGCGCCAGGGCGACGGCGCCCCCACCTGGCGCGCCTCGATGCCGCCCATCCACTACTGCACCCACAGCCTCGGCCCGCTGCTCAAAGTGACCGGCGAGCGCTGCGTCGCGGCCACCGCCATGCGCGTCACCAGCGGAACCGAAGACCTGCCCGTGCGCGTCAAGTCCGGCACCGAAGTCGCGATTCTGCAGACGGCCAGCGGCGGCGTGATCAAGATCCTGGTCGCCTTCGGCATCACGCGCGAGCCGATGTTCCACTACTACTCGATCTACGGCTCCGACGGCGTTCTCGAGACCTCGCGCCCGCCGACCCGCCCCCTGCAAACCAACATGTGGCTGGATGCGGTCCCGCATCTGAACAACATGATCGAGATGCCGATCACCGAAAACGTAACCGACGCCCCGCCCGAGGCAACCCAGGGCGGACACGGCACCGCCGAGTACACCATGGTCCAGGACTTCCTCGCCTGCATCCGCGACGACACCCCG
>JAJDZJ010000125.1 GCA_022824685.1 Caldilineaceae bacterium
GCCCTCAGTCGGCGAGATAAGTTAAATTCTCCGTCTACGTGCCATCTTTCGTACATTTCCCTGTGTCTTACCCCGACCTGGAAGAGTATTCGGCTGCATTTCGATGTTCTGACCCAATTTAGATGCAATCGCCCTGTGCAGTACAGTCTTCAATATTGACAAATTCCGGCCGTTTATGCTATTTTAAGCATAACGCAGTGTGAACTGGGTTAGATGTGGCAGGAGGGATTCGAACCCTCAGATGACATCCGTTCCGAGCGGACCGCCTTTACCATTTAGCCACTGCCACACGACTAAACCAGTCCACACTGCGCCCTTCATTGTACCGCAATCCCCATCGCGTGTCCAGAATTAGAATAGGTTCACCAAGAGGCGTATATCCGGCACTGTGCCGAATTCTGGCGCGAAATGGTCACATCTAAGTCTGCGCCCAATGTTAGCATTTCGTTAGAGAAATGCTAGAGGCAGCCTTTTCGCTGTGAACTCAAGTTAGTAATTCCCCTGCTAGATCGGCGAAGAAACGCGATCCACCGCCCCGGTCGCGACCTTTTCCATAGGCCCTCCGTATAGTGGCATAACCTTGAAAGTTTGGGTGTCGCGCCAACCTGTGCTAAACTGATTCAGTACTGGCTGGGTCATGCGCCGTGGTATTCCAGCGATGATTCGGCTGGCGACAGGCAATGAGATGCCCTGCCAGAGAATGGTCGCAAGATGATTGCAGGGGTGGCTCTCTCTGGTCCTAAAGGAAAGGAGTTCAGGAGTACCACATGAGTATTTCCACGGAAGAAAAGACCAGGATCATTGAAGAATATCGAACCTTCGAGCAGGATACGGGTTCGCCGGAAGTTCAGGTCGCGCTCCTGACCACACGCATAAATGCGCTGACCGAACACCTGAAAATCCACAAACATGATGCAGGATCGCGCAGAGGGTTGTTGAAGCTCGTCGGCCAGCGCCGCCGCCATCTGGCCTACCTGGCCAGGAAGGACGTAAACCGCTATCGCCAGCTGATCCAAAGGCTGGGACTGCGTCGATAATTGCTGCAAAAGGGACGATCTGCATGGCTTTTCGTCCCTTCTTATATTGTCACGCCGGACAAGCCTCGGACCATTCATGGATGGAAACTGACTGTAGAATCTGAGGCAGCCTCCGCAGTGTAGAGTGTCGCATCCGCGCTTGACCGCGCGGCGAGAAAAGAGATCTACTGCCACCAGCCGCTCGCAATGGCACTTTGTGCTCAATGTATTGTGCCGGGCAGGCTACTGCCTCCGAGGTCCGGCATTGGAGAATGGACCGAAGCCAGAGTCCAGTGAACTGCTTGCGTTTTCGCACGCGCTTCGATCCGTTCTCCAGTTCCGCACCTCGAAACAATGCGCTGAGGCTTCGTAGAGTCGATGAAGACCGAACAGAATGGTCCTCATCCTGAACCTGCGAACCCGGTTGCCGGTGGCGGCAACGCCGGATGCGTTGCAGGTTCAGGCAGGTTCCGAGCCGGTGGCGTCACCTGCACGCACGACCCATTTGGGCGCGCGTCGCAAAGCCCACTTCGAGGTGAAAACAATGGAGCAACCAAGATTGTTTGAAGGCTCCCAGGTCTATAACACGACCTTGGGCGACAAAGAGATCAGCATTGAGACAGGCATCCTTGCCCAACAGGCAGGCGGCGCCGTAACCGTACGTTGCGGAGACACTGTGATCCTCGCAACGGCCACGATGGACAGAGGAGTGCGGCCGGGAATCAACTTCTTTCCTCTGACCGTAGACTTTGAAGAAAAACTCTACGCCGCGGGCCGCATTCCCGGCAACCTCTTCCGTCGTGAAGGCAGGCCCAGCGAACAGGCAATCCTCCTCTGCCGGCTCGTAGACCGGCCCCTCCGCCCTCTCTTCCCCAAGGGCATGCGCAACGAGGTGCAGGTCATCCTCACCGCCCTCAGTTCCGACAACGAGCACCTGATCGACCCGCTGGCAATCATTGGCGCTTCTGCCGCTCTTGCCATCAGCGACATTCCCTGGAGCGGGCCCGTAGGCGCAGCCTCCGTCGCCTATGTTGACGGCGAAATGATCGTCAACCCAACAGCCTCCGACATGGAACTGAGTACGCTCGGCCTACAAGTCGCCGGCACCGCCGACAACATTCTGATGGTGGAGGCAGGCGCAGACGAGTTGCCGGAAGAAATCATGCTGGATGGACTGCGGCTCGCCTATGAGGCGATGCAGCCCGCCATCCAAACGATCGAGCAAATGCAGGCCGATCTCGGCAAAGAGAAGTTCACCGACTACCCCGTCTTTGAAGCCGCCGAAAGCACCGTCGAAGTCGTCAGCCAGATGGCGCGCGATAAAGTGAACGCTGCCGTATTCGAAACGACTGACCGCAACGATCGCAAGACCCGTCTCGCCGAGACGAAAGCCGAAACCATGGAGTCTCTGGCCGAACAGATCGCCGCCGGGGAGGTCGAAGCCGCTGACGTCGATGACACGCTGGACAGTCTCTACAAAGATGCCGTCCGCAGGCAAATCCTCGACCAAAGCGTCCGCCCTGACGGACGAGATCCCCAAACCGTGCGCCCTATCCAGGTACAGGTGGGCAATATCCCTCGCGTCCACGGCAGCGGACTCTTCATGCGCGGCGAAACGCACGTCCTGACGATCGCCACGCTCGGTACGCCAGGTGACGCCCAACGGCTCTACACTCTGCAACCTGAAGACGAAAAACGCTACATCCATCACTACAACTTTCCGCCCTACTCAACCGGCGAAGCCTACCCCATGAGAGGCCCCAAGCGCCGCGAAATCGGCCACGGGGCCCTTGCCGAAAGGGCTTTGCAGCCGGTCATTCCCGACGAGTTCCCCTACACGTTGCGCCTTGTCAGCGAAGCTGTCAGCAGCAACGGCTCCACCAGCATGGGCTCCGTCTGCGGCAGCACCTTGGCGCTGATGGACGCTGGCGTCCCAATCGACGCGCCCGTGTCCGGTATCGCGATGGGTCTGGTGCAGGACCAGGAAACCGGCGATTACGTTGTCCTGTCAGACATCCAGGGCGTCGAAGATCACCTCGGTGACATGGACTTCAAAGTGGCAGGCAGCAGCCATGGCATCACCGCCCTGCAAATGGACCTCAAGATTAAGGGGTTGGACTTCGAGATTCTGCGGATTGCGCTGGAGCAGGCACGGCAAGGGCGGCTCCACATCATGGAAAAGATGCTGGATGTTCTCCCCGAATCCCGCGAAGAACTCAGCCCCCACGCGCCCCGCATCCTTACCGTCACCGTTGATCCTGAAAAGATCGGCAAAATCATCGGCCCGGGCGGCAAGACCGTCCGTGCTTTGCAGGAGCGCTACGAGGTCAAAATCGATATCGATGATGACGGCTCCGTATTCATCTCCGGTCTTAACGGCCTCGCCGCCGAAGAGGCCCGCCGCGAAATCGAATCTCTGACCGAAGAGGTCGAAATCGGCAAGATCTACACGGGGCAGGTGGTAAGGGTCGAAGCCTACGGCGCCTTTGTCAACCTGTTGCCGGGTGTTGATGGGTTGGTGCACATCAGCCAGCTGGCCGACTACCGAGTCAATAATGTAGAGGAAATCGCAAACGTTGGCGACGAACTCACGACCATGGTGATCGATATCGACCCGGCCGGCAAAATCCGGCTGAGCAGGCAAGCCGTGTTGGAAGGTTGGAGCGCCGAAGAAGCCCGCGAACGGGACCGCGGCGGCCGGCGAGGCGGTGGCGGCCGCGACCGGGGCGGCCGCGACCGGGGCGGCCGCGATCGCGGCAGAGAGCGCGACCGCAGCATGAGAAACGGCGGTCGGCCCCGCAGATAGAAGGCAGGGGCGGCTGCAGCTTCAGCTGGCAGGCTCACAGGACCATGACGTCGACTCGAAACCAGGGGGAACGGATAGATCCTCGCGAGCCGATGCCTGCGGATGGCGCAAACGCCGACGAAACGCCACCAGCGGGGCCGGCCGTGCAACCGTCCGAAAAGGGCGAGTCTGGATCCGGCGGCTACATCCTGGACCCGCCCGAACCAGCTATCGAGCCTGAATCAGAAGCGACGTCAGTCGGCGCGGCCTTGGTCGTCACCCTGAAAGAAATCGTGCAAGTCGTGCTGCCAGCGGTCGCGCTGGCAGCATTTATTCACCTGTTCCTGGCCCAGGCCACCATCGTGCGCGGGCAGAGCATGCAACCCAATCTCCGGCCCAACGAACGTCTCATCATGGAGAAGCTGAGCTACTATTTCCAAACTCCGACCTACGATGAAATCGTCGTGCTGGATCTGCCTGAATCCAGAGCGCTAATGATCAAAAGGGTCGTCGGCCTTCCCGGCGACACCATCGAGCTTGACGACGGCCTCGTCTATGTGAACGGAGCTGTCGTCGAGAATCCCATCATTCTGAACGATGAACCGACTTCCACCGATCAGGATTCATACACCGCTTTCGGACCCGTCATCTTGGATAGAGACAGTTACTATGTCCTTGGCGACAATCGCGAAAACAGCAATGACAGCCGCGTTTTCGGCCCCGTGCACCGTGACGACATCAAGGGCCGCATCTGGGTCCGATACTGGCCGTTGACGCGGCTCACCGTATACAGGTAGTCTGACCTGTGAACCGATTCGCAACCTGTGCAGTTGACCATCCCTGCCGGAAACATGGGCGGAACGGAGGTCGAACCCTCACGCTTCCCGCA
Organism: Caldilineaceae bacterium; assembly: GCA_022824685.1. Lineage (GTDB taxonomy): Bacteria > Chloroflexota > Anaerolineae > Caldilineales > Caldilineaceae > Bin5. The sequence goes on from JAJDZJ010000125.1 coordinate 4,691, forward strand.
ATGCCATGAGCACGAAACGCTGGAGTACCACCACAAAGATAGTGGTGTCGGCAAGCCTCGGCCTCCTGGCCGTTCTGCTCCTATATGCATTCCGTGTGATGATCCAACCAACGATCATCGCGCTTCTCCTCACGTTTGTCCTCTATCAACCCGTCAGCTGGGTACAGCAGCGCACCGGCTGGAGTCGCGCTACCTCGATCGTAGCCGTCTACCTGCTGGTTATTCTCCTGCTGATCATCGCGCCTATAATCTTCGTGCCGCGCGTCGTTTCTTCGGTTGAATCATTGCTCATCCTGCTCGAGTCCATGGTGGCGGACCTTGAGGAAGCCGGTACGGGAACTCTTCCGGCAATCTTTGGGTTCGATCTAAACGTCAACATAATTCTGCAGCAATTTGGCGCTGTCATCCAGAATGTTCTCTCCCAGGCAGGGACAGGCGCGCTCGGACTGGCCGCCACGCTCACAACCGGCGTATTGACCACAATCTATGTGCTGGTACTGGGTTTCTGGCTGCTCAAAGACGTCATCAAGCTGCAACGCATGGTGATGAACGCGCTGCCGACCGAATACCGGGATGATGTCCAACGTCTTACTCAGGAACTGGGCGAAATCTGGATGGCCTTCCTGCGCGGCCAGCTCGTGCTGGGTCTCGTGGTTGGATTCATTACCTGGATCATCATGTCCATCGTCGGTCTGCCCAATGCCGCCGGCCTGGCCCTGCTCGCCGGCGTGCTCGAGTTCCTGCCTACCGTAGGGCCCGGAATCAGCGGCGCGATCGGAACGTTGGTGGCCCTCCTCCAGGGCTCGACCTGGCTGCCCCTGGGCCGTCTGCCTTTCGCCATCATCGTACTGATTCTGTACATCTTGATTACCCAGGTTGAAAGCGTCTACCTCATCCCGCGGCTGGTCGGACGCCGCGTTCGGCTGCATCCCGCGGTCACCTTTACCGGCATCATCAGCGCCGCCCTTGTATTCGGTGTGGTCGGAATTCTCCTGATCACGCCGACCATTGCCAGTGTCCGCGCCCTGCTCGGCTACGTCTTTCGCAAACTTCGAGACCTTGAACCCTTTGAATCTTCGCAACAACAGAATGAGATTCAGATACCGGGCCTGATCGGCGGCCACTGGATCGAAGGTGTCGTGTTCGATCTGGATGGCACACTGACATATCTCGACTGGTCGCTCGCCAGCGACCTGGCCAAGCGATCGGACCGGCTTGAACGCATTTGGCCGCACGACAGACGAGAACAGTTTTTCCGGCGCTTCATGGCATGGATGGAAGGGCCCTCCCTGGCCGCGATCAGTCTGCTCACCTGGCTAAGGCTTCACGACGACGCTCGCCGGCTGACCTCCCGGCTCCAACGCCTGCGCGCCTTTCCCCCTCCAGAATCTCAGAAGCTGCGTGAAGGTGTGCCTGATCTGCTATTGGAACTGCGGCAACAGTACAAAGTAGCGCTGCTGACGAATCGCTCTAAGCGGGAGATGGAAACTTTCCTCCAGGGCGCCGATCTACCCGAAAACCTGTTCGACGCAATCGTCACCCGCGACGATCTGCGCAAACCTTCTCCCAACAGTGAAGGGCTAATCAGCGTGCTTGAAATTCTGAATCTGCCCGCTGATGCCTGTCTCGTCGTGGGCGATACCGAACTGCACCTGCGTGTAGGCGAAGCAGTCGGCGCGGTCCAGGTTGGACTCCTCTGTGGGATGGGATCGACCCAGAACTTCAGCAACGCCGACCTGGTCCTGGAGGAGCCGGTGGACCTGATCGCCTACCTCAACCGGCCCCAGGTTGTTGAGAAGCTGTGGTCGTAACCGCGCAGCGGCCCGTCCGGTTCCCCTTCCCCAAACCACATTCCCAGTCGCGCCAAGGTCCGCCTTCAGCTTTCGCGGAGGGTCCGCCCAAGTAGGCAGTTTGGACTTGACGCTGTCAGGAGAAGACGGCTGCAGGATTCAGTGTAAACTCCTATATCCAACCTGTTTCTAGCCCCCATTCTGCCCTGCCCCCCATATGGTCGCCCTGCCTCCTATGTCCGCTCCCTTCACGGACAAATGTTGCGCCCCGTGCCACCCGTGGCTCAAAAGTGGGCGTACTTCGCGCCTCTCCAGTTTGACGCGTACAAGCCTCACACCGCCACCAAAACGCTCGAATTCTCTCTCGTAAACGCTTGCAAACGCTCGTTATCGCTCAAGCCAAGCTCGTCTGAGCGTGTGCCTGATTCTCTTCAGTTGCCGGAGGCATTTAAGCGCCGTTTCAGTACCCTTCTGACTATCTCCTCCCACTTTGCACAGGGCTCTCCTCGTGCGGGTGAGGCATACCTTTTGCCCGCAACGGGGCGCACAGCGCCAGCTGCATGAACGAAAGTTAAGCGACCCCGCTCACACCCGGTCAAACCGTTCACCTTCCCCGGCCACGGCCGGCATCACTTCAGAACTGAACTGACACCGGAGGCGCTAACGCTCACCTCCAGGAGTTCGGCTCCATCCCTCTCTTCGGTCGCAATCCACATACTTCGTCCATCGCTTCGGATGGACACCCTTCCTTCACTGTCATTACGAAGAACCAGCCGCCCATCCAGAATCGCCAAGACCTCTGGGTCAGGGTGGCCGTAGCGGTTCCCCTCCCCGACTTGAATGACCGCGACGCTGGGGGCGACGGATGCGACAAACGCCGGGCTGGTGCTCTGTCCGCTGCCATGGTGCCCGACCTTGAGCACGTGCGCGGCCAGCGGCAGGCCCGCCTCCAGCAATGCCTCCTCGCTGGGGCGCCCAACATCGCCCGTCAACAGCGCCGTGAATTCACCGTATACAAGCTTTAACACCAGCGAGCGCTCATTCTTGTCATTCTCATCAAGTCCGCTCAGTTCCTCTTCCCGCGGCGGCCACAGTGCCCACAGCGCGACGCCGTCGCCCAGGTCCATCCACGCGCCCTGCTGCATGCCCGTCACCGGCACATTTTCCACATCCAAGGCCGATACCCAGAGCTGTGAATCCTCGCTGCCCAGTGAATTCCCGCTGATAAAGGCCCGCCCGACTTTGAACCGCCCCGGCAGTTCGACCTGGCCGCCAATGTGGTCCCAGTCGGGGTGCGTTACGATCGCATAGTCAATGTGCCGGTCCCAGAACGGCATCACCGCGCCCAGTTCGGCAAACATCTGCTGGCTGTCGTCGCCGCCGTCGATCAGCACCTGCCGTCCACTTGGCGTCTGGATAAATATGCCGTCTCCCTGGCCCACGTCCAGAAAATGGAGATGTAGTTGACCGTCTGGCTGCGTAAGCGCAAACCACCACAGTAGCCCTGCCGCCGCAGCCAGAATGCCATACATCCACTTCGGAGCTGCTTGCAGCCGCCGGGTTCCCTGCATGGCGGCCAGATCCTCTTCGTCTCTTGAATCAGAGAAAGTGACTAATCCTCGCCAAAGTCCGTTGAGAGCGTCCCCTATCGATCTTCGCCAATACAGTCCCAGAATGGCAGCGTACGTGAGGGCCAGGGAGCCCCCGCCGAACCAGCCGATCTCTACACTGCCGCCTTCGAAAGTCGCGTTCCAATTTACGATCATCGTTGTCCACCTCAGGCAGGCGAAAGGGATATAGAGAAGGTACTGCGCGATCAGACCCAGCCCCGACAACCCCGCTATTAGCCCCAGACCGCCAAAGATCATGATCCAGGGCTGGACCGGAGCGATCAGCAGATTCGTGAGCAAACTGACCAGGCTGAGACGCCCAAAATAGTAGACAATCATTGGAAATGTCGTTGCGCTGGCCGCGACCGTCATCAGGAGACCGTCCCGTACCAGGTCGCTGACCGATCTGGGCATAAGAAACTCCGCCTGCAGCACCTCGGGCGCCGCGTTTCGCCGCCGCAGGGCCCTCACTGTCTTCCGCAAAAATGCGTTGAAGCCGTCGGTCATGGCAGGCCCGATCAGAATCAGGCCGACTGTGGCCGCGCTGCTGAGTTGGAAACCAACATCCCAAAGCATGAGAGGATTCCACAGCGTCATCGCCCAGCAGGCCGCGGCCAGACTCACCAGCGCCGTACTCTGACGCCCCAGCACCGTCGCCCCCGCGAACAGGCCGCCCATCAATGCGGCGCGCATGACGGCGGCATCACCGCCGACCAGCAGAGTGTACAGAGCCAACCCCCCAATCGCGGGAAAGAAAGCCCCGCGTCTGCCAAACAGCCTGACACCCAGCGCCATCAGTACACCCGTCACCAGCGCGACATTGCTGCCGCTGATTACGATCACGTGACTAGCCCCAGTCAGGTTGAACTTCTCGTAAAGCTCCTGTGGAATGCCGGCCTCAATGCCCAGTATCATTCCATTGGCCAGCGCGGCATACGGTTCAGGAAGCAGTCGGTTCAGCAGACTCTCTCCCCTTTGGCGCAATCCATAGACAAACTGAAGCAGAACTCCCCCGCGCAGCATGCCCGGCAGCGGCTCGACACGCGGGCGTAGCATCAAGCTGTGAATCTGTTTGCGCGCCAGGTAGGCCCGGTAATCAAAACCCTCGAAGACGGGCGGTTCCGTTAACTGGCCTCGAACGCGTACGCTTTCGCCGAATCCAAAACGGTAGACGTTGCCAGTCTGCAAGCGCAGGCGGCCATCGACCCTTTCCCTGCCGCCGTCTATCACCAGCGACTCCACTTCGATGTCCAGCCGCTGACTGCCCTCCATTACGATTGGATAGCTCGCGACGTACCCGTCCACAACCATCTGGGGGGCGCTTCTGCCTTCCTCCTGGTTGTAGAATGCTAGGTCGGCTGGTGAGTGACATGGCTGAGGAGGCTGCGACCCGAGGCGAAGAACGCCGCAAAGGGCGGCCAGAGCCGCGCATCCAACCAGCCAGCTCGAAGGGGTCGAGCGCGGGGGGATGAACCCGGCGTCTGCCGGCCAACGCATTGGCCCCGGAGCGTCTCCTTTGGTCTTGGCATCCATCCACAGTCCCACCGGGATCAGAGCCAGCGCGGTGAGCCAATATGTGTCGCCGATCCCGCAACCAAACCATCCCTGGCGCCAGAGGATCTGGCCGGCAGCGATTCCCGCTAGATAGGCTATCGTGAGAGTGAGAAGCTTCATCCGGTCCAGCCATTGGGGTCGGTGGGGCCAGACCTGGTCGCCGGCAACCTGAGCGTCACTATCATACACCACACTGGCCGCAGGCCCGATCCCAAATCCAAACCGAAAATAGGCCCTGCCGTTTTCGTCTCGTCTGAACTTATGGTATAACTTAACCGGAGTAGGCTCCCTATGAATCTTCCATTGTGATTAACGCGATGCCCTCGTAACCTTACCCTGTATACAGTAGACATTTTGCGAACAGAATTATCAACAAGCGAACCCATCGAGGAGGTAGTTCTTTGCAAGCAATCGATTTTGTAGCACCAACAAGTGTGGACGAGGCAATCTCGGCACTCGCTGCCGGGAGCGGCATGGCCCGGCCGCTGAGCGGCGGCACGGACCTGATCGCTCAGCTTCAGGAAGGGCGTCTTACACTGGACACGGTCGTCGATTTGAAGCGAATCCCCGAACTGATGGCGATTTCGATCAGCAGCGACGGCTTGACCTTGGGCGCTTCCGTTTCATGCCATTCGATCAACAACAACCAGGCGATTCGCGACGCCTACCCGGCTCTGATCGACTCAACGCATCTGATCGGCGGCACCCAAATTCAGGGGCGCGCCAGTCTCGGCGGCAACCTGTGCAACTCTTCTCCTGCCGCCGATTCGATTCCGAATCTGATCGCCCACAGCGTCACATGCCACATTGCCGGCCCCAACGGGCGCCGCACAGTCCCGGTCGAAGAGTTCTGTACCGCGCCGGGCCGCAATGTACTCGAGAACGGCGAGTTCCTCGTCGCGTTGGAGTTCCCCGCCCCGCCCGCGAATTTCGGCGCCGCCTACCTGCGCTTCATCCCGCGCAATGAAATGGACATCGCCGTCGTCGGCGCCGGCGCCGACGTCGTCTTGAGCGACGACGGCAGTACGATCCAGTCCGCTCGCGTTTCAATTGGCGCTGTCGCGCCAACACCCCTGTTTGTGCAGGAAGCGGGTGACGCGCTGGCCGGTGAGCCGGTCTCAGAAGAGACGCTGGCCAAGGCCGCTGACCTGGCAAGAGACGCGGCGCGGCCCATCAGCGACATGCGAGGAACGATCCCCCAGCGCAAGCACCTGTCAGGCGTTCTGACACAGCGCGCCCTGCGCATCGCGATCGACCGGGCACGAGGCACCAAAACCGTTGACGAACTTGGGAGACTGAATGGACATGGCTAAAAAGATTGCTGTAACGACAACACTGAACGGCGAAGAATCGATCTTCCTCTGCGAACCCCGGCAGACGCTGCTGGAAGCGCTGCGGGATAATCTCGGCCTGATCGGTAGCAAAGAAGGCTGCGGCAACGGCAACTGCGGCGCCTGCAACGTGCTCCTGGATGGCGTGCTCGTCAACTCCTGTCTCGTGCTCGCGCCCGAAGTCGAAGGCCGCGCCGTCGTCACCATCGAAGGCATCGCCGAAGACGGCGAACTGCATCCTCTTCAGCAGAAGTTTCTTGAGCATGCCTCGCTGCAATGCGGTATCTGCACGCCGGGGTTCATCGTGTCCGCCAAAGCCCTCTTGGATGACAATCCCGCTCCCAGCGAGCACGATGTCCGCCTCTGGCTGGCAGGCAATCTCTGCCGCTGCACAGGCTATGACAAGATCGTGCGCGCCGTATTGGATGTTGCCGAAGGCGACTCCTAGCGCCGAGGAGAAAATCAAATGGCCAGCACGAAACAGAATGGTACCGCGAATCTGGCCGCAAACGGCCAGAACGGCTACAAGGTCATCGGCACACGACCTGTGAGGCCGGACGGCGTGGACAAAGTGACCGGTCGCGCCGTCTACGCCGCCGATGTGCAGATGACCGGGCTCCTGCACGGACATGTCCTGCGCAGCCCCCACGCGCATGCCCGCATCCGGTCCATCGATACAAGCAAAGCCGAGGCCCTTCCGGGCGTGCGCGCCGTCGTCACCGCCGCCGACCTGCCGGTCGCCGAGGACAAAATCGAAGACCTGGGTGAAGGCGCCATCAACCTGAAATATCTGAGCGACAACATCCTGGCCCACGAAAAGGCCCTTTACCACGGCCATGCCGTCGCCGGCGTGGCAGCAGTCAACCCGCATATCGCCGAAGAAGCCGCCGCTCTGATCGAAGTCGACTACGAGCCGCTCCCTCCCGTGATGACCGTAGACGACGCCCTGGCTGACGATGCGCCAATCCTGCTGGAAACGCTGCGCACTGACTCCATGGGCGAAATCGGCTCTGAACAGACCAATCTGGCCTCCTTCTTCCGCCATCAACGCGGCGACCTCGAAGCCGGTTTTGCCGACGCCGAGCTCGTCGTCGATCGCACTTTCCGCACCGAGACGGTCCACCAGGGCTATATTGAACCCCATGCCGCCACCGCCCTGTACAGCGCAGACGGCCAGATCACCATCTGGACCAGCACGCAGGGCTCCTTCGCTGTGCGCGGCCAGGTCTGTGAAATCCTGCAAATCCCCGTCTCCCGTCTCAAGGTCGTACCCACCGAAATCGGCGGCGGCTTCGGGGGCAAAATCAACGTCTATGTCGAGCCGGTCGCCGTCCTGCTCTCGCAAAAAGCAGGCCATGAACCGGTCAAAATCGTGATGAGCCGGGCTGATGTCCTGGCCGCGACCGGACCCACCTCCGGTTCCAATATCAGAGTCAAGATCGGTGTCGACAGCGACGGCAAGATCTCTGCCGCCCTCGCAGAGCTCTACTACGAGGCCGGCGCCTATCCCGGTTCACCGGTCGGGGCCGCCGCTAACGTGAGCCTCGCCCCCTACGCCATCGACAACCTGCAGGTGGACGGCTATGACATCATTGTCAACCGTCCTCGCAGCGCGGCCTACCGCGCGCCAGGCGGAACCAATGTTGCCTTCGCCGTCGAGAGCGTCGTCGATGAACTCGCCGAAGAACTCGGCATGGACCCTGCCGAGTTCCGCATCCTCAACGGGGCCAAAGAGAACGATCGCCGGCCGGACGGCGTGCAGTACGCACGCATCGGCCAGATCGAAACCGTGGAAGCCATCAAGGAGTCCGACCACTACCAGTCGTCGCTCGAAGGCAACTATCGCGGCCGCGGCATCGCCTCCGGATACTGGAATAATTGGGGCGGCCAGTCTAGCGCCACCGCCGTCCTGAATCCCGACGGCACCGTCAATCTCAACGAGGCCTCTACCGATATCGGCGGTACCCGCGCCTCAATCGCCATGCAGCTGGCCGAAGCGATGGAAATCGACTATGAGCAGGTGAAGGCACGCGTCGTCGACACCGATACCGTCTCCTACAACGACGTGACCGGCGGCAGCCGCACTACATTCGCCACCGGCCTGGCCGCATACAATCTCGGCCAGCAGCTCAAGAAAGAGATGAAGCGCCGTCTCGCCGAACACTGGGATGTCGAACCCAGCGAAGTCAGCTACGAAGATGGCGCGTTCAACGCCGGCGACGAGAGCTTGCCCTTTGTCGAAGCCGCCGGCTTGGTGCAGCGGGAAGAGCCGCTGATGGCCAGTTCAACCGTCCATCCACAGGACTTTGGCCCCGGCTTCTCCACCCAGTGCGTTGACGTTGAAGTCGACCCCGAAACAGGCAAGATCACGATCCTCCGCTACACTATCGCCCAGGACGTCGGCAAGGCCATTCACCCCTCCTATGTGGAAGGACAGATGCAGGGCGGCGTCGCCCAGGGCATCGGCTGGGCCATCAATGAAGAGTACATCTACGATGACGAGGGCCATCTCCTCAACGCCAGCCTCCTCGACTACCGGATGCCGACCGCGCTCGACCTGCCCATGATCGAAACGATCATGGTGGAGGTGCCCCATCCCGCTCACCCCTACGGCGTGCGCGGCGTGGGCGAAGTGAACATTGTACCGCCCGCCGGCGCCGTCGCCAATGCCGTCTATCAGGCCACCGGCGTGCGCATGGATAAGCTGCCGATCTCGCCCGCCAACCTTCTTGAGGCCATGTGGGCCAAGCAGGCTGAGGAAGCGGCTGAACTGGTTCCCGGAGACGACTGAGCGTGGCCAAAGTCTGGATCCCGCCACTGATGCGCTCACTCACCGACGGCCAGCAGATCGTCGACGTTGAGGGCGAATCGGTGCGAGAGCTTGTCGCTGCCCTGGATGAGCGTTTCCCAGGTGTTGCCGACCGTATCATCGATGAAGGGCGCATCAGGCCCGGCTGGACGGTCGCGGTCGATGGCGCAGTGCAGAATCGCGGGCTGCGCGCTGCCGTCGGGCCCGACAGCGAAGTGCATTTCGTTCCCGCGATGACCGGCGGCGACCAACCGCGATCCTGACGCCGTTCAGCCACCGTTCCCTATTTCAGTTTCCGCGAAATGGGGCAGCGCCTGCGGACACCGATTTGACCGGACGAACCGCCGACAGAACTGGTCACCATGGGAACGCCATGTTCCTGCCAAAGGAAAACCGGAACAGGAGACCCGGCAGCAGACAGACGCGCTGCCGGGTCTTTCAATTGGCCCCGAGCCTGTGGCGGCGGTGGGCTGGCCAGTCACCCGGGTGCCATTCTCCACCTTGCCACTCGCGCAAAATATGACATCTCGGACCCAAAAGCCTGTCCGCGTCGATGACAGGATTTCCCTCCACTGGCCGCGCAAACGGCTGCGCATTAAACCCTCCCTGCCGGCTGCGCAGCAGTTGGAATGCTTCTCGCCGCAACGCGCCGGCGCCGAAGAAGGGGGACTGCTCCTTTACGGCGACAATCTCGATGCCCTATCCTGGCTGCTCGCCAACGGATATGCCGGCAGCGTCCGCCTGATCTACTTGGACCCGCCCTATAACTCGAACCGCGCCTACGCCAGCCGTATTCGTCTGCGCGGGAAAGGACAGCCCACGCTGGGGGAAGTACCCGCGTACGAGGATGTCTGGCAGCCCGGAGCCTACCTCCAATTCCTGGCCGACCGGCTGCTCCTTTTGCGCCAGCTGCTTCACCCTGACGGCACGCTCTGGCTGCACTGCGATTACCGCATGCAGGCGCACCTGCTCCTGCTGCTGTCTGAAATCTTCGGCCCCGAATCCCACCTCAACACAGTGTACTGGCGCAGCCAGACGATGCGCGGGGCCAAGGTCCGCTCTCGCTTCTTCCCTAACAGCGCCCAGTCCATCCATATCTTCCGCGCCTCACATCGGGGCAAGCCCGTCTGGAACGCCCCCAAGCGCGAAGTCGTTCTCTCCGAGAAGGCTGCCGCCGAGCAGTACATGCGTGACGACCACGGCTTCTTCCGCACTTCAGATCCCGGCGCCTACAGCTTCGAGAGCCTGAAAGCCCTCTTCGATGACGGACGCCTGTACGCCCCCTACGGCGGCAGGGTCGTCATCGACGAAGACAGCCGGAAAGTCTCCGCCTCCAACGGCGGAAATATCGGCGTGAAGTACTACCTCACCCGAAAAAGCCGCAACCGCTACGTCCTGAACAGGCCGGTGGACAACCTGTGGGACGACATCGTCGGGCTTGGCACCGTTCCGGGAGAGGACGAAAACTACCCCACTCAGAAAACGGAAGGGCTGCTCCGGCGCGTACTGGAATCAGCCAGCCAGCCAGGCGACCTCGTCCTCGACCCCTTTGTCGGCTCCGGCACAACACTGACGGTGGCGCAGCAGCTGGGCTGCAACTGGATTGGCTGTGACAGCGCCTGGCGCGCAGTGCGCACCTCCGCCTGCCGCCTGAGCCGCTGCTGGACCTCCCAGAATCCAAGCCCTTCTGTCAGCGAAGGTGGCCTCAGTACCGGAGACCCCCGCGCTGACAACGGCAGTCTTGCCGTGTGCGGGTACTCCATTCTTCGCCTCTCGACCGAAGATTCCCTCCACCCCGGCGCCCCTTGGCAGGAGCGGCAAGACAACGCCAAGGCCGACATTCTCCTCGAGCGCGCCGCCGACCGCCTGACTATCCGGATAGAAGGATTTCGCAGTCCTCAACTTCATCGCATGGCTTCCCGCGCGCAAATGCCGCTGCCGCGCGATTGGCGTCGCCAGGTCCGAGCCGTCCTGCTCGATACCGACTTTGACGGCGAAACGCTCCGCCCATCTCAAATCGACGCGCCTGCTGGCAAAAACGATCTTGTCGCCGGCGCCTATTCCTCACCGCTGCCTCAGCGCCCCCCAATCCCGGCGGGCGATCCCGCAGACAGGTACGTCGCAATCCTGATCGTCGACGTTGCCGGAGAGGAGCATCTCTTCGTCCACCCGCTCCCACCCCGGCAGTCCATCCCACAAGAGAATCTCTGACCTCTCCTCCACCCCGCCACCCACTGCCCACTGCCCACCGTCCACTGACCACTGAAGTCAAATGCTCTGCGCCCCATGCCAACGCTCGCGCCGACAATTTCGGGCGCAAATGGTATACTTTAGAGACTATGGCCATTCAGCTTCTTCCTCAGGACATTGCCTCCAAAATCGCCGCCGGCGAGGTGGTCGAACGCCCGGCGAATGTAGCCAAAGAGCTGATCGAGAATAGCCTCGACGCCGGCGCGACCTACGTTGAGGTCGAAATCAGGGGAGGAGGCCGGCGCCTCCTTCAGGTTTCTGACGACGGCCATGGCATTCCCGCCGCTGAACTTCCGTTGGCGGCGCAGCGCCATGCCACCAGCAAACTCAAACAGGCCGCCGACCTGGACTGCATCACTTCGTTCGGTTTCCGCGGCGAGGCCCTCTACAGCATCGCTGCCGTGAGCCGCACGACTCTCAAGAGCCGTCACGCAGACTCTGATGCAGGCGCCGAGCTCTGCGTCGAAGGTGGCGCGCTGGTCCGCAATCAACCCGTCGGCTTGCCAGTCGGCACTGTCGTAACCGTCGAAAACATATTCTTCAATACGCCTGCCCGCCGCAAATTTTTGCGACGTCCAACAACTGAAGCGAGCCACATTGCCGCCATCGTGCAGCGCTATGCGCTGGCCTACCCATCCTGCCGTTTCAAATTCGTCAGTGAAGGCAAGCTCTCCTTTTTTACAGAGGGGACGGGTCGAGTTGATGACGTACTGGCCAGGATTTACGGGCGCGATAACGCCCACCAGATGATCGCTGTAGGCCGCCCGGGTGCAGGGAGCGCCGGTCGCCGGGCCCCAGGACAAGCAACCAGGCAGCCAGGAGACGCCACCCAATCCGAACGGCAGCCGGTAGAGAATGAAGTCAGCTTTATGTCCGACGCGGGCAATACGCCCGGGCCCGAGTTACTTCAAGCCGCAACTCGCCACGCCCCTGCCAACCAGAATGCCGGCGTCCTTGTCAGCGGCTATGTTAGCGCTCTTTCTCTTACCCGTCCCACCCGCGCCCAGATCAATCTGTTCGTCAACCGGCGCTACGTCCAGGATCGCAGCCTCACCCACGCCGTCGTACAGGCCTATCACACCTTGTTGCCGGTTGGACGCTTTCCAGTTGCCGTCATTTTCGTCGAACTGGATCCAGCTGACGTCGACGTAAACGTTCACCCGCGCAAAACCGAGGTCCGTTTCGTTGACGCCAGCAAGGTCTTCAGCGCGGTCCAACGTACCGTGCGCCAGGCAGTGATTGACAGCATAGGCGTGCCCGCGGTGCGACTGGGAGGAGAAGAGGCGCTGCCGACCGGCGGCCCCGCGGCCGCGCCCCCCGTGCGATCGGACGCTGTCGAAACAGGTCAGCAGCCTCAGTCCGGGTGGTCAGCTCGACGCAACGTCATTCTCGGCGCCGGTCTCAACCGCCAGCCAGCGATTCCCCTCGAACGTTCCCAAAGCGAATACCCCGAGGCCGATCCGCCCCAGGACAGGCCGATCTCGCCATCCGAACAGCCGGAAACGCCCCCGCCCGTCGCTGAATCGGACGAAACGCCCCGGGATGACGCCCAATCACTCCCTCCGCTGCGTGTCGTTGGCCAGGCCGGCGCCATGTATGTTGTCGCTGAAGGTCCAGAGGGGCTCTACCTGATAGACCAGCACGCCGCCCATGAGCGAATTCTCTACGAGAAATTCATGGCCCAACTCGATGGCGGCGCCGGAAGCGTGATCCCCCGCCAGGGACTGCTGACCCCGATTTCGCTGCATGTGGGCGACGCGCGCGCCGGCCTCGTAGCCCAACATCTGGACGAGCTGAACGAAATTGGCTTCGTCGTCGAGCACTTCGGCGGCGATACCTTCCTCGTACGCGCAGTGCCCAATGTACTGTCGAATCAGGACGCCGAGGGGGCGCTCGATGAGATCGTTCAAGGCCTGGCTGAAAATCGGGACCTGGTCGGCGAGGAGCAGGAGGCCCGACTTGTGAAGATGGTCTGTAAGCGGGCCTCAATCAAGGCCGGTCAGATACTCAGCGACATTGAGATGAAGGAGCTTGTGCGCCAGTTGGAGCGCTGCAGCGCCCCGCGGACATGCCCACACGGCCGCCCCACGATGCTTCAGCTGAGCTCGGGTGAACTGGAGCGAGCCTTCAAGCGAACGTAGCTCCCTTCAGCAGCATTCCCTCGATGAGCCTGGCACGCTCTCTTGATTCGTTGACACCCACGAAAAACGTATTCGTTTTTGGGAACTGCTTTCTCTGGTGTGCTATACTGAACGGTGGCGCTCCATAAAACAGCGGCTCCTTGTGCTTGGCGTCTGAATCGCCGCGCACCTGGACATCGGGCGCCAACTCAAGAACCAGGATGGACCCTTTGCTGGAATTCATCGACCAGGCCTTGCTGACATCGACGATTGGCATCGCCTGTTTCGCCATCGGAGCCTGGCTGGGTAGCCAGTACCCCGATATCGACAGATTGGCCTTCCTCCGCCTCCGCCACAGGTCGGGGGTGACGCACAGCATACTGCTGCCCTCCCTCCTCTGGCTGGGATGGTTTCTGTCCGGCATCGAGTGGGCAGACTGGTTCGTTGCCGGTTTTTCAGGAGGCGTGGCGCTCCACCTGGCCTTCGATCTCTTCCCCGAGAAGTGGCGGGGTTTCGCACTGATTGACGTGCCAAAGTGGGGCCGCTGCACGAGAGCGGTTTCCACCGCCTGGCTTTTTGCCAATCTGTTCCTGTGCGTCTTCATTTCAGTCTCAATCGTCCCCGTTCTCGGCCCGGCGGGCATTTTGGCCTACATTGCGACCTTGGCCGCCCTTTACTTTTACGGCATTATGGCGAAGAAAGAGCACTTCGCCGCCGGTCCCCTTCTGACCATTCTTACCCTGGGGGGCGACGCCCTCTGAATTCCCAATTCCTTGAAATAACGAGAGGCAAAGTACGATGACCTTGACCGTGACGACAGAACCAATCGAAGGCCGGCAACTCGCTATGACGATCGAAGTCGCTGACGAGCGCATCGATCAGGAGATGCGCAAAGCGGCCCGCAAAATCGCCCGGCAAGTTCGCATTCCCGGCTTCCGAAAGGGGCGCGCGCCCTTTCACATTCTCCTGCAATTTGTGGGCCGAGAGGCGATAATCAGCGAGTTTGTCGATGACCTGGGCCAAGAGGTCTACAAGGAAGCGTTGGAGCAGGAAGGCCTGGAACCGTTTTTCATGGGGAGCCTCGACAGCGTCGACATGGAGCAAGCAGTCCGCTTTCACCTGACGATTCCGCTGCCTCCTGAGGTCAAGTTAGGCGACTACCGCGGACTGCGCGTTGAACAGGAAGAGGCCGAAGTCGATGAAGATCAGCTCCAGGAGCGCATACAGACCATCCTCGAACAGAGCGCCGACTACGTGGAGACAGACCGCCCCAGCCAGTACGGCGATCTGATGACCATTGATCTGAGAGGGGTCGTCCTTGATGACGAAGGCAACGAGACCGAGACCGTCGTATTTGATGAAGATGATTGGGACGTAACCCCCGATCAAGAAAACCCCATGGAACCGACTGGCCTGGATGAAGCGCTCTTGGACCTGTCGCCCAATGACGAAAAGAGTTTCGAGATCGCATGGCCGGAAGACAGCCCCAGCATGTATGCCGGCAATACTGTGCGCTTCGCCGTAAAAGTGCACTTCATACAGTCTTTCGAGACGCCCACCGAGATGACCGATATGATCGCGCAGAACTTCGGCCCCGACTTCGAGACCGCCGCCGACCTGCTCGACGACCTCCGCCAAAATGCTCTGCAAGATGCGAGAGAACAGGCCGAAGTCGAACACACGCAGAATGTCTTGCAGGAACTGGTCGACATGAGCGAAATTGCTTACCCGCCCATAGCCGTGGATATTGAAATCGACAGACTTGTGCGCAATTCCGATATGCGCCTCCGCCAAATGGGAATTCAGGGACTGGAACAGTACCTGGAAATCTCAGGCCAAACAAATGAGGAATATCGCGAATCCATGCGGGAGAATGCCGAGAAATCGCTGCAAATCGAACTCGCGCTGATAGAGCTTGCCCAGAGCGAGAACATGAAAGTAAGCGACGAAGAGTTTGAAGAGCACATTAGCGGTGTGGCAGGTCCCTTGCCCGATGATCCGGACGAAGAGACGGCTAAAGCGCATGCCGATATGCTCGAAATGATGCGCGCTGACCACAGTCGACCACAAATCGACAGCGAAATCCTTAGAGATAAGGCGATTCAGATGCTGCTGGCGATCGCCCGCGGCGAGGATGTCCCTGCACCGGAGGCCGAAGCCGTCGAATCTGAAGAGCTCGACTCCATGAATTCAGATGAATCCAGCCCAGCCGCCGTTTCTGACGACCCTAATCAGGTTGAGGAAGAGTCCACAACAACAGAAGAAGCTGAATAGAAACACGAATCCGGGCGCCTGACACTAACACTTCTCTAACGCAGAATAGAGCGGCCCCTACATTGCGCAACGCCTGCAAGACCTACACTTGGGACTGTTTCTACCCATCGGGCCGCTGGGCCGCAGACCGACAGAGATGTCAGTCTGCCGTTACATCATCAGTCAAATAAGGGAGATTCAGATGTTTAATCCGTTTGAAGGAAGGTTCTCTGCTCAGTCGCCGGAAACTCCGCGCAATGCCGAGCCGCCAGCTTGGTCGGGCCTTCCCGGCGATCAGTTTCAGAACAGCGGCCTGACGCCTTCCAATATCGTGCCGATGGTGATCGAGAGTACGGGCCGCGGCGAACGGGCCTACGACATTTACAGCCTCCTGCTGAAAGAGCGCATCATATTCCTCGGCATGCCGCTTTCCGATCAGGTGGCCAACCTCATGGTGGCCCAACTCCTCTATCTGAACTCAGAGGACCCGAATCAGCCGATCCAGATGTTTATCAACTGCCCCGGCGGCCTCATCTACGCCGGCCTCGCCATCTATGACACGATGAAGATGATCAGTACCCCCATTCACACCTTCGCTGTTGGCGTGACCGCCAGCATGGGCACCGTCCTGCTCTGTTCCGGCACCAAGGGAAAACGCTATGCCCTGCCCCACGCGACAATTCACATGCACCCGGCTGGCGGCGGCGCCCAAGGCTACACCGAAGACGTTCGCATCGCGCTGCGAGAACAGGAGCGGCTCCAAACGCAGCTCTTCCATATCGTAGCCCAACAGACCGGACACGTATGGCAGGAGATTGAGGAGATCTTTCAGCGCGACCGCTGGATGAACGCGATTGAAGCGCGCGATTTCGGCATCGTAGACGAAGTGCTCGGCGACAGTAGCGACATCGTCTCTGTCGTGGACGGCCAGGTCAACGTGCCCAGCGAGAACGGCGCCAAACCCGCTGACGAAGAGGCAACCGAAGGCAAAGGCGAATCCTAGTCCTTTTCGGTTGGAACCGGCAGTATCGGGAGTTGCCCCGTTCCTGTCGTATCGATTGAACCCCAGCAGGGATCAGAACAGTAACTGGTGACGCGATGATCATATGTTCCTTTTGCGGCAGGGAAGCATCCAAGACCCAGCGACTGATCGCCGGCGATGACGGCGTCCATATCTGTGATGAGTGCGTTCGACTCAGCGTCGAAATACTCGAAGAGGAAGGTGTGGGCAAAGCTGGCGGCCCCGGCAGTCCCGCCCCGCTTTCCTCCAGGCGCGTGCCCAGTCCCCGCGAAATCGTCCACAATCTGAACCAGTACGTCATCGGTCAGAATCGGGCGAAAAAGGTGCTGTCGGTCGCGGTCTACAATCATTACAAGCGCATCTTCGGCAGCAGCGGCGCCGGAGCCCAGGGCTGGCGGCAGGGCCAGCTTTCCCAGGACGACATGAGCGCTTTTTCCGAACTCTCTTACGAATCCGATTCGGGGTCAACGCCCGACGCGCAAGCCGTCGAAGAGGATATGGTGGAGCTTGCCAAAAGTAACGTTCTCCTCATCGGCCCTACCGGCAGCGGCAAGACACTCATGGCTCAGATGCTGGCCAAGCTCCTCGACGTGCCCTTCACTATCGCCGATGCGACCAGCCTCACCGAGGCCGGTTACGTGGGGGAGGATGTGGAGAGTTTGCTCGTGGGCCTGCTGCAGGCGGCAGATTGGGATGCGGACAGGGCCGCCTGCGGCATCGTCTACATTGACGAAATCGACAAGATCGCCCGCAAAGCAGGTGACAATCCCAGCATCACCCGCGACGTGAGCGGGGAGGGGGTCCAGCAGGCCTTGCTGAAAATTGTAGAGGGCACAACAGTCAATGTGCCCCCCAGCACGGGCCGCAAACACCCCCAGCAGGAGTTCATCCCGCTCGATACTCGCAATATCCTGTTCATTCTGGGCGGCGCGTTTGTCGGCTTGGCGGAGATGGTGCGCAGAAGGATGCGACGCCGGGCCGGCCTTGGTTTCGTTGACAACGAATCCGAACTCGACCCGATCAGTTGGACTGTGGATGAGGAGGATGTCGATGAGCTGCCGCTTCCGGAAGAGCTCACCGAGCGCCAGCGCGAACTGAGAATCCGCCGCCTCGAAAAGGAAGGACGGGACGAAAGCCGCCTCCTCCAGCAAGCAATGCCGGACGATCTGCTCCATTACGGCCTGATCCCGGAATTTGTCGGCCGCGTTCCGGTCGTCGTCAGTCTCGACGCGCTCGACCGCGAGACCCTCGTCGAAATCCTCACCCGGCCAAAGAACAGTATCGTGCGCCAGTTCCAGCAGCTTTTCGCCATGGACGAAGTGCTCCTGGAGTTTGAGCCGGACTCCCTGGCAGCCGCCGCGACCCAAGCCTATATGCGCCGCACCGGGGCTCGGGGCTTGCGCTCAATCGTCGAAGAAGCGCTGCTCGACGTTATGTACGAGATTCCCAGTCGCGACGAGGTCGCCCGATGTGTCGTGCGTCGCGATGTCTTTGATGACGGCGCAATGCCCCGGCTGTACGGCGCCCAGGGCCAGCAGATCCTCTTGAAAGACGATCAGGAACTGGACGCCGCGGCCTGACCGCCGCTCCGGGTCCTCGCGCGCATCTATCAAGCCTCGCGTAGCGAGAATCCGCCCAAGAGAGAAACAACCCTACTTTCGCCTGCCCACCGCTCCGGAAACCGAAGCCGCAGCGCCTCTTGGCTCCTGCGTGCGCCGCGCGGCGAGCACGGTCAAGCTGCTGCTCAACCCGTCTCCTTCCGTGCCAGGTCGCGCAGGACGCCAACGATCTTGCGGTCAGGAACAGGGCAAGGGAACTCCTCGATTTCTTCCAGTGTCGTCCAGCGCCAAGCCTCGGCGTCCGCTGCCTGGGGCGACCCCGCAAGTATCTGCGCGTGAAATGCCGTCAACGTCATGCGGAAGTGCGTGAACGCGTGCGCCACAGTCGCCAGCTTGTCCCCAACAGACACGTCCACGTCCAATTCCTGCCGGACCGCACGCCGCACACAGGCAGAGAGGTCCTCGTCCCCTTCCTCCCTGGCGCCGTTGGGAAAGGACCAAAGCCCCCCAAGTAGACCTTTCTCAGGCCGCCGGCTGATCAGGAAACGCGAACGGTTGCGTTCCCCCTCCCAGATGACCGCGGCCGCAGCCTCTACATGCGGGATCTTCTGGCGGGGACTCCGGACCGGCCGCCGGTCCTGCACCCCACGCTCGTGCGCCAGGCAACTGTGCTGCAGCGGACATTCAGCGCAGAGCGGGTTGCGGGGCCTGCACAGGAGCGCGCCCAACTCCATCAAGCCTTCGTTCAACTCGCCGGGCCGTGCCGTTGCTTCCACCAGGCCCCGCGACTGACTCCACAGCCGCTTCTGCGTTGACCGCAGTTCAATCGGGTCCCCGATATCCCACAGGCGGCTGATCACTCGCATTGCATTGCCGTCGAGAATCGGCTCCGGCAGCCCAAAGGCCAAACTGAGTATGGCCCCGGCCGTGTACGCCCCGATTCCGGGCAAGGATAGAAGCTCGCGACGTGTGCGCGGCAGTTTGCCGCCGAATTCGACGACCACGATCTGCGCTGCCCTGTGAAGATTCCTTGCCCGGCTGTAGTATCCCAAGCCCTCCCACAACTTCAGAATCTCTTGCTGGTCGGCCCGGGCCAGTTGCTCGACCGTCGGAAACCGCGCCATCCACCGGTTGAAGTAGTCGACGACAACCGACACCCGTGTCTGCTGGGCCATCACTTCGCTGACCCAGACTGCGTAGGGGTCGCGGGTGCCCGCCGGCCCTTCTCGCCAGGGCAGGGCCCGCAGCTGCCCCGCGTGCCAGGCTGTCAGGCGGGCGGCAATCTGGGCGTGCATGGCTGCCGGCGTCCGGGGTCCGTGTATTTGGTTTCAAATCCTGTGGGATTCACTGTCCGTCTGCTATGCAAACTCTCCCCCGAGCGCATACGCCAGCAGGGACACTGCCTGACGTGCGTCGTTGAGGTCTGCGACCTGCGAGGGCGTATGGATATAGCGGCAGGGGATTGACACTGTGCCGGCAGGGACGCCGGCGCGGCTTATCTGGACCGCCGAGGCGTCGGTCGTGCCTAACTCCAGGACCTCCAGCTGGTAGGGAATATCGTTTGTCTTGGCCGCGTTCTCCAGCCAGCCGCGCACCTTGGGATGCACGATCATGCGCCTGTCCATGATTTTGATGGCCGGCCCTTTCCCCAGCGCTACCTCCATCGGCGTCGCCTCCGGGAAGTCGCCGGTAGCCGTAACATCGATCGCCAGGACGACCTCCGGCTCCAGGCCGTAGCCGGCTGTCGCGGCGCCCCGCGTCCCCACCTCCTCCTGCACGGTGAAGACAGCCAGTATTTCGTGCGGAGAGCTTTCGAGTTCGCGCAGTGTCTGAATCAGGACGGCACAGCCAATCCGATCGTCAAGATTGGCGGCAAATAGCCGGTCGCCGACCGCGCCAAAGCTGCTGCGAAAGACCGCGGTATCTCCAATCTGTACGGCCGCGTTTTCCCTGGCGCTCGCGCCCACGTCCAGAAAGAGCTTCTGCGGCGTCGGGCGCTCGCGTGAGAGCGGCGATCCTTCCATGCCAAACGCCCCTTCAACGCCGTTGGCAAACTGAACGCGGCTGCCGATCAGCGTGTTGGTCAACACGCCGCCTATGGTTGTGAAACGACAGAAGCCCTGCGCGTCCACATGTGTAACCATCACGCCGATCTCGTCCATGTGCGCGGCCAGCATGATTCGCTTGCCATCACCATTCCCGGCAGTCGGACGCCTCACCGCGATCAGGTTTCCAAGCCTGTCGGTCCGTATCTCGTCAACCAGCCCCGTCAGATGCTGGCTGATCAGCTCGCGGATTAGCGCCTCGTCTCCGCTGGGGCCGAAAACACCGCACAGTTCCTCGATCAAGGCTCTCATTCTTCGCTCCACTCGGCCCGCAACGGCCGTCCTAACGGACCGGACAACGCATTGCTCATCAGCCGGATCGTATTCTTCACATCTGCCGGGTCCATTAGCGCCGCAGGGGTGTGAATGTAGCGGCACGGCACGGCCACCGCTACTGCAGGAACGCCGCCGCGAGCCAGATGGATCGTGCCCACGTCGGTTCCGCCGACTCCCGGTTGCTTGAACTGCCACGGGATGTCGTGCGCCGCCGCCGTTTCGGCCAGAATGCGCACCAAGCGGCGGTCCGCATGTGCGCTGCGGTCCATCACCGAGATCGCCGGCCCTTTGCCCAGCTCGGTCGTAGGGCTGATGTCCTGCTGACGCGGCAGATCATCGGCAACGGTGCCTTCGAGCGCCACCGCCGCATCAGGTTCGACCGCGTAGGCGGCCACACCTGCGCCGCGCAGCCCAATCTCCTCCTGCACGGTGAATACCCCGACCAGTTCGCAGGGATACACGCCTCTCAACAGTTCGACAAGCAGGTAGCATCCAACACGGTCGTCAAATGACTTGCCCTTCAGGAGCGCCCCGTACTCCTCGTAGCTGCTCTCGAAGGTGATCATGTCGCCCGGTTCGATCCCTCTTGCGCCGCCCGTGTCGATCAGGAGGTCGGAGATCGGCATTACCCGCCTGCCCGAACGGGCCGCATGGGGCGCCCGCATGATCACCCCCGGCATCTCCTCCTTGCCTATCCTCACCCGTTTGCCCGGCAAAATACGCGGGTCCAGGCCGCCGACACTGCGAAACTTGAGTGTGCCGTCAGAGTTGGCGCGCATAACAATCCCGCCCACTTCGTCCATATGCGCAGCCAGCATCACACGTTGGTTTTCGTTCGCATCCGACCCCTTCTTGCGGGCAATCAGGTTGCCGATTGAGTCGACGGAAAGCTCATCCACATGCTCAGAAAGCGCCTCCCGCAGGATGGCCCGCACTTCGCCTTCTTGCCCCGCGACCCCGCGGGCGATGGACAGTTTTTCGAGCAGTTCATCCATGGCAACAGATCCGTATTTGCGGCGCCGGGCCAGGAACTTTACGCAGGCTCGGCTTCGTCAAACGCTAACCATTTCTGTCGAGCGCCAGCGCGGACATGTCGTCTGGCAGAGCGCAGATCGTCTCGGCCAGCAGGCGCGCGCTCCGTTCGATGTCCTTGAGAGCGACCGTCTCTGCCGGCGTGTGCATGTTGCGCACCGGCACGGAAATCAGCGCGGTCGGGACGCCCGACCGGGAAACCTGCATCGCCCAGGCGTCGGTCCCGGAGTTTCCAGGCAGCACCTCGTTTGTATAGGGGATCTCCGTGCGTTCGGCCGTGTTGACCAACAGTTCCCTAAGTACGGGATGCAGGTTCGGCCCCAGGCCGATGGCCGGCCCGCCGCCCATCGGCATCGCCTCCTCCGCGGACGCGCCCGGCTGCTCTGCATACGTTACATCCAGGGCAATGCCCACATCCGGCGCCGTATGGAACGTGGCGGTCACCGCCCCGCGCAAGCCGATTTCCTCCTGGACCGTGACGACGCCATAGATGTCCCAAGCGTGGCGCCGCTGCTGTAGCAGACGCAACGCCTGCAGCAAGACCACGACCGAAACCCGGTTGTCCAGCGCCTTTCCCGTCGCCTGCCCGTTTCCCAATTCGGCCGCGCTTTGGCGAACTGATATGAAATCCCCCACCGATACAGACTCGGCCAGGGCGTCAGCAGACAGCCCAACGTCGATGAACAGTTCCGCTTTAGAGAAGGGATTCTCCCGTTCCTGTGGCGTCAGTACGTGAGGAGGCCTGCTGGCGATCAGGCCCGGCAAGTCCGTCCGACCGTGAACCGTGACCTCCTGCGCCGGCAAAGCACCCAGGTCAACACCTCCAACCGGCGCGAAGCGCAGAAACCCCTGCTCCAACCGGGTGACGATCAGGCCGATCTCGTCCATGTGCGCGGCCAGCATCACCTTGTTTCCGCACGGGTTCATGCCGCGTTTATGGCCGGTCAGATTTCCAAGTGTGTCGGTGCGAAGGTCATCGACGAGGGGAGCCAGATGGACACTGACGCAGTCGCGAATGCCTTCCTCCTGGCCGCTCACGCCGGGTGTCTCGCTCAAATCTTTGAGCAGCGAAAAGCTGTCGGTTTCCGGGGGCTGGCGATCGCGAGTCACTATCCGGCGGGAACTCCAAGTTGCGCGCACTGCCCGAAGAGAGGGAGGACAAAGATCAACCCGACTACGATCCAGACCCAGACCGGCATGCCGAGTATGATCAGCCGGCGCTTCGGCTTTTTTTCCACCGGTTTCGGCAATACCGCCTGGCAGCGCCAGCAGACTTCCTTATCGTCGGGATTCCAGGTTCCGCAACTGGTGCAATCGGGCATACGACTTTCCCATGTCAGTGTCGTCAACTGTGGCAGGCGTCATGCTAACACAGAAAACAGGCGCGGGCAAACGTTTGGCCCACGGGCCCGGACCAGGAAACAGGCATCGCGCGACCCAGTCAGGCAATCTCCGGCCCGTCCTCTGACAGATCAGTTCGGGGACGCGGTCACTGTCTCAAGGCACGAGATCTGTCGCTTCGGGCCTACGTCCGCACCTGAAAAGCGCTACCGCTTTCGTACCGGCGCAGGCCGCGATAGAAGACGAATGTGGCCAGGAAGAGAAAGATCGCGCTGCCCGCACAGATCTGCGCCAACTGCGCCAGGTCGAACCTGCGCACGAACTCCGCCGGCAGGGCGCCGATGAAGGCCGCGGGAATCAGTGTAAACAACAGCAACTTGGCCGTCCCATCGAAAAGGGTAATCGGGTAGAGCGAAAAGGTTACAATCGCGTTAAACGCGTTGGAGGTCAGAAGATTTGTATTTCCTATCCAGAAGGTAAGGCTTTGCACCAGCACGAGAAAGGAAATGAGCACGGTCACTGCCGCCAGGCAGCCCAGCCCAAAGCGCAGCAGCATCAGAATGTCGAACGCGCCGGCGAAATAGACGGCGGCGCCGAAGCTGAGCAGGCCGTAGGCGCAGTCTCCCGCCGAAGACGCATTGCTGCGGCTGGCCAGCGCATGCAGCAATACGGGGCGCGGCAGCGACAGGTAGTAGTCCATCTGCCCGCTGGCAATCAGTAACGACAGCCGCACCGCATTGCCGAAAAGATATGTGCCAACGCCGAATCCCGTCGCCACGACTCCAAACAGGAAGAGCATGTCCACCAGGTCCCATCCGTTGACCTCTTCAAAGCGGGCAAAGAAAATAATCCAGAAGACGAAGTAGATCGCATTGTTGAGCATCATGCCCGCCATCTGCGTCAGAAAGGAGACCCGGTACTCCATCGCGCTCAGCAGATTCGTCTTCCATAGGGCCAGAACGAAAGCGATATGTCGGCCCATCGTTCAACCCCCGTTGATCGCCAGCCGCGCTGCCGCCCGGCGGTACAGGATCCAGACAGTGCCGCCGATTAGCGCAAGCCAGATGCCCTGCTGCAAGAGCACCTGACCCAATCGCGCCAGGCTGGGCTCGACGAAGAGGCGGGCCGGGCCATAGATAACCCACGCGAAGGGAAGGTTGAGCGAGAAGGTCTGCAACCAAGCAGGGAAGAAGTCAAGCGGGATCAGCACGCCCCCCAATAGCAGGAGGAACTTCTGGTAGATCCAGCGAAAAGCGGCGGTCTCTTCGACAACAAATGCGCTCAGGCCGATCAAGGCTGAGAAGCAGAAGTCCAGCAGCCAGGCAAGTATAACGGCCGCGCCGGCAAAGAGCCACCCGGCGATCCCAGGGGGAGGGCCGACCATCAGCCAGACAACTGCGGCGCCGATGACGAGATTGCCGCCAAAGGCCAGCACGCTGTGGCCCAGCCCGGCCGCGAAATGGTACAGGATGAAATTGAACGGCTTGTTGAGCAGATAGGCCACGCTCCCGTCCTTCACCTGCTCCGTCATCTCCTCGGACAGATCCCGCTTGCTCAGCATCACGGCCTCGGCCATCATCAGGTACCACATTGTATCGGCAAGGGTAAGACCGGCGATCGAGTGCGCGCCGCTTGCTCCGTACGTCACCCGCCACAAATTCATGAAGATCCACATGAAGAGGACGATCAGCAGACTGCGCCCCAGCAAGTCGATCGGGTAGGCCAGGCTGTTCACCAGCTGTGTGCGAAAGATCGCCCAATACTTGCCCAAAGCAGCCTTCAAGGAGGGTGAACGAACACCGTTTACGGGCGAGGCCTGCCTAATTCCCCCGTTAGCCATCTTTACTCTCCGCTCGCGCGTAGATCGCCCCGATCACCTCCTCCAGCGAAGGCTCCGAAACGGTTACATCGGCCAGACTGCCCGCCGCGGCCAGGCCCCCGATCACCGGTCCCACCGGAGTCACGCGTGTGTCAAAGCGCATCTTGGCGCCGTACCGCCCCACCTTCACCATCTCCACGCCCGGCAGAGCGAAGTCAGGCGGCAGCTGCTCGTTGTAGCGCACGTCGACCGTCTTTACCGTCAGGTAGCGCCGCCTGAGCGCAGACACCTTGTCCCGATAGACAATCTCTCCGTCGTTAATAATGATCACCCGCCTGCATAGCGCTTCGATGTCGCCGGCATCGTGGCTGGTCAACAGCACGCCCACGCCTTCCAGATCGTTCATTCTCTGAATCGTCGCGCGCAGGCGCTGCTTGGCAACAACGTCAAGACCGATCGAAGGCTCGTCCAGCAAGAGAACGCGCGGTCTGTGCAGAAGCGAGGCCGCGACCTCGCAGCGCATCCGCTGGCCGAGCGACAGCTTGCGCACCGGCGTTTCGAGAAGCTCTTCGATCTCGAACGCCTCCGCCAGAAAGGCGATGCGGCCCTTCAGCTCTCTGTCATCCAATTCATAGATCTTGCCGAACAGGTAGAACGTGTCCACCGCCGGCAGGTGATACCACAGCTGCGGACGTTGTCCGAATACCGACCCGATTTGGAATGCCAGCTCCTGGCGTTGACGCCAGGGCACGCGGCCCAGCACCTCTGCTTCCCCACTGCTGGGGTGAAGAATGCCCGTCAGGATCTTGATAGTGGTCGACTTGCCCGCGCCATTGGGTCCGATGAACCCCAGCAGCTCCCCTTCGTCCATACTGAAGGAGATGCCGCGGACCGCGTCCAGCTCCTGCAAGGAGGGCCGCCACAGCGCCCGTAAACTGCCGCGCAGCCCGGCAGCTTTCTGTTTCAACTGAAATGTCTTGCGAAGATCGCGCACTGAAACCGCCGGCATGGTCTACTGTCCTGTTCCAACTGAATCCGTTCGATTCGGATCCATTCCCCCTTACTGAATTGATAGCAAAACCCGGCAACGGATGGCCTGCGTGCCATTATCAGCGCGGTCCGGCTTCAATTCCAAGAAATCGGTGAAGTGAACTGTGAGCCGGGGGCCGCAAAGTTTCCCAGATCGGCCTCGAATTTGCTACAATCGGCACCAGTTCGTGTGCTCTGCGCAACAGGCGCGACGGCTGCCCTGCGCTCCGATCAGACGGCGGTCTGCAACCAAGCGAGGCGTCCGATGAAAAGGCTTTCAACATTCGAGATTCGCAAGCTGTTCCTCGATTATTTCCAGGAGAGGAACCACCAGATTGTCGACAGCAGCAACATTGTGCCCGCAGAGGATCCGACTCTGCTCTTCGTCAACGCCGGCATGGTACAGTTCAAAGACGTCTTTCTCGGGCTTGACAAGCGCAGTTACAATCGCGCAACCACCTCCCAGAAATGTTTGCGGGTAAGCGGAAAGCACAATGACCTGGAGAATGTTGGGCCGAGCCCGCGCCACCACACCTTCTTCGAGATGCTGGGCAACTTCTCGTTCGGCGACTACTTCAAGCGCGACGCCATTCAGTTTGCGTGGGACCTGCTCGTAAACGAGCTCGGACTCTCGCTGGACAGGCTCTGGTTCTCCGTCTACACCGACGACGACGAGGCCGTAGAACTGTGGCGCAAAGTGGGCGCGCCCGCGGATCGCATTCTCCGTTTTGGCAAGAAGGACAACTGGTGGGAGATGGGCGAGATCGGTCCCTGCGGCCCCTGCACTGAAATCCACTACTACTGGGGGGATCTTGCAGATCAGACCCCCGACGGAGTCAACGTGGATGACGAATATCTCGAGTTCTGGAACCTTGTCTTTATGCAGTACGAGCAGCGCGAACCCGGTGGCGAACTGATTCCCCTGCCCAAGCCCAGCGTGGACACCGGCGCCGGCCTGGAACGGCTGGCCTCGATTCTCCAGGGCACGGACAACAACTATGATACCGACGCCTTTACGCCAATCATGGATCGCATCCAGGAGATCCTGGGCCACACGGACGCTCAGCGCCAGCAGAACCTGGTCGGCTACCGGGTCATCGCCGACCACGGCCGGTCCGTGACCTTCCTGATCAACGACGGCGTCATGCCCGGAAACGAAGGGCGAGACTACGTCGTCCGCATGATCCTCCGCCGCGCCGCCCGCTTCGGCAAACAGATCGGCTTCAGTGAGCCCTTCCTGGCCGAAATCTGCCGCGCCGTAATCGCTGAATTCGGCCCCCACTACACCGAGTTGCAGGCAAACGAAGACTTCATCGTGCAGACGGTGACCGCCGAGGAGGAGCGTTTCCAGCGCGCCTTGATCACCGGGCTCTCTCTCCTGGACGGCCTGATCGAGCGGCTGCGCGCCGGCGGCGAAAGCATGATCCCCGGCGAAGACGCATTCCGCCTCTGGGACACCTACGGTTTCCCGCTCGACATCACCCGCGACGTGGCCCAGGAAAACGGCCTCAGCGTAGACGAGGAAGGGTATCAGGCCGCGCTCGAACAGCAGCGCAAACAGTCCGGCAGTGATCAACTGGGCGTCCCCGCCGACCTTTCGGTCTACGTCTCTCTGCTGGCGGATCTGCGTCGTCGCGGCCTTCTGGCGGACGAGGGCGTGCGCCAACTCATCTATGAAGACGCCGAAGATGCCAATTCTACCGTCATCGGCCTGGTGAGAGACGGCCAATCGGTCGAGCAGATCCATGCCGGCGAAGACGTGGAGGTCGTTCTGCCGGAGACGCCATTCTACGTCGAGAGCGGCGGCCAGGTCAGCGACACGGGTGAGATCGAATTCTTCCCCGACGACATGCAGAAACCCGCCTGGACGGTTCAAGTGCGTTCAATGCGGCGTCCGATTCCAGGGCTGATTGTACATGTCGGCGTCGTCTCCAGCGGCACTGTCAAAGTCGAAGACCCCGCCTATGCAGTCATCGACACCGAACGCCGCTGGGACATCATGCGCAACCACACCGCCACCCATCTGCTTCATGCCGAGTTGCGCGGCCAGTTGGGGGAGCATGTCCGCCAGCGCGGCTCCCTGGTTGCCCCGGACCGGCTCCGCTTCGACTTTTCCCATCCCCAGCCGGTCAGCTCGGATCAGCTGCGCGCCATCGAGCAGGCGGCCAATCAGGCGGTGCTCGCCAACTACGCGGTCAAGGATCGCTGGACTGGATTCGACCGCGCCGTGGCCGAGGGCGCGCTCGCCTTCTTTGAAGAAAAGTACGACGACATGGTGCGGGTTATCTCCATCGGCGGCGAAGGCGAAACCGTCTCGCAGGAGCTGTGCGGCGGCATGCACGTGGGAACCACCGGCGAGATCGGCCCGTTCCTGATCACAACCGAAGGCAGCAGCGCCGCCGGCGTGCGCCGCATCGAAGCGCTGACAGGGCGGGCCGCCCAGGAGGAGCTGGCCAAACGCCTGGCCGCCCTCGACACGATCGCCGCCCAGCTGCGCGTCCAGCCGGAGCAGACCGCCGAGGCCGTGCAACGCCTGCAAGAGCAGGCCCGCCAGCTTGAAAGGCAGCTCGAGCAGACCCGCACGCAACTCAGCCGCCAGCAGAGCGAGTCTCTCCTCGGCCACGCCGTCCGCTTCAACGGGCTTGCCGTCCTGGCCGAGCGGGTTGACGCCTCAGACGTGGACGCCCTGCGCCAGATGACAGACTGGTTCCGCGACAAGCTCGGCAGCAGCGTCATAGTGCTCGGCTCAGTGATCAACGAAAAGCCGATGCTGGTGGCCGCCGCCACCGAGGACGCGATCGAAAAGGGAATCCATGCCGGCAATCTCGTCCGCGACGCGGCAAAAATCGTTGGCGGGGGCGGCGGAGGACGGCCGAATATGGCCCAGGCCGGTGGGCGCCACGCCGACAAGTTGCCCGAGGCTCTCGGTCAGGTGACAAGCTGGGTCGAAGAAAAACTTGGTTAGAACCTGGTCGGTCTTTCCACCCTTTCAGACCAGGGCGTTCCTGAGGACAGATCAGCCCATTGGCAGAGCTCCTGAACGTCGAATACGATTCCCGAATCGAGGCGCTGCGCCAGCACCTGGCACGGATGGGGCGCGGCGCTGTCGCGCTCGTCCTTCCCGACGGCTGCAAACAGTTGGAGAGCATGCCGAGGCTGCGTGTGCTCCACCGCCAGTGTCAGGTCAGGGGCCAGGCGCTGGCCCTGGTGACGAAGGACTCTGCTATCCGCAAGAACGCGAAGCGGCTGGGCATCCCTGTCTTTGGCAGTGAAGCGGCCTTGCGCTGGCGACGCTGGGGCAAAGGCGGCGCCCTCGATTCGGCCCACTCCTTCACTCCCGTCAGCAGCCTCCCCGAACCGCCGCACTGGCGCAAAGGGGACGGCTCGATCGATCCAAGGCTTCCCGGCCGTCCCCGCATTGATCGCATCCGAAGACAGCGAATTCGCGCCGCTCGACGCTACCGGAGCCCAACCCCACTGTGGCTTCAGCTGTTTGGCTACATTCTCGTTGGCCTTTTCCTGGTCACGTTCCTGGGTGGATTCGTCTACTATGTCCTCCCCGCCGCGACGATCACGCTCGTACCCGGTCAGCGCGCGCTGGAAACGACCGTTGTTCTGACCGCGAATCCGCAAGTCGAAGAAGCGGACCTGGAGCAGGGGCTGCTTTCGGCGCGCCTGATTGAGGAAACGGTGGAGGCAACAGGCTCCAT
Organism: Caldilineaceae bacterium; assembly: GCA_022824685.1. Taxonomy (GTDB): domain Bacteria; phylum Chloroflexota; class Anaerolineae; order Caldilineales; family Caldilineaceae; genus Bin5. The sequence continues at coordinate 34,300 of JAJDZJ010000125.1, forward strand.
CGCCACGACCGGAAGCGGCTGGTCCGTAGTGGACGTGGCAGAGGGAAACGTCGTCTTCACCAACCAGACCAACCGGACAGTACGCGTGCCAGCCGGAACAATCGTCTCGACCAGCACGGGCGACGCCGTGGATTTCCGCATTCTGGAGGAGCTGGAGATCAACGGGCCGGTCGGGACCCAGGCCGAGGTCGAAATCGAAGCGGTTGAGGCCGGAATCGTTGGCAACGTTCCCAGCAACCGAATCACGACCGTGGCAGGCGCGCTTCGCACTCGAGTGCGGGTGACCAACCCGGAGGCCACTACCGGAGGCGCGAATGCCCGCGTAGGCCTGGTCACGCAACAGGACAGAGACAGGTTGCTGGAACAGGTCTACTCCGCCATCCAGGAGACCGCCCATGAGAGGCTGCAGCCACAGCTCGGCCCTGATGAGTGGCTGCCGCAAGAGCTGGTCCTGTCCTACATCACTGCTCAGTTTTTCGACCACTTCAACGATGAACCGGCCGACGAGCTCAACCTCACGCTGCGCGTTCTGATCCAGGGAAGCGCGATCAACCGCGCCGACTCCGAGGAGGCGGCCATGATTGCCCTGCGCGGCGCCGTGCCCGAACGCGGCCAGCTCGTCGCCGAGTCAATCAACTTCTCAGTCGAGCCAAACACAGTCGTTACCGGACGCACGCTGCGCTACTCGATGACCGCACGCGGCAACTATGTGATTCCCATTAATGTAAGGGCCGTCAGCCGCGCCGCGACCGGTCTGAACATTGAGGAGGCCGCCCGCCGGTTGCAGGAGGACTGGTTGCTGGCCAGAGAGCCTGAATTCTACCAGGACCCAGACTGGTTCGGGACTCTCCCCCAGATCGCCAGCCGCATCCAGGTCCGGGTCGAGTTGAGCGAGGCCGCTCGCAGCGGGCAGTAGCTTCACCGATGCGATGAACCCGCAATTCAACGTCAGACTGTCACAGCCGCCCGGCAAGATCATCGCCCTTGACGTGGGCGACGCCCGTATCGGCATCGCCACCTGCGACCCTCTCCAGCTCACGGTGCGTCCGCTGCGTACTCTACGCCGCCACAGCCGCCGCCGCGACTTCGATACCCTCGCCCAAATCTACGCCGACGAAGAGGCAGTGCTGATCGTGTGCGGTCTGCCCTATAGTATGGACGGCAGCGAAGGCCCCCAAGCGCGGAAGACGCGCAACTGGGGCGCACGCTTCACCCGGGCGCTGCGTGCAATCCGCGGCGAAGATGTCCCCTTCGTCTTCTGGGACGAACGCCTCAGCAGTTTCGCCGCCGACGAGTGGGCAGCCCAGTGGGGGGCGGACCCGGCCGGGCAGGATGCAGTCGCCGCCGCGGTGATTCTGCGCAGCTATCTTGACGGCCAAGCGGGCAGCCGTTAGCGCCGGTCTGCGTATTCGCGGCATCTCCTGGTCCTGTCGCGGCTTCGCGCAAGTGGCTAACTGAAGCAGTTTCGTGTGAGACTGAAAGTCGATTGCACGAGATTAGTCGTGAACAGAGGAGTCGCGTGTCCATTACAACGGAGCGCTTCCGGCGCTACCTATTGACGCTAGGAACCGCCTGGCACGGTCTTCAGGCGCACGAAGCCGGTGAGGCGCAGGATGAGATCTACCGCGCTGCCTGCGTCAAAGAGTTCGAACTCATGCTGGAGCAGAGCGGGCGACTGCTCAAAAGAAGGCTTCGGCCCTACTTTGCCAGCAACCGGCAGGCGGACCAACTCACCTTCAATGACATCTTCCGCCATGCCGCCAGGCACTGCCTGATCAGCGCCGGCGCCTGTGAACGCTGGCTCGAGTATCGTGCAATACGCAATGAGACCGCGCACGAATATGGGGAGCATTTCGCTGAGAGGACACTCCAGGTGATGCCCCAGTTTCTCGCCGACGCGGAAAAGCTGGTTGCCGTAATCGAGGCGGGCCGCGATGACTGACCACCTGAACTTGAAACAGAGGCACCGCCAGATGCTGGAGGAGATTCTGCGCGTCCACATGCCCACTGTCGAAGTGTGGGCTTACGGCAGCCGCGTCAGCGGGCGCAGTCATGACGGCAGCGACCTGGACCTGGTTCTGCGCGGCCCCGAATTGCAACAGATCCCAATCAGCCAGCTGGTCGCTCTGGAAGAGGCCCTGCGCGAGTCTACGATCCCGTTCTTGATTGAGGCCAGGGATTGGGCGCGCCTGCCCGAAAGCTTCCATCTCGAAATCCGTCGGGACTATGCTGTGCTTCTGGACCCTACTTGACCGCCAGTCCTACACGCCGGACCACAATAGTCAACGGCTGTAGGGCAAGATTCCTCGCACGGCGACTTCCAGCAAGAACTCAGATTCCCTCTGCGGTCTCCTGGCCCAATTTGCGTTTAGCTTTCGCGTCCGGCCTTGGCGCGTTTTGGCTGGGTTGATCGGTCATCTGTTTCGTAGCGCAGACAGCACACCAATTCGGCTCATCACCACATACGGGCTAAGGATAGATGCCCCTAAACCGGACAGCGTCCACGATTCGCTGAATCGCGATCGTGTAGGCTGCCGTTCTCAGATCCTGGTCTGTCTGCACCGTGGTCGCCAGTACGTCGTCCAGATTGTCCAGCAGCTTGCGCTTCATCTGATGCCGAATCTCGCTCTCGTCCCATGAGAAAGCCTGCAAGTCCTGCACCCATTCAAAGTAGCTGACGACAACACCGCCGGCATTGCACAGGATGTCCGGAATGATCAGGATCCCCTTGTCTTCTAAAATCCGATCCGCTTCGGGCGTGGTTGGCCCATTGGCTCCTTCCGCGATGACACGTGCCTTTACCCTGTCCGCGTTCTCCTTGTTGATCTGCCCCTCCAGAGCTGCCGGGATCAGCACATCGACCTTCAGCTCCAGCAACTCTTCATTGGTCATTGAGTCCGACCGCGGATAGCCGCGGACACTGCCCGCTTCTTCGGCGTAGCGCTTCAGATGGCGCGGGTCCAGCCCTCGCTCGTCATAGACCGCGCCGCCCACATCGCTAACCGCTACGACCCGCGCGCCCCGTTCATGCATCATGCGCGCGGCCCAGCTTCCAACATTGCCAAACCCCTGGATTGCCACCGTTGCATCCTCCAGATGAAGACCCAAACGGCGGCGCAGCATCGCCCTGGTTACATACGTGATGCCCAGACCGGTGGCGTACTCGCGGCCGGCCGATCCCCCCACAGCCAGCGGTTTGCCGGTCGTGACAGCCGGCACCGAATAGCCGCGATGCATCGAATAGGTGTCCATGATCCAGGCCATCACCCTTGCATCCGTGCCCACGTCGGGCGCGGGAATGTCCATTTCCGGCCCAATGAAAAGACTGATTTCCGTCGTGTAGCGCCGGGTCATCGCCTCCAATTCTCGTGCCGAGAGCGCCTTCGGGTCCACGATGACACCTCCTTTGGCCCCGCCATAGGGAAGGTTCATCAACGCGCATTTCCACGTCATCCACATCGCCAGCGCCCGCGACTCGTCCAGGCTCACTTCCGGATGGTAGCGGATGCCGCCTTTCGTCGGCCCCAACGCAGTGTTGTGATGCACACGAAATCCGGTGAAGATTCGAATCGAATCATCATCCATCACCACGGGAAAGTGGACAACCAATTCCCGGCGAGGCATGGTCAGATGTTCCCGCATATCGTCGTCAAGGTCCATAATTGCCGCCACGCGGTTCAGCTGCTCCTGGGCGACCGAGTAAGCGCTGGCGCGCTGAACAGGATGCGCGAGCCCGGTCTCTGGCGCCAAGCCTGTTGGATTGGAGCTCGCTGAAAACTGCTGTTGCGGAGCTGAGGCATTGCCTGCCGAGCGGGATTCAGACGCGACGGGCGCGGAAGATTCGGCGCCCGTCGCGACACCTGCGCCGCGTGAGCCGGGCCTCCCAACTGACCCTCCCTCTCCAGGCGGCACGGTTTCCGTACCGGAATGTTTTTTCGTCATCGAAAACCTCTATACTATTTCAAGCTCAGACAGATGGGTCTGAGTCGGAGAACTCTACTGACAGATATTAAGTCACCTCTCTCGCCAAGTCAGTAATCTTGGAGACCATTCAGAAAGTTCATGCTCCAATTGGCTGCAACCGGACCAGCGGTTTGGCGCCGGCGCGCTGAGTTGACCGCCTACCGACGGTGAAGGTTGCGCATGCAGAAGTGATGGCGGGGCGTCAGAGCCCGTGCTGGGAAGAAGAAACGGTTTGACTCTTTAGAATACGGGGAGAAAGCAGGATTAAGGGAGGAGTGAAAAGCGGGGGGCACACGACTCATTCAGTCTCGCTATGGGGTACTGACTCTAAGGGTATGCCATGGAGAAAGGGGCTTGCGGAGTGGTATCCGCACCCTGGAAACTGCAGGAAATCGCTACTCGATCAACCCACTTAGGAAGGTTGCCGTCCGCCTCGTCGCCTCCGCCGGTGTCATGTCGCCGCCAAAGGCCTGGTGCATGGTGACGAAGCCGTCGTACCCAATCGCGCGCAGGCCATGGAAGACAGCCGCAAAATCGATGCCGCCGGGCGCGTCAAGCGGGCGCAAAGTGGACATTACCCGCCCGCGCGTCCATGTATCCATCGGCTGCTGGCCGTCCGGCTCCGGCGTGTGGTTCTGCACGTAAACGTTGAACAGCCAGGGCGCGAACGCGCGCAGCGTCGTCTCGCCGTACGCCTGCCCGCACAGCGCCAGGTTGGCCGGCTCGTAGATGATGCCGAAATTGGGCCGCCCAACCGCCTTGAGAACCGCCACTGAACCTTCAACCGTCTCGAACAGACTGCGCGTGTGGCTCTGATGCACCAAGCGGATGCCCCGTTCGCCGGCCTCGTCCGCAGCCCGCTGGGCGTGGACAATGTCCTCTTCTTTCTTCATGCAAATGCGGATCAGGTCCGCGCCCAGCGCCTCTGCCAGGTCGAGCGAAGGCGTGATCTTGCGCAAACTTTCCGGGCCCTCCGCGCTGTTTTCCGGCACCGCAAAGTCCGCCGTCACCATCGAAACCGTCAGACCGTGCGCGGCGACCCTGGCTTGCGCCCGCGCGGCCTCGCCGCCGCCGCTATGGACGCCGACAACCGACGCGCGCATACACAGGGCCTCGTAGCCCGCGTCTGCCGCAAGTCGCGCCAGGTCATCCAGTGGCATAACGCTCTCGCGTTTGTTGCTGAAGCTCTCCGCTACCCGCACCGAAAGAGACAGTTTCATAGGCCCAAGTATACCTGAAACGGGGATTAAATGATAGGACTGGTTCTGTGTTATCCTTCTACGGTCAGCGGCAGGAGTGCCATGTAGAGATCCGCCGCAGTCACTCAACATTGAGTCGCCTACGATGCGCGTGTTTCTCGACCAGCTGGGCTGCCGGCTTGACTTCAGTGAAAATAACACCCTGGCGGGCCAGCTCAACGCCGCCGGTCATCACATCGTCGGCCGCCCGGAGGAAGCGCATGTCATCGTGCTCAACACCTGCGCGGTCACGGCCCAGGCTGCGCGCAAGAGCCGGCAGGCCGCCAGGCGCCTGCACAGTCGCAACCCCGACGCCCGCATCGCTGTGACCGGTTGCTACGCAACCCTGGCGCCGCAAGAGACCGCCCAACTTCCAGGCGTCCAGCTCGTGGCCGACAACCAGTCCAAGGAGATGCTGCACACGCTGCTCGAGCCGTGGAGCGCAGAGTTCTCCGATCCGGAAGACCTGGTGCGCATTCAGCCCCACGGCACTCCTTTCTCGCCCACCCCACCGGACGAAGACGGCGGCCGCACCCGCGCCTTTGTCAAGGTGCAGGACGGCTGTCAGAACCGGTGCACCTTCTGCATCGTCACCGCCCTGCGCGGAGACAGCCGCAGCCGGACAACCGCCGAAGTCGTGCAGGAGATCCAGGCTCTGGCCGCGAGCGGCTACCGCGAAGCAGTCTTAACTGGAGTCCATCTCGGCGCCTACGGCCGCGACCTGGCGGGTCCTCGCCGCACCGACCTCAAGGAGCTGGCGGCCGCCATTCTCTCCCAAACCGACATCGCCCGCCTACGGCTCAGCAGCCTCGAACCCTGGGAGCTGGCCGACGGTTTCTTCGACCTGTGGCAGCGCTGGCCCGATCGTTTGTGCCCGCACCTGCACCTCCCGCTGCAGGCCGGTACCGACGCCCAGCTGCGCCGCATGGCCCGGCGTTGCACCGTCGCCAGCTTTCGCAGGTTGGTGGCCGATGCCCGCGCCGCCATTCCCGATCTGATTATCACGACCGATCTGATCGTCGGTTTTCCGGGCGAGTCTGAGGCGGACTTTGAAGAAGGGCTGCGCTTCGTCGAGGAGATGCGCTTTGCCCACGCCCATATTTTCCCTTTCAGCGCCCGTGCCGGCACCGCCGCGGCCGCGTTCAACGGCCAGGTTCCCAAGGCGGTCAAGCAGGAGCGTTCGCGCCGGATGCACAGGCTCGTGGCCCGCACGGGGCAGTGCGAACGGAGGCAATTCCTTGGGGCAACGCGCCCTGTCCTGTGGGAGGGCGCCGGGAAAGAACTCACCGACCGGCCCGATACCCACCTCTGGACCGGGCTGACCGATAACTACCTGCGCGTCATGGCCTATGCCCCGGCCTGCGTCAACCTCGGAAACCAGATCACCCCCGTCCGTCTCGTCGAACTCCACGGCGAAACCATGTTCGGCGAACCCCAACTGCCTGGGCCTCCATCCACCGACAGCTAAGGGGCCTCTTCGCGCAACGCTCACCGGCTGCGTCAACCACACCAGGAGCATCGGATGCCCACAGAGTCTACAGCTGAGCCCAAACCGACCGCCCCGAGCCAGCTGAAGCCGGGCAACCGCCGCGAGCAGTTCGGCTGGTACTTCTACGACTGGGCCAATTCCGCATTCTCGACAACAGTAGGCTCCGTCTTCCTTGGCCCCTATGTCTCCAATCTGGCCGGGCTGGCCGCGGGGGCGGACGGAATGGTCCGTATTCTGGGCGTTCCAATGGATCCCTTCTCATTCGTATCCTACTGCATCTCAATTTCCGTGATCCTGCAGGTGCTGTTCCTGCCGATTCTGGGCGCGATTGCCGATTACTCCAGCCTGCGAAAGAGGCTCATGCAGATCTTCGCCGTTGCCGGCTCCTGGGCCACGATGTTCATGTTCTTTGTCACCGAACCGACCTGGTGGCTGGGAGGTCTCCTCTTCATCATCGCCAACCTGTGCTTTGGGGCGGCCATCGTCTTCTACAATGCCTACCTGCCCGAAATCGCCGAGCCGGAAGACCGCGACCGCGTTTCGTCCGTGGGCTGGGCGCTGGGCTATCTGGGGGGCGGCATACTGCTCACCCTCAACTTGGCTTTCTACCTGATGCGCGAAACGCTCGGTGTCGACACCAACCTGGCGGTCCGCATCAACCTGTTCTCCGGCGGGCTGTGGTGGTTCAGCTGGTCCTTCGTAACATGGAATCTGCTGCGTTCGCGCGACACCGCCAAGGAGCTGCCGCCCGGCGAGACCTATCTGTCGACCGGCCTCAAACAGCTGCGGGAGACCTTTCAGGAGACTGCCAGGTATCCCCATACGATCCGCTTCCTGATCGCCTACCTGCTCTACAACGACGGCATCCAGACGGTGTTTGCCGTGGCAGCCATCTTTGCCGCCGCCCCCCTCGTTCAGGGAGGGTTGGGCATCGAACAGGAAACGCTCACCGTGGTGATATTGATGATCCAGTTCGTCGCCTTTGGCGGCGCGCTCCTTTTCGGCAGATTGGCGATCCGCATTGGGGCCAAGAGGGCGCTGATCGTCGGGCTGATCGTCTGGACAGTCGTCGTCATCTACGCCTACCTGGGCCTGCGGGGGGAAAGCCGCGTCCTGGAGTTCTGGATCCTGGGCGCATTTATCGCTCTGGTGATGGGCGGCACGCAGGCTGTCAGCCGGGGCCTGTTCGCCAACATGATCCCGCCGGGCAAAGAGGCGGAATTCTTCTCCATCTATGAGGTCAGCGAGCGGGGCACCTCCTGGCTCGGGCCGCTGGCTTTCGGTCTGGTCAACCAGATTACAGGCAGCCTGAGACCGGCCATCGTTTCCATTATCGCCTTCTTTGTCGTGGGTCTGTTCCTGCTGCTCCGCGTTGACGTTCGTCGGGCCATCGACGAATCAGGCAACAGGCCGCCCGCAGTTGTCTGAGACGAATCAGACCTGGCGCGAGATGAGTACCCGGACCTAGCCGCAAATCGCAGCCCACCGCAGTTCCCAGGGAGGCAGACACAAGAGGCGAACAAAAAGACCGCTCCATGCGAGCGGTTGGGCTACTGGCCGTCAAAGTTATAGGGAAGACGAAGACCTGCCCTCCTCCATCTCGCGGGCAGAGAACCTCCAATCAACTGTCGAGCTAACTACAGATCCCACTCATAGACGTTGCCTGTGCGGGCATCAATGACTATGGTCTGGCCATCCGCCAGCTCGTCCCAGTCGCCCGTCGCCTGCAGAATCGCGGGGATACCCAGCTCAACCGCGGCCAGCGCAGCAACGCTGTCCGGCGCCGACTCCGCCGTAATCAGGCCGCCCGCATGGTATACCAGCTCCATGCTGACCTGGTTCAACTTCTCGGCCACCAGGATATCCTGCGTGGTCATCATCCTGTGCTGCAACTGTTTGTCCGACGGATCCTGCTCCGGTTTCAAGCGCACGACGCGTCCGCTCATCCGGCGGTTGCCCACGCCCTGGCCATGCATGAGCACGCGGGCAATTCGGCGAACCGTCATCAGATTGGTCTCGCCTGGCACACCCCCAACCACGCCGCCCGTTACAACCGTAACATCTCCCTGCTTCACGAACCCGGCCCGCAAGGCAATTCGCACAGCGTCTTCCAACATCTCGTCAATCGTGTTCATCCGCTGTCCCATCAAGGGATAGACGCCCCAGAACAGGGCTAGCTGGCGGTACACGAGATGGCTCGGTGTCACCGCAATGATGGGAACCGATGGCCGGAAACGGGCCAGCTTTTTGGCGGTCGCGCCCCGGGCCGTGGGCGCGATGATGGCTGCTGCCCCCACATTTTGCGCCGTATCCACGGTGGCCTCACTCACCGCTTCCGCAACCGAGGGCCCCTCGCCTACACGCTTGCCACGCTCGTCAGCAGAGCCAGTACCAGACGCCCCAGAGTAGTCGTCTACCTCCTGCCGCGAAAGACGGTAATGCGGCTGCGTGATTCTGCGCACGCGCTCCGCTTCCTTGGCGATGTTCACCATCGTCTGCACCGACTCCACCGGATAGACGCCGGCCGCGGTCTCACCGGAAAGCATGATCGCGTCGCTGCCGTCCAGGACGGCATTCGCAACATCGCTGGCCTCGGCGCGGGTGGGACGCGGATTGCGAATCATCGAGTCGAGCATCTGCGTCGCCGTGATCACAGGTTTGTCGGTGGCGATGCAACGCGAGATGATCATCTTCTGTATCATCGGCACCGCTTCCGGGCTGGTCTCGATGCCCAAGTCTCCCCGCGCCACCATCAACCCGTCCGATGCCTCGATAATCTCCTCGATGTTGTCGACGGCCTCCGGCTTCTCTATCTTCGAGATGATCGGCGTTGCCCGGCCCAGCGGCGCGCGTCCCTGCACCACCTTCCGCAGGGCGTGAATATCGCCCGCCGTCCGGACAAAGCTGAGCGCGATCCAGTCGGCCTGATGTTCCAACGCGAAGTCGACGTCTATTCGGTCCTTTTCCGTCATCGACGGAACGGTCAGCTTCGTCTGCGGCAGATTCATGCCCTTGCGATCTTCCAGGATGCCGCCTACGATCACCCGCGTTCGCACTGTCGTTTCGGTCGCGTCCAGCACTTCCAGCTCAAGCAGACCGTCATCCAATAAGATGCGTTCCGGGAAGATCGCGGCTTCACCGGCCGCAGACCCCTCCCGTCCCTTCCGGACGCTGGCGGGAACCTCCTTATTCTGGATCGGCACTTTGCCCGGTTCCCCGATCACCTCCTCGGTCGTCAGGAGCAACTCCTCACCAGCAGCCAGCCGCACACCGCCCGGCTGCATTTCACCGACCCGAAGCTTCGGCCCCTGCAAATCGACCAGAATCGCCACCGGCCTGTTCCGTTCCTGTGCAATCTCACGAATTGTGTGGATATTGCGGGCGTGGAACTCATGGTCCCCATGGCTCATATTGATACGCGCCACATTCATACCCGCATCGATCATCCGGGCGAGGATTTCAGGATCGGTGCTGGATGGTCCAATCGTGCAGACAACCTTGACCCGCAACATTCGCGAACTCCAGGGGTTGGCGGCCGGAAGCCGAATTACACTCTATCCAGGGAACTGTTGTTGACTGTCTTCAACTGCCGACTTCACCTTCCAGGATGCAAAGGAGGACGGCATCCGAATGAGCGCGTGTCGCCTGGAAAATTTCTGACGTCTACTGAAAGCTGATTCTGTCGCTCGTGCGCACGACCTGCACCCAGGTACGGCCCGGCTTCAGCGTTATCGGCTGCTCGCCAGGCCCCAACCAGCGCGGCGGGCTCTGATCATTGGCGCGCCAGGTGCCCTCGTATACTTTGCCGTTGCGAAAGACGCGCAGGTCGCCAAACCCGTACAGATTGATCTTCACGCTCAGCGTTCCAAGGCTGTCTTCAACGATGTTGGTCAGCTCGTGCTCGGCAAAGACGACGACCACATTTTCGCTGCTTATCTGCTGGCCCGTGGCCTGGTCCATGTGAACCGCGCCGCTCTGATAGCGCAGATAGTTTCCGCTCGCCGGGTCGTAGCGCCATTCAACGCCGTTGTTCTCCGGGTAGGGAATCCGAATCGTCGTTGCCTCGCCGGCCCAAAACTCCTTCGGCGCTTCACTGAAGGTAAATCTTGCCCGCTCCACCGGCCTGGGATTGTTCTTCTGCCCTTCCAGCCAGGGGCTGAATATCTCCAGGCAGTAGGGCAACAGGGGCGACACATCGCAGACGCCCGCCATGTTGATCATCCAACGGCGCACCCTGTCAACGCTTGTGCGCAGACGGGTTCGATAGTTGTCGCCAACGCTGTAAAAGTAGGTAACGCTTTCCGGGTCCTCCGAATCGGCGTCGAGATAGGGGAAGCCCACCTCGTTCTTGAGCAGATAGCGGATGCCGTCGCTGCCTCCAGAGCAGGCAAGAATGCCGTCGAACATGTACGTGGTATGAATGTTCGGCCAGCGTGCGCTGCGCACCGGCCCGATCTCCCTGGCCGGTATGCTCTGGTACAGACTGGTCAGACGGGTCAGATGGAATCCGTCGACAATGAATTCGTACGTTACATCCGCCTCATTCAGCCCGTAATGGGCCGACCGACTGGTAACGTCATTGTTTATGCAGACCAGAATCGGATTCTCCTGCCGCAGCGAAGGATCGGCCAAGGGCAATCCGGTATATGGCGCAACGCTTCCCGGGTCAGGCGTCGCGATCGCCTGCGCCTCTCCCGCGGAGGCAGCTGTATTTCCCCTGGCATTGTTGCTTCCCTCAGCATTGGAAGCAGGCGGGGTTGCCGTGCTGGCCGCCTCCTGTTGCGCCGCAGCCTCTGGGGTCTTGGTGGGTGTCGCGGTCGCCGACCTTTCGGTACCTGCGCATCCGGCGAGAATGAGAAATAAGGTTAGTACGAATGCCCAAGCGTGCGATCGCGGGCGAGTTAGCGCAGTGGCTCGGCTATGGCAACCAGCAGGCCCCCCTGGTCCTTCAACTGCACGAGGGCGGGAGCCGCGCCGGGTCTTCAAAGGGAGAATGGACCTGTGTTTCAAGGGCTTCCTTCTGTTCAATGGAATAACAACTGTTGGGCAAAAAGACTGCTGAAAGGCGACCGCTTCCGATGCGCATAGTATACTACAATCCTTTTGTTCCACGTTTATTTCGATGCCCTGCAGTTCGAGAGAGAACCGCCGCGCGCGTCGATCCGGCCTCCCTGATTCCACTGTTTGCCGGCGGATGGGCCAGCGCCAGTTCAGTGGCGGCCGGCCTATCAGAGCAGATCCGCCAGCAGCGAAACCGGTGAATGGGACTGTATGCCCGTGAAATGCTTAATCTGTTGCCGGCAGGAAAACCCTGGGCTGACCAGCGCCTCGTTCTCCTTCATGTCGCGCGCGGCCGGCAGCAGGCGTCGCTCGCCGATCAGCCTGGAAACGTCGTAATGCTCATAGCCGAACAGCCCGGCCAGCCCACAACAGCCGCTGTCCAAAACGGTTAATTCGCACTCCGGCACCGCGGAAAGAAGCTGCTGCAACGGCTGCATACCCACCAGCGCTTTCTGGTGGCAATGGCCGTGAATCAACACTCTGGCCGGACCCGGCTTCGTGCGCGGCATGCGCGGTCCGGCCCACTCCTCAACCAGCTGGCAGGCTGCGGCCACCTTGCCTGCCTCGACCTGGGCTGTCCCCCGCAGCAAGCGCGGATGGTCGTCCTGCACCGCCGAGTAGCAGCTGGGTTCACAGAAGAGGATCGGCAGCCCCGCCTCGGCAAACGGCAGGAGCGCGGACGTTGCGGCCGCGGCCTGTCGCGCCGCGTCATCAAGAAAACCTTTTGAAATCAGCGGCCGTCCGCAGCAGACCTCAGGCGCGACCGTCACTTTTGCGCCGCAACTCTCCAGAACGGTGACGGCATCCGCTAACTGATCGGGTTCATAGTAGTTGTTGAACGTATCCGCGAAGAGTGCGACATCGGCCACCGAAGAGGAGCCGCCATCTCTTGCTTTGCGCATCTTCCGCGTGAACGGTCGCCCGCTGAATGCAGGCAAAGGGCGGCGTCGATCCAGCCCAAACAGCATTTCGTTCAGCCGACGCACCGGGACGGACGCGGCCAGCCAGTTCGAAACGGGGGCCAACCGGCTCCCCCAGCGCGCAATCCGGTCGGTCTGCGCCAGCGCCCGGTCGCGCAGGGGGGCGCCCTGCCGGGCATGGTACTGGTGGAGAAACTCGCTTTTCAGTCGCGCCATGTCCACACCGGTTGGACATTCCCGCTTGCAGGCCTTGCACTCCAGGCACAGGTCAAGGACCGGCAGCAGCTCCTCGTCGCCGAATCCCGTCGCCTCCAGTCCCCCTGTCAACGCCAGGCGCAGCGCATTGGCGCGCCCGCGTGTACTGTCAATTTCATTGCGTGTCGCCATATAGGACGGGCACATCGTGCCGGTAAGCGTCTTCCGGCACGCGCCCACCCCGCTGCACTGTTCCGCGGCCCGCAGCAGCCCCCCAAAGTCAGAGAAATCAAACGCCGTCGCGTGCTCTTCCTCCTTACTGACTGTTCCTCCCAGATCCGCTTCGGGCTCCCCTGCGCCGTCAGCGGGATCCCCCGATCCATCGTTCGCGTCGGTGGGCGTCCCGTATCGAAGGTTTGCGGTCAAGGCGGGCGCATGCACGATCTTGCCCGGATTCAGCAGGTTATCCGGGTCGAAGGCCGCTTTCACCTCGCAAAACGCGTGATAGAGCGCCGGACCGAACATCCTTTCCTGAAACGGCGCCCTCACCAGGCCATCGCCGTGCTCGCCCGAGAGCGCGCCGCCGTATTCCAACACCAGGTCAGCCACCTCGTCGGCGATCGCCTCGAAACGCTTTACGCCCTCCACACGCTTCAAGTTGATGACAGGGCGTATGTGCAACAGCCCGACCGACGCGTGCGCATAGAAGCCGGCCTCTGTGTCGTGCTTCGCGAGGATTCTCTGAAAGTTTCCGATGTAGTCGTGCAGATGCTGCGGCGGCACCGCAGTGTCTTCGACAAACGAGATTGCCTTCGCGTCTCCGGTCTGCGACATCGTGAGCCCCAGCGCGGCCCGGCGCAGTTCCCAGATGCGAGCCTGCTCCTCAGCCTCCAGCGCCCGGTAGATGTAGCTGCCTAACCCGCGGCCTGCCAGGTCCCGTTCCAGGCTATCGAGCCTGTCTTGCAGCTCCCCTTCTGATTCTCCGATGAACTCCACCAAGAGGACCGCGCCGGGATCGCCGTGAATGAATGCGCGCAGCGGCGCGAACTCGATCCGGCCGCGGGTCTTGTCAAGCATGAAGCGATCGACCAGCTCGACCGCGGACGGACCGTGCTCGAGGATTACGGGCGTCGCGGCCATCGCCTCCAGAACGTCGTCGAACTGCACGCTGCAAAGGACGCGTGAACCGGCCAGCGGCGCCAGCCGCATCGTGGCCGCCACGGTCAGCCCGAGCGTTCCTTCGGAGCCAACCAGGATGCGGGCCAGGTTGAACGCTTCTCCATTGCCGGGCACAAACTCGTCCAGGTTGTACCCCCCGACACGCCGCTGAATGCGGGGATACCGCCGCCTGATTTCATCTTTCAGCTCATCGCCCAATCGGCGCACTGTGCGATAGGCCTCGCCCTCCAGGTCTTGCCGGGCCAGCTTTTCCTGCAGACTGTCCTCTGTCAGCGCGCCAAACACGGCACTACTGCCGTCCGCGAGCAGTACCTCGAGCGACTCGACGTAATCGATTGTTTTGCCGTAGATGATCGAACGGGTGCCCGCTGAGTTGTTGGCGATCATTCCGCCAATCGTGGCTCGGTTGGATGTGGAGAGATCAAGGGGAAGATGCAGGCCGTGCGGCTTGAGCTGCGCGTTCAGTTCATCGAGGACGAGGCCCGGTTCGACCGTGACCCTCGCCGCGGCAACGTCGAGGTCAAGCACGCGATTCATGTAGCGCGAAAAGTCCAGCGACAGACCGGCGCCAACTGCCTGCCCGGCCTGCGAAGTCCCGCCCCCGCGCGCGGTGATCGGGACGCCGTAACGGCGGCAATGCCGCACCACCTGCGCAACATCATCGCGGCTGCGCGGCCTGACGACGCCCAGGGGGATGATCTGGTATACGCTGGCGTCCGTCGCGTGCATCGCCCGGCTGGCGCCGTCGAAACGCGCGTCGCCAGCCAGCGTCTCCCGCAAATCGCGGGCAAGCCCCTGAACGTCAACTTCGCTCGCGATAGCTATCTCCTGATGGGCAATGGTTCAGCGGAGGAAGGGTCACCGGTCCTTTGCCAGGAAGGCCAGCGCTTCGCTGACCCCCCCTCTCACATGGGGCATTTCGCACGCGGCCAGCCCCATTTCGACGCCGCATAGCGTGCCGGCCAGCATCAGATCGTTCAGATCACCCAGATGCCCGATCCGGAAGACCTTTCCCTTTATCTGGCCGAGACCGGTTCCCAGCGACATGTCGAACCGTTCCAGGATAACCTGCCGCAGCACGTCGGAGTGGTAGCCCGCCGGCATCGCCACCGCGGTCAGCGCCTGCGAGTAGGCTTTGGGGTCGCGGCAGTAGACCTCCAAACCCCAGCCGCGCACAGCGCGCCGCGTCGCCTCGGCCAGCCGCTCATGACGAGCGAATACATTGTCCAACCCTTCTTCGTGCAAGAGCGAGAGCGCCTCATCCAAGCCGAAGAGCAGGTTGGTGGCGGGCGTATAGGGAAAGAAGCCGCTCCGATTGAACTCAAGGATCTGTGTCCAATCCCAGTAGGAGCAGGGCAGCCCCGCCGTCTCCTTCGCGGCGAGCGCTTTGGGGCTGGCCGCGTTGAAACCGAGGCCAGGCGGCGTCATCAGACCTTTCTGCGAACCGGCGATGGTCACATCCACGCCCCACGCTTCATGCCGGTATTCCATCGCGCCCAATGAGGAGATCACGTCTACCATCAGCAGCGCGTCATGGCCGGTACGGTCGAGCGCCGCCCGCGCGCCCTTTATGTCATTGACAACGCCGGTGGATGTCTCATTGTGAACGATGGCCAGCGCCCGGATCTCCCTGCCCCGGTCCTCCGCCAGCCGGTTTTCCAGCGCGGACAGATCGACCGGGCAGCGCCAATCACCCTGCAACTCCTCCACAGTCAAGCCCACGCCGGCTGCCACTCTCTGCCAGTTTGTGGAGAACTGCCCATTAGAACCGAACAGCACGCGGTCGCCAGGGGAAAGCGTGTTCACCAGCGCCGCCTCCCATGCACCGCTGCCAGACGAGGGATATATGATCACCGGACCCCTGGTCTGGAAGACCGGTTGCAGCCGTTCCAGGATACGGTGGGCCAGCTTTGCGCTGTCAGGACCCCGGTGGTCCAGCGCGGGGCGAGAGAGGGCCTGTCTGACGCGCTCGGGCAGGTTGGTCGGGCCGGGAATCTGCAGAAAATGACGGCCGGGCTTTGCTTTGGTCATGGCGCCTTCCCTTCTATTCGGCTCAGTCAAGCCAGCTCTTCCCGCAGCCGCCGCAGCACGATCTCAGTTTCGCCTTCTCCCAGCGTATGGACGGCGATGTGCAGGCTGCCCGTATCAGACCGGCAGAAGATTGCCGGCGAACCGTTCTGCAGCGCCTCGCTGACCTCCTCAGCAGTCCGCCCCTTGGCCTCTTCATCCCAACTGACATCCAGCCGCATCCACGGACCTTCCCCGTCCTGCTCCCACATATTCCTGGCGCTTACATCGGGAATCCCAGCCAAGCCGTCGACTATTTGCGCAATACGCTCCGACTGGAGCTGCAGCCGCTGTTCGTGATCAGTGTCCAACCAGTGGCGAAGCGCCATCGTGGTGCCAATCACCTCCTGCCGGTCGACCTTGTAGCCGCGGCCGATGCTGTTGTTGCCCGTCTCAAAGCCGGTAAACCCATTGAGCCGCGCCTTACTCACATACTCGCCATTGCCGCAAAGAATGCCGGTCGAGTTTCCTGAACCAAGGTACTTGCCGCCAAAGCAGACCAGGTCGGCGCCGCTGGTTGCGACGCGCCGCATTCGCTCGAGCGGGTATATCTCGGCGGCCGCGTCCACCAGCACGGGAAGGCCGGCCGCGTGCGCGATCTCGATCGCGTCGGGCAGTGAAACCGTATTTGGGAAGCGTTCACCTGCCGCGAAATATAGAATGCCCACCGTCTGCGGCCCGATCGCGTCCCGCATCTGCTGGGGGGTGCAGCTGTCATCGTCTCCGACCTCGACCAGCTTGCCGCCCGGAACCGTGACGCTGCGATCATAGCGGTAACGGGTGGGTTTCTGAATGAGAAACTCGTCTCTCATTCCGGTCGTGTCAGGCAACTGGCGAATCCGTTCCGGGTCGTTGCCGGCCAGGATTCCCGCCGCCCCCTGCACCAGCGCAGCATAGCATCCGGACGTAACCAGCCCGCCTTCAGTACCGAGCATTCCGGCGATCGCTTTGCCCGCGCCGTCAAACACGTCATCCATCCGCGTATAGGCCGTGTTGGCCGACTCCATCGCCTCGCGCACCTCTGGCGAGAGCACAGATCCGCCCAGAATGGTCATGTGGCCGCCGGCATTGATAATGGTCTTGATGCCGAGCGTCTCGTAGATGTCAGTAGTGGACATGAGTTGGCCTCTCCTTGGCTCAGTTAAAGAAATCCTTATCATCCGCCTCCAGGTATTTGCTGGCTGCGGTCTTGTTCAAGCTGACACCGAGACCGGGCCGGTCCCAGACGGTGATGTAGCTGTTCTCGACGATTGGGTTGGGCAGGCCGTCGACAATATCATACCACCAATCGGGGCGACCGACCGGGTACTCGAATGCGATGTAGTTGCGGGGCATCGCCGCGGCTGCCTGCACGAGCGCGGCCAGCCCGATCAGGCCGTCTCCCGTGCCATGGGGAGCCATGAGAATCCCGTGCAGATCGGCGTACTCGGCCACCCATTTCAGTTCCGCAATGCCCCCAATGTCGGCCGGATCCGGACCGATGATGTTGACGGCCTGCATCTCGAACAGCGGCTTGAAGTGCTGGCGCAGGTAGATCTGTTCCCCTGTATGGATTGGGGTCGACGTGCTACGCGTCAGCTCGCGGTAGAGCTCCGCGAGCACATACGGCGTGTAGTCGCCGGTGATGGTATCCTCCAGCCACATGATGTGCAGCCCCTCCACCGCTTTCGCCAAACGGATGGCGTCAGGTACGGTCCAGCCGGGTCCACAGTCAAGGGCCAGGCCGACCCTGTCACCCAGGGCATCCTTCATCGCCTCGACGCAGGCGACGACATGCTTCAAGCCCTTTTCTGTGAGCAGGCCGCGCTCCGTCTGATGGTAAACGTCCAGACTCTCCCCGTAGTAGAAGTCCTCTACCAAGTCCGGCATGGGGCTGTGGAAGCCGATGCCCTGTTTTATGATGGCGAAGCCTTCGCTGAATTCCGCCATGCGGGCCATATTCTCCGCATAGTGCTCGGGCTCCTGGCCCGCCATGGGGGACCGCCGCGCCCCGTTGTAGACGAGTACTTTGTCGCGGACTTTTCCTCCTAGCAGTTTGTAGACCGGCACACCCGCGGCCTGCCCGGCAATGTCCCACAGGGCCATTTCGATCGCGCTGACCGCGCTGCCCCAGGGTTTGAAGCTCCCCAGCCGGCGAATGCGCAACATGACCCGTTCCACATCCGTCGGGTCCTGACCCAAAATGAAGTCGCGGTAAAAGAGGACATGGGGCTTGAGATACGATTTGAAATGCTCGGCCTGCCCGTAGCCCTCGATGCCGGCGTCAGTTGTGATGCGAACAACAGGACTGCCCCCCAGAACCGCGCACTTGAGATCGGTGATCCGCATTGAGAGCCTCCGCGATGATATGTGATTCCTGGAAACTGGGAGGTATGCGCCCAGCCACAGATTGAATTTTGACGGGACAGTTCGTCTGGTCCCTTTTGTCCCCCGCGCCGACCGTTGCCCCGGCCTATAGGGCCGGCCGGATTATGACGGGCAGACACCTCAAGATTGTACTGCGTTTTGATGATGAATGCCACAACGCGACCTGTATTTGGGGAACTGCGGGGAATGGCAAGGGCGAACGTCAAAACCTTTTTGATCCACGAAGGGGCACGAGGGGGCACGAAGGGACACGGAGGAGCACGGAGGGGCACGGAGAAGGGCAGAGGAAGGGCACGAGGGCCGTGTTGGCGTCTCTGAATGGAGGCGGGTTTCTGTGCGGAGGGGCTTGGGCGCCCATATGGGGCGGAACTGCAGTGGTCGGTGGTCAGTGGTCAGAGGGTGGCGGGACGGGGAGGCGTCGCGGGTCGGGGGTACGGCGGATCGGCGGGGAGGGTGCCCACAAGGGGCGCCCCTACAGGGGGTTTGCGGTGTAAGGGAGGGGTGAAGGGGCGAGTAATGCGCGGAGGGACGGGGAGGCGTCGCGGGTCGGGGGTACGGCGGGTCGACGTGGAGGGCGCCCACAAGGGGCGCCCCTACAGGGGGTTTGCGGTGTAAGGGAGGGGAGAAGGGGCGAGTAATGCGCGGAGGGACGGGGCGGCGTCGCGGGTCGGGCGTGCGGGGGACCGGCGGGGAGGGCGGGGGGCGCGCACGATGCGCGGTGAACAGGGGAAGGGACGGGCTGTTGTCTGAACAGTGATTTGGGGGCAACAACGTCTCGGCCTCCAGCGATAACCAGGTGGGGTTGGGAAGGGACGGGCTGTTGTCTGACCAGTGAGTTGGGGGGATTGAGGAATTGGGGGATGGGGGGAGTTGATAGTGGATAGTGCGGGGTGGGAGGGGTTGGCGAGTGTCTGTGA
>JAJDZJ010000236.1 GCA_022824685.1 Caldilineaceae bacterium
AGGCCCTCAGTCGGCGAGATAAGTTAAATTCTCCGTCTACGTGCCATCTTTCGTACATTTCCCTGTGTCTTACCCCGACCTGGAAGAGTATTCGGCTGCATTTCGATGTTCTGACCCAATTTAGATGCAATCGCCCTGCTACAACGGCGGCCTGCTTTCCGAACTGGGCTATGACCCTGCCACCGCCTCATTCGGGACCTGGGACGAACTCTACGCCCTGGGTGAACGGGCCGCAGAACAGAACTGGTATTTGGAAAGTCTCAGCACCTTCAGCTGGGGTGGCTTCCTGGTTACCGTCCACGAAGCAGGCGGCCAGGTGTATTCGGACGACCGCACCGACTCCAACTTCCTTGAACAGCCCGTTATTGATGCCCTGACCCGCTGGGTCAAAGAGTTCCAGGAGGGCTGGGTCCCCCTGGAGTACGCCATCGGCAGCGTGGATGAACAGGGTGGCCTGCCCGACTACTGGCTTTCGTTGGAACAGGTGACCGCGCGCAGAGAGGATGCAGCCTGCATCCAGGATGTTGAAGCGAACCCGGATCTCGAGTATGTAATCGGCCACCCCCGCAGCATGGACAGCTCAATTACCGCGGTTTCCGGCATCGTTTCGGGCCAGGGTTGGGCCATCACCAGCCAGAGCGACGCGGTCGATGCCGCTGTAACCTGGGTCAAGTACATGATTATGCCGGAACAGATCGGCACACGCGCCAACCTGGCAGGCACCACGCCCGTCGGCGCCAAATCCAAGGAAATCTGGAGCCCTGCTCCCTGCACAGCCGAGTACGTAGATCGGTTCGGACCACTCCTGTTCGCCGGTGTCGACACCAACACGCTCTGGCAGGAGAGTAAGGTTGTCGCCGGCCCGCAGTTCCAGGCTGCCGTACTTGGTCAGGCCACCGTTGAAGAAGCGTTGGAGACTATCAAGACGGAGATCGACGCGCTTCTGCTGGAACAGTACGGATAATGGAGTCAACGCCTTCACAGTAGGCCCAACAAAGATCGCAGAGTTGCGGAGAGGCAGGACAGACTCCCTTCCCGACAACTCTGTGATTTTTTGTTCGAATTGGAGAATCTGATCATGGCCGTTGCCGGTTCATCCCAGCGCAATACCTCCCAGTTCCTGAAACGACTGCGGAGCTCCCTGCCCTGGTACCCCTTCATCATCATCAACGCCCTGGTCTTTGTGATCTTCAATTTAGTCCCCTGGGTCTCGATGTTCCGGTACAGCATTCTGAAGACCGACCTGCTCTCAACGCGCGAATTCGTTGGGCTGGATCACTTTGTGCGTATGGTGACGGATGCCAAGCTCCACAAGGCAATGCTCAACACCGCCTGGTTTACGCTCATGTATATCCCGCTTCTGGTCGCGGTATCACTTGGCGTTGCTATATTGGTAAATCGGCCGCTTCGGGGCATGAAAGCCTTCCGCGCGATCTACTTTCTTCCCAACATTACGTCGGTGGCCGTCCTTGCCCTGATCTTTCGCCGCTTTCTTTCGCCGCGCCCCGATGGCCCTCTCAACTTCCTGATCGGGCTTGTCGGCATTCCACCCCAGAAATGGCTCATCGATGTCACTCAGGCCATGCCCAGCATTGTCGGTATCAGTCTTTGGGAGGCGTTCGGTTATTTCATGGTCATCTGGCTGGCCGGGCTGCAGGCCATCCCCAATGAACTCTATGATGCCGCCAAAGTGGATGGCGCCAACGGATGGCGCCTTCACCGCTACGTCACCATTCCGCTGCTGCGCCCGACAGCGGCCTTCATCATCGTCATCGCCACCATCGGCGCACTGCAGGTCTTCGGCTCAATCTTCATTCTGACAGGCGGCGGGCCTGTAAACGCGACCACGACCGTGGTCTACCATATCTACAACGAGGCCTTCAACTTCGGCCGCTTCGGTTACGCATCCGCGTTATCGATTCTCTTCTTTGCAATGATTCTGATCATAGCACTGATTCAGTCCCGCTATCTGCGTTTTGGCGACGACGTATATTAGCTGATTTGTAAGGGAAATTGCCGGTCATCGTGGATAACCCTTGACTGGAGGGACCGGCGCCTGACTCCTGAACTGGGAACCATCACTTTGGAGTTCTGCAGATGGCTGTTTCCGAAACCACCACCGCGTCAGTCGAAAAACCCAACCTGATTCGAGAGGCGATCATCTACATTTTGATGGCGGCGGTGGCGATCACGACCGTTGGGCCGTTCTTAATCATGGTGTCGGTGTCTCTCACGCAAAACATCCGTTTTATCATTTTTCCAATTGAACTGATCCCATCGCCGATGACATTGGAGAATTTCCAGACACTCTTTGCCCGGACAGACGCGTTGCGCTGGCTCTTTAACAGTGTCTATGTCGCAGTCGTCTCAACTCTGGGCGGCGTGATCACCTCGAGCATGGCCGGATATGCCTTTGCCAGAGGCAATTTCTGGGGCAAAAATGCCATCTTCATTCTATTCCTGGGCATCCTGATTGTGCCCGATACCGCCCTGATCGTGCCGCAATTCGTCGTTCTCTCCCGCCTGGGCCTGGTCAACACCTACACGGCGCTGATCGGACCCTGGTTCGCATCCATCTTCGGCACCTTCCTGCTGCGCCAGGCATACTTGAGCATTCCTCGCGACTATGACGATGCCGCAACCATCGATGGCGCCAATCTCTGGCAGAACTGGTGGCACGTACTGATGCCGCAGGTCGTACCCACCATGGCGACACTGGCCGTCCTGCGCTTTATGGGCAACTGGAACTCCTTCTTCTACCCCATGATCGTCACATCCAAATCTGACATGCGCACCCTTACCGTTGGCCTTGGCACTGTGGCCCGCTCCGGAGGAGACGCAGGGCTGGATATGGCCGGAGCTGTCATCGGCTTTCTCCCGACGCTGCTCGTTTTCGTACTCATGCAGCGCTATATCATCCGCGGCATCTCACTCAGCGGCGTGAAAGGCTAAAACATTCGCATGACGCAAAAGCGAAAGATCCTCTATCTGCCCCCGGTTGGCCTGTCCGAAGACATTCTCTCCCCGGAGGCTGTCTCCGTCCTGGAGAGCCTCGGGACGGTAATCTGGAACGAGCTCGACCGCAACTACACCAGCGATGAACTGCTTGAACTGATCCCCGGCGCTGCAGCCGTCGTCACCTCCTGGGGATCGCCTGTGATCACCGAGGAACACGTTGCCGCCGCCGAAGACCTGCAGATCGTCGGCCACGCCGCCGGCTCGGTCAAGACCCGCCTCGCCCCCGCCGGCCACGAACGCGGCATCGTCCTTCTCAGCGCCGCCGACGTGATCGCCGAATCCGTCGCCGAATACACCCTCTGGGCCATGCTCAGCGGCCAGCGTAACCTCTTCCCCTATGAGAGGCTTATGAAGAAAGAGCGCGGCTGGAAACCCGCACCCAACTGGCCCGGCCATTCCCTCTACGCCAAAAAAGTGGGGATCGTCTCCGCCAGCATGGTCGGCCGCCGCGTCGTCGGCCTGCTCAAACCATTCAACTGCGATGTTTCGGTCTACGACCCTTATCTCAGCCAGGAAGACGCCCGCCTGCTCGGTGTACGCAGAGTCTCACTGGAGGAGATCTTTGCCGACTCTGATATCATTTCGGTGCACGCACCGATCACACCCGAAACCAGGAAGATGATCACCGGCGCCCACTTCCAGTCGATTCGCGACGCCGCGCTCTTCATCCACACCGCTCGCACATGGGTGCTCGACCAGGACGCCCTTCTTGCCGAGTTGCAAAAGAACCGTTTCAACGCCTACATTGATGTTTTCGCACCGGAGCCCTTGCCTGCCGACCATCCCATCCGCGATCTCGACAACGTCTTCCTCTCTCCGCATGTCTCCGGCCATACCGTCGAGAACCGCATGCGCCTGGTCGAGGAGATCGTGCGCGACATCCAACGCTTCTTCAACAACGAACCCTTGCGACTGGCCGTTCCGTATGAGAAACTCCAAATCATGGCCTGATGCCGGTTCGCGACGACAGGGATGGCAGACCGGTCTCCGGAAAATGAGGGAACGATGTTGCCCAAGCATGCCCGGGCAGTAATCATCGGCGCTGGAATCGCCGGCTGCAGCGTGGCATACCACCTGACGAAACTCGGATGGCGCGAAATCGTCGTCGTCGATCAAGGTCCGCTCTTCGAGACCGGCGGCTCAACCTC
Organism: Caldilineaceae bacterium; assembly: GCA_022824685.1. Taxonomy (GTDB): domain Bacteria; phylum Chloroflexota; class Anaerolineae; order Caldilineales; family Caldilineaceae; genus Bin5. Next base: position 4,167 of record JAJDZJ010000236.1, read on the forward strand.
GCACGCGCCGGGCCTCGTCTTCCAGCTCAACGCCTCCAAGACGATGACCGGATTCGCGCGCCACAGCGTCGATCTCTGGACCCAGATGGATCTTGACGGTGAGCCGTGCACCCGGCAGGTCGGCAGCATGGAAGTCGCCTGGACGCCGGAGCGGCTCACCGACCTCAAACGCAAACATGGCTTGGGCCTCGCATGGGGCGTAGAGTCCCATCTGCTCAGCCCGGACGAGGCACGCGCCCGCTTTCCACTCCTGACCGATCGTATTTTTGGCGCACTCTACGTCCCCTCCGACATCCAGACCAAGGCCACCAGGTCGGCAGAGGCGATGGCGCGCGCGGCCGAACAGGCCGGCGCTCAGTTCTTCAGCGGCATCAAAGTGACCGGTTTCGGTATCGCAGCCGGCAGCATATCCGCCGTGCATACCACCCATGGCGACATCCAAACCGACCTCGTCGTCGCCGCCACCGGCATCTGGGCGCCCAAAGTCGGCGGCATGGCTGGCGTGTCCATTCCCCTCTCGCCAATGCAACACCTCTACGCCGTCACTGACCCCATACCGGAACTGGCCGGCGCCGCCGAGGAGATTTCGCTCCCCCTCCTGCGCCACCAGGACAAGGCGATGTACTTCCGCCAGGTCGGAGAAAGCATCGGCATCGGCTCCTACCAACACGAACCTCTCTTGCTGGACGCCGCCGACCTGCCAGACCAGGCCGTGAACGGCTTGCCCCCGGCGGAGAGGCCATTCCCTTCCACCCACTTTGAGGCCGCCATGGCCGCAACGGGCGAACTGATGCCCAGCCTCAAACGTGTGGGGCTGACACGCGCACTCAACGGCATCTTCTCATTCACAAACGACGGTTTCCCCGTGCTCGGCGAATCCCCCCATTTGCCAGGCTTCTGGTCCGCGCAGGCAGTCTGGATCACGCATGCGGGCGGCGTCGGCAAAGCGGTCGCCGAATGGCTCGTTGAAGGGGAGCCCACAACCGACCTGCACGAGTGCGACATCCGCCGCTTCCATCCGCACGCACTCAGCCGCCCCTACGTCCGCGCCCGCGCCGCCCAGCAGTACCGTGAAGTCTACGACATCATCCACCCGCGCCAGCAGATGACCCATCCCCGCAACCTGCGGCTCTCCCCATTCCATGCGCGCCAGCAGGAGTTGGGCGCCGTCTTCTTCGAGAACGCCGGCTGGGAGCGCCCCCAGTGGTACGACGCCAACCTGGATTTGCTCAGTTCGCTGAACGTACCCGGGGCAGACCGCAGCGGCTGGGCAGCGCAGGAATGGTCGCCTGCCGTCGCAGCCGAACACGCCGCAACCCGCGAACGGGTGGCCCTGTTCGATCTGACACCCTTCGCCATCTTCGAGATGACCGGCCCCGCCGCGCTCTCCGCTCTGCAGCGTCTGGCAGCCAACGACATGGACAGACCGGTCGGAGCCATCACGTACACCGCCATGCTGACCCCCCGCGGCGGAATCAAATGCGACCTGACCGTCACCCGCCTCGGTGAGGAGCGCTTCATGATCGTAACCGGCGGCGGCATGGGCCTCCACGATCTGGGCTGGATGGAGAGCCATCTGCCCGGCGACGGCTCGGCCGTCCTGGTCGACATTTCGGCCGCACAGTGCTGCATCGGCCTGTGGGGGCCGCGCGCCCGCGACCTGCTCAGCCGC
>JAJDZJ010000099.1 GCA_022824685.1 Caldilineaceae bacterium
CATACTTTGTGGGGCTTGTGTGCTCGACTCTACACCAAATTGACTGCACATACCCTCTGCATTTGTATCAACCGGCTCTTGGGCGTACCTGACTATCTGAAAATCAAGCGATTGGCCTTTCACAACTAGCATAAGGCCCTAGTGGTCAGTGGTCAGTGGTCAGTGGTCAGTGAACTGCGGTTTTGAGGTAGTTGGTCGTTGGCCGTTTCTTGCTGCTGGCATTTGGATCGTTTGGGGCGAAATTGGTGTCAAGCGGGGCGCGGGCGGGACGTGCATCTAAGCCTGTGCCTCTTTATCGAGAACGAGTTGGTAGTTGGCGGCGATGAAGAGACTGTAGACTGCTGGCAGGAGGAGGAGCAGGCCGAGGCTGATGTAGGCGATGCTGAAGGCGAAGAGAATGCCGATGGCCAGGATGCCCAGGCTGTTGGTGGGATTGCGGCTGGCCAGGATCAGGGCATTGCGTATATGGGCACGGACGCCATTGTCGCGTTGTTGGACTAGATTGGGAAAGGCATAGAGTGACAAGGTTGCCATTACTGCGCTACCGAGGAGGTCGGCGCCGAGACTGAGCCATACGATGGGGGCTACGGGTTCGGTTCGGAGGGCTGGCAGGGTTGTCATGAGAGCAAGCAGCGGAAAGGCGGTCAGAATGCTCAGTAGGACGCTGCGGGGCCAGACAAGGCGAAAGTCGTTGAAGATTGTGTATTGGCGGGGCACTATGCCTTGAATGAGGCGCATGTCGAAGGCCAGCAGGGCGGCCCATGCAGGTCCGATGGTGAGAGCGGCTGCGACAAGGGCGGGAATGAAGAGCCCGGCGGTGAAGAGGAAGGCAGCTGGCAGGCAGACGAGATTGAAGAGGAGCGCTGCCCAGAGCAGCTGGGGCAGGTTTTCCCACAGAGTCTGGACGACCTGAACTACGTATGTGCTGCCGGTGATGCCTTGCTGAGTCGTCATCCTTTCAGACCTGTTATGGCCGCGCCCTGCACGATCCATCGCTGTGCCAGCAGGAAAAAGACAAGGAGTGGAAAGATAGAGATCATGATGCCGGCGAGGACTTCGGACTGGTTACCGGAGCCCATGTAGCCGCGGATTGTGGCGATGGCGATGGGGAAGGTGAACTTATCCCAATCGCGCAGAAATAGCAGGGGGCCGACAAAGTTATTCCAGGAGGCGAGAAAGGTGAAGATGCCGAGGGCGGAGAGCGCCGGTCCCGTGAGCGGGAGCAAGATTTGCCAATAAACGCGGAAGTAGCCGGCGCCGTCGATTTTGGCGGCGTCGAGGAGCTCTTCGGGCAAGGATTTGAAGTGCTGGCGTAGCAGGAAGACGCCGAAGGCGCTGGTTACACTGGGAAGAATGAGGGCCCAGTGCGTGTTCATGAGGTCGAGTGAGCGGATGATGATGAAGGAAGGGATAAGGGTCACGGTCGCGGGGACCATCAGGGAGGCGAGGAACAGTCCGAAGAGGATGTCGCGACCGAAGAAGCGCAGGCGGCCGAAGGCGTAGCCGGCCATCGAGCAAGTGAGGAGCTGGGCGGCGGTAACAATGAGTGCGATTTTGAGGCTGTTCCAGAAGAACAGCATGAACTCGATGTCGGGAGAATTGATGACTGCAAGATAGTTCTGCCAGTGCAGGGCAGTGGGCCAGAAGTCGGGCGGGAGGTCGAAGGAGTTCTTGGGATCGCGGAGCGAGGTCGAGAACATCCAGCTGATGGGAGCGATCTCAATGATGGCGATGCCGATCAGGAGCAGCCACAGGAGGGCCTCGCCGAGCTGGAGCCAGACGGACTTTCTATAGGTTCTGCGGATTTTTGCCGGCTCGGCGGCGGAACCTGTTGTCGTTGCCATTAGAATGGTCTTTTGTCGGAAATCGTTTGTTGGGGCCGCGTCGAGCAGGACAGCCCATTATTCATAGTGAACCCAGCGCCGTGCGCCGAGGAATTGCAGCAGTGTGAGCGTGATCAGGATGACAAACAGCGTAAAGGAGACGGCAGAGGCGTAGCCCATCTCGAAGCCGCGGAATGCCTTTTCGTAGATATACATAGCGATAACGCGGGAGGCGTCCCCCGGGCCGCCTTCGGTGAGTACATAGACGTTGTCGAAGATCTGAAAAGCGCCTATGAGAGAGATTACAATGGCAAAGAATGCTGTGGGCGAGATGAGAGGGAGCGTTACATTACGGAACTGTTGCCAAAATCCGGCGCCGTCGATGCGGGCGGCTTCGTAGTAGACGGCGGGAATGCCCTGGAGGCCGGCCAGGTAGATGACCATCAGATAGCCGCAAGCCTTCCAGACATCGTAGATCATGGCGGAGACGAGAGCCCAGGCTGAGCTGCTGAGCCAGGGTACTGGGTCCAGACCGATCTGGCCGATAAGGAAGTTGACGACGCCCCGGTCCTGGGTCAGGAGGAAGCGCCAGACAACGGCCAGGGAAGCGGTCGTGGTCATGACCGGGAAGAAGATAGAGGTGCGGAGGAGATAGCGAATGCCCCAGGGCATGGCCCGGTTGAGGCCCACGGCCAAGAGGAGGCCGAGGACGTTGTTGAGGAAGGTGGCACCTACCGTGAGCCGCAGGGAGTTCCAGTAGATCTTGAACATCCTGGAATCGGACGTGAGGCGGGTGACGTTTTCGAGGCCGGCCCACTTTGGCGGCGTCAAGAGGTCGTAGTGCAGAAAGATGAGGACAAGGGAGGCGACGATAGGCAGCACAGTGAATGCTAGGAGGCCGAGCAGGGCGGGGGTGGCAAAGAGGTAGCCGGCCCATGCTTCACGCTGCGCCAGAGTGGTCCCCTTTTGGGGGTTGGTCTGCCTGTCGATTCTGTCGTCAGGCGGCGCTGTTGAAGTCATGGGGAGTCCTATCTGGATAGGTCAGGATAGCAGGTTGCCGAGCGGAAGGGGGTCCATGAATCCCTTGCCGCCGGCAACCTGACATACCTAAGTGGGGCAGTTATGCCTGCTTAAGCTTGTCCATTTCGGGCTGCAGCTCTTCATGGGCAGCCTGTAGCGCCTCTTCGACGGTGCGTTCACCATTCCAGATGGTGGCGTAGTTCCGGTTGAGGATTGGTTCGACGATATTGAAGTTGGTGGGCGACGGCACGGTGGCTGCGAAGTCGAGCGATTCGTAGAATAGCGCGGTATTGGGCGGGCCGTACTCGGCGAAGACGGGCATTGCGGCGACTGAGCGCAGGGCGGGGATGCTACCTCCGACCTTGACCAAGTCGATGGAGGTGTCGGAGTGGGAAAGGTGCTTGACGACCTCCCAGGCCTCTTGCGGATTCTCACTGGATGTGGAGACGCCCCAGCCTTCGGTGCCGGCCACGGTCTTGAGCGGACCGGCCTGGTGCGGCTGATACTGGATGTCGTAGGTTTCAAACTCTGCTTCAAAGGTACCGGCGATGCACCAGCGGCCGCAGGTGCGCATGACAAGGTTGCCGGCGTGGAACTGTGCCCAATCGTCCCAGCCTTCGGGGTTGGGGGCGACATTGTGCTCCAGGATAAGATCGGCCAAGAACTGAAGTGTCTCCGCGACCTTGGGGTCGAGCAGGTTGGAGTCCAACCAGTCATCCGAAATTGGTGAGACGTCATTGTTGAAGTACCAGGCGGCCATGCCGAACATGCTTTCGCCCCAGAAGGAGTAGGCGAAGCGGTCATCGGCGCCGCCGGTGACGTTGGCGACTGCCAGGCAGGTTTCCAGGAAATCGTCCCACGTCCAGTCGGTCGGGGGCGGATCCAGTCCCTCTTCCTCGAAGATGGTGGTGTTGTAGTACATGACCATGTTGTTCCAGGAGAAGGGGAACAAGTATTGCTTGCTATCGACCTGGAGCATTTCGCGCAGGGTAACGTGGATGTCGTTGTGTAGGATGTCATTGGCGGGCTCATCTGCGGCGAAGAAGTCGTCCAGCACCACGAGGACGTTCTTGGCAGTGAGGAGTCTGAGCCCTTCGATGGCGATCATGATGACGTCGATCTGTTCGCCGCCGGCGATGCGAGTCAGCATTGTATCGGAGTACCCGTCCCATCCGCCTTCGCCCCAGCTGTTGGCGTTTACCTCCATGGCGATGTTGGGGAGCCTTTCAAGGGACCGTTCCAAGGCATTGTCGAAGGTGTTGACGGGCATGCCGGAGGTGGCGATGACGGTGACCGGCTCCATGGCGGGGGCGGAGTCGCCGCCGGCGTCAGGGGCGGCTGCGGGGACTGCACAGGCAGCCAGCGCGGCGCCGGCTGCGCCAACACCTGTAAGCCGCAGCATGTCACGGCGGCTCATGTTCTGATGGAATGGTGAGGGTTGTCTGGACATACTTCGTCTCCTTAGGAAAATTTGGTTGGACGGATTGGGGAAGGGGAGACTGGCCCTGTTCTACCAGATGATGTGGGTCCCGTTCGCTGATTTCAAGGGCGTGATGGGTCCAAGCACCCAGGTATCACGACATGCAGCATTTGCTGCTGCAGACAGATGGACAGCGCCGCTTCGGGTGCTGTCGCTCAAGTACGATTCTCTACGGTTCTCATTCGGCAGAAGGACGGAGCTTGGCGGGTTTACGGAAAGAGAGTGGGACTCGTTTCTTCGGACTGTGGGAAATAATAGATCAGGCTTGGCGCGTTGCCAAATCTATTGGAGGCGTAGTTGCTTTTGCTTGTGGGTCGTAGTTCAGCAGAATGAAGAAGGTTGAGTCCGAGACAGCCGCGTGCTGAAGGGCTATATGCTAGCCTGGATCGAGGATCTTGCTTCGGGTACAGTGCTCTAATCGCTTTGAAAACCAGATACATTGCTCTGCGATGGCCAGTAAGCGCTTGTCGAGCCATCCAATGGGACGGCACGGGGCGCGCCAAGTCGGCAGACGCAGCTCGTTTGGTTCAATAGCAGATACGCTCGAAGCCAGACAGTGCTGCCATTGTCAGAATGGGCGTTATCGAAAAGGTCTTGTCATGACCACGATCGAAGAAAAACTGCCGGCGTATGGAGTAGACGTTGACTTTCCTGAGGTCAACGGCTTGGAGCACTTGCAGATGCTACTGGCTCGCGGCGAACTACACAGTTCCGGTCATCTCCTGGAGAATGAACAGTAGGGGGCGGGTTGCCGGACAGTCTGGGTGCACGCGGCACCCTGCCGCCGGCAACCTGCCATCCCTGAATTGACCTTACTATGCCTGCTTGAGTTTATCCATTTCGGGCTGCAGTTCATCGTGGGCAGCCTGCAGGGCCTCTTCGACGGTGCGTTCGCCGTTCCAGATCGTGGCGTAGTTCCGGTTGAGGATTGGTTCGACGATATTGAAGTTGGTGGGCGACGGCACGGTTGCTGCGAAGTCGAGCGATTCGTAGAAGAGCGCGGTGTTGGGCGGGCCGTACTCGGCGAAGACTGGCATTTCGGCGACCGAGCGCAGCGCGGGAATATTGCCGCCGAGCAGCACCATGTCGATCGACGTTTCTGTGTCGGAAAGCAGTTTGACGACTTCCCATGCCTCTTGCGGATGCTCGCTGGAGCTGGAGATGCCCCAACCGTCGGTCCCAGCGACTGTCTTGAGGGGACCGGCCTGATGCGGCTGGTATTGCATGTCGTAGGTGTCGAATTCGGCTTCAAGGGAGCCGCCGATGCACCAGCGGCCGCAGGTGCGCATGACGAGGTTGCCGGCGTGGAACTGTGCCCATTCATCCCAGCCTTCGGGGTTGGGGGCGACTTTGTGCTCCAGAATCAGGTCGGCCATGAACTGAACGGTCTCGGCGACCTTGGGGTCGAGCAGATTTGAGTCCAGCCAGTCATCCGACAGGGGTGAAACGTCATTGTTGAAGTACCAGGCGGCCATGCCGAACATGCCGGCGCCCCAGAAGGAGTAGGCGAAGCGGTCGTCGGCGCCGCCGGTGACGTTGGCGACCTGCAGGCAGGTTTGCAGGAAGTCGTCCCAGTTCCAATCCGTCGAGGGCGGATCCAGCCCCTCTTCCTCGAAGATGGCGGTGTTGTAATACATGACCATATTGTTCCAGGAGAAGGGGTACTCGTACTGCTTCCCGTCGACCTGCAGCATTTCGCGCAGCGTGACGTGGACATCGTTCTGCAGGATCTCGTTGGCGGGTTGATCGGCGGCAAGGAAGTCCTCCATCGCTACGAGGATGTTTCTTGCCGTGAGCAGTCTAAGACCTTCGATGGCGATCATAATGACGTCGATCTGTTCGTCGCCTGCGATACGGGTGAGGAGCGTATCTGAGTATCCATCCCAACCACCTGCGCCGAAACTGTTCGCGTTTACCTCCAAGGCAACGCCAGGAAGTAGTTCTTTTGACCGCTCCAAAGCGTTGTCGAAGGTGTTGACTGGCATTTGCGTTGTTGCGATGATGGAGACCGGCTCCATGGCCGGTTCAGACTCTGCGCCGGCGTCGGGCGCAGCCGCGGGGGCTGCGCAGGCGGCAAGCGCGGCGCCGGCTGTGCCAATGCCGGCGATGCGCAACATGTCGCGGCGGCTCATGTTTTGATGGGAAAGCGTCTGGAGTTTGGACATACTCTGTCTCCTTCTGTGTGCTTTGTTGATAGTATGGGGCTACAGTGGGCGCCCCTGGTCTACTCTTAGGTATGGAATCTCTTGGTCGGTTCAGGAGGGGCGGCGCGTGCCTCAGGATTTGCTCTACACAGAGTGAAGAATCTGAACTCTGATGTGCGCATCGCGACCACGCTGGGCGCTTGCGAAACCGATCAATTCAATACGGTTTTCACTCAGCGGGCGGACGGAGCTTTGCGGCTTGGTGGATCGATGGCGGCACTCGGTCATTTGGGGTTAGGGGCAGGGCAATCGCATCTAAATCTGTAGGCCGATTCAGTTGAAATTGTGGCCAGAAGAAAGCGATAATAAGTGGAAATCACCCTGCGCTTACTGAATATCGACGGGAAGACGCCGCGGATCAGGCCCTCAGTCGGCGAGAT